>NZ_CP071953.1:312910-625820 GCF_020084865.1 Candidatus Kaistella beijingensis | reverse complement strand
GTTCAGAAAAATGGACGAGGAGAAATGCTTTAGACATTGATATGAACCGTGATTATTTAAAACTATCAAGCAAAGAATTTCCGCTGCTTAAAAAAATGGCAGAAAGCGGGAACTACGATTATGCATTAAATCTTCACGAGCAAAGAACGATTTTCACAACAGATGGCGAGAATCCTGCAACGCTTTCATTTTTAGCTCCTTCTGAAAATTTCGAGAGAGAAATTACAGAAACCCGAAAAAAAGCAATGGCGGTGATTTCTCGAATTTATGAAGTTATAAATCCACTAATTCCCAATCAAATAGCAAGATATAACGACGAATTTTATCCGACTTCAACGGGAGATAATTTTACGAAAATGGGAATTGCTACCATTTTATATGAAGGTGGACATTTCCCCAATGATTATAAAAGAAAAGGAACACGAAAATTTTATACGATTGCTTTATATGAAGGCTTGAAAGCCATTTCAGAATTAAAAGGTTCCACAGAAAATTGGGAAACCTACCAGCAAATCCCTGAAAACAAAGAAACTCATTTCGACGTGATTTACAGAAACGTTAAATTGAACACCGATTTTGAATGTGTTCTGGATATTGCCGTTCAGTATAAAGAAGAAATTTTTGAAGGCGATGATGAAATTTCGTTCACTCCAATTGTTGTGGAAGTTGGAGATATCGGTAAAAAGAAGGGTTGGAAAGAAATCGATTGTACCGGAAAAAGATTCATTTCAGACAAGAAATTCCCAAAACTCGACGCGGAAGTTAATTTCATAATAGAATAAAAAAAAAGCGAAATCAATTGATTTCGCTTTATTACTTATCGCTAATTATTCATTACTCATGATTATTTCACCACCTTAATCCCACTCGCCAAAAATCTGATTTCTTCCTGTGGTTTTGTAATAGCGTCGATTTCTGCTTGAGATTTTTTTGCGTCTTCCGCGTAATGTTTTTGTTCGTCAACGGAAATTACTTTGGTTTCAGCGTTTCCTTCTAAAATCACGTTTTTACCTTTCAAAGCGGTAGGAACGAAGAAGGCGTAATCTTTCATTTTCACGAAAAACTTCTCGTTGTTTTCGGTTTCTACGGTCAACCAACAACCTTTCTTGTCGCAAACATCGGTTACTTTTCCTTTGATGGCAACGTTTTCAACCTTTTTAGATTTCTTTAATTTCTTTTCCAATTGTTTGGGAGAAATTGCTTTTTGCTCTGCATTTGCCGAAACTTTTGCTCCGTAAGAATCACCAACCAACGCTTTTCCCTCGGGCGGACTAACTTTTTTTGTCGCCGTTTCCTGCGCGAAAACTACTGTTGAAAATGCTATCGTAAGAATTAGGGCTATTTTTTTCATTTCTTTTAATTTTTACAAAAATAGCAAAAATTTTCAAGTTTAAATTTCCGAAAACACAATCAATTTTAAAAACTTTAACAAAGACTTTATTGGAATTTAAAAACCATTGCCGAAAATTTATATATTTACAACTTTCAAATTTGAAGCCTAAAACTTGTAATGCGAAGCACTCACGAACTTAAATATAAAATAAAAAGAGACGTGAGTAAACTTGAAACAAAAACTTTTATGCAGAAAAAACTCAAACTTTGGGACGCCACGATGCTCGTAATGGGCTCGATGATTGGTAGCGGAATTTTTATTGTGAGCTCCGATATGATGAGGAATCTCGGTTCAGGTTATTGGCTGATTGTGGTGTGGATTATCACCGGAATCATGACGGTTGCCGCCGCAATTTCTTATGGCGAACTTTCCTCGATGTTTCCAAAAGCGGGTGGACAATACACTTATATCACCGAAATTTTCGGGAAAATGAGCGGATTTCTTTACGGATGGGGATTGTTTACGGTAATTCAAACCGGAACAATTGCCGCTGTAGCAATGGCCTTCGGGAAATTTACGGCTTATCTCATACCTGCCTTAAATGATTCTGCCCCGATTTTTCAAAGCGGAACCTTTAAAATAACTTGGATTCAAATTTTAGCGATTGTCATCATCTTGTTGCTGACTTTTATCAATACGAAAGGACTTAAAAATGGTAAAATTTTGCAGGATATCTTTACTTCCTCAAAAATTTTGGCGCTTTTAGGAATTATTGTTTTCGGATTTCTTTTAGTTAAAAATTCGCAATGGGCTGAAAATATGAGTTTTGGTTGGAATAGTTTTCAGGATTTCGGTAGGGAAGTTGGTAATAATCTGCTTCCAACAGGTTGGAAACCTATTGGCGGAATGACACTTCTCGGTGGAATTGCCGCTGCTTTGGTGGGTTCAATTTTCAGTTCCGTCGCTTGGGAAAACGTAACTTTCATGTCCGGCGAAATTGAAAATCCAAAGAAAAACGTGGTGAAATCAATGGTTTTGGGAACAACAGTGGTGATGATTCTTTATCTGCTCGTCAATTTTGTTTACCTCAATGCGTTGGATAGAGACGGAATTGCATTTGCCGATAAGAATCGACCTGCAGTTGCTGCTTCAGAAGTTATTTTTGGAAGCATCGGAACCATGATTATGGCGGTTTTGGTGATGATTTCAACTTTCGGCTGTATCAATGGATTGGTTTTGGCGGGAGCAAGGGTTTATCAATCCATGGCGAAAGACGGCTTATTTTTTAAATCCGCCATTGAAAACAACGAACACAACGTTCCTGAAAGATCACTTTGGATGCAGGGAATTTGGTCCTCAGTTCTAGCGCTTTCCGGTCAATACGGCGATTTGTTGGACATGATTTCTTTCGTCATCGTACTATTTTACATGATTACCGTTTTCGGTGTCATCTATTTAAGAATCAAAAAACCAAACCTGGAAAGACCGTACAAAACTTGGCTTTATCCAGTCACACCGATTTTGTATTTGTTGATTGGAATTGCGTTTTGCGTGCTTTTAATTTGGTTCAAACCCCAATACACATGGCCTGGATTTATTTTGATTTTGTTGGGACTTCCTGTTTATTTCTTTATCAATAGAAAGAATTCAGAATAGATTTATCAGGTTTTAAAAGATACAAGTTAAAGGTTTCTACGAATCTTTATGACGAAATATTCCGTAAATTTGTAGTTTCCAAAATCATTTATCAATTATCATTCATCAATAATATTGAGTACTTATCTTACCATTCTCGGCTACAATTCTGCAATTCCCACGGTGAATTCTTCGCCAACTGCGCAATTTCTTGAGATGGAAGAAAGGTGTTTTCTCATCGATTGTGGAGAAGGAACTCAGGTTCAGTTGAGAAAGGCAAAAGCAAGATTTTCTAAAATCAACCATATCTTTATTTCGCACCTTCATGGTGACCACTGTTTCGGTTTGCCCGGATTGATTGCGAGTTTCCGGCTTTTGGGAAGAGAAACGCCGCTTCATATTTATGCTCCGAAAGGAATTAAAGAAATGCTTGAAACCATTTTTAGAATTACAGAAACACATCGTGGTTTTGAGGTGGTTTATCATGAATTAGAGAGCAAGAAATCAGAAAAGATTTACGAGGATCATAGAGTAGAAGTCTTTACCATTCCGCTTAATCACAGGATTTATTGCAACGGATATTTGTTCCGGGAAAAACCAAAAGAACGACATCTCAACATGGCGGAAATTTCAAAATATCCAGAAATTGAAACCTGCGATTATCATAATTTAAAACTCGGGAAAGATTTTGTTTTGAGCGATGGCTATATTTTAAAGAACGAAGTGCTTACAACTCCGCCTTCAAAACCAGTTTCCTACGCATTTTGCAGCGATACCAGATATTGGGAAGAGGTTGTTGCTGTGATTGAAAACGTTGACGTGCTTTATCACGAAGCTACTTTTTTACACGATTTAAAGGAAATGGCAGATTATACAGGACACACTACCGCTTTGGAAGCTGCAAGAATTGCAAGAAAAGCCAATGTAGGAAAACTAATTCTCGGTCATTTTTCTAATCGGTATGGTGATGTAACGGTTTTCACCGATGAAGCCAGAGAGATTTTTCCAAATACATTTTTACCAAAAGCACTGGAACCAGTTAAGATTGGAATTTGAGGATAAATGATGATTGATCAATGATAAATGATGAAACCCGCATCTCGCAACTCGTAACGGACCTCAAAGGTTTCCTCGACGAAAAAGCAGACTTTTACAACAATCCCGACTTTATTGAGAATGACCCCATTCAGATTCCGCACCGATTTTCTTTGAAACAGGATGTTGAGATTGCAGGATTTCTTACCGCAACCATCTCTTGGGGAAATAGAAAATCCATTATTAATGACGCCACAAAAATGATGAATTTCATGGGAAATTCACCATTCGATTTTGTGCAAAATGTTTCAGGAAAAGAATTGAAAACTTTAGAGCAAAAGAGCATTCACCGAACTTTCAGTGGTGAAGATTTCCGAGAGTTTATTTTGAATCTCAAAAGAATTTATTCTGAAAGCGAAAGTCTGGAAATTTTGTTTTTGACTAATGAAAATGAATTCAATTTCTATCATTCTTTGGAAAGATTTCGACAAAAGTTCTTAGGAGAAAATATTCACAGAAGTCATAAACACATCAGTTCGACCTACAAAAATTCTTCTGCGAAAAGATTAATGATGTTCCTCCGTTGGATGGTGCGGAAAGACAAGAAAGGAGTCGATTTCGGGATTTGGGAAAACATTGACCAAAAATATTTGTCCGTTCCGCTCGATGTACACACGGGAAATATTTCAAGAAGACTCAACTTAATTCAACGTAAACAAAACGATTGGAAAACGGTGGAAGAAATGGATTCGGTATTACGAAAATTTAATGGCGAAGACCCCGCAAAATATGATTTTGCCTTGTTCGGTTTGGGAGTTTCCAAGGATTTTTGAGTAAATTAGCGAAAAATTTTGCAGAAGATGGGACGAAAAGAACAGCGCGAAAAAAACATTCAGTTTCTCACCAAAGTTACCGATGGAATTATGTGGTGGATTGGTTCTATTCCCTCCCTCATTATACATTCATTAGTATTTTTGACTGCATTTTTATTACCACTTTTCGGGTTGGTTGAATTTGATAAAATGCTTTTGGTTTTAACTACAGTTCTGTCTTTAGAAGCGATTTACTTGGCGATTTTCATTCAGATGTCGGTGAACAGAAGTCACGAACATATTGAAGATTTGAAGGAGGATGTTACTGAAATTCAAGAAGATATCGAGGATATCCAGGAAGATATCGAAGAAATTAGCGAAGATATTGACGAAATTTCGGGAGACATCGATGAAATTCAGGAAGACATTGAAGATATAGCCGAAGATGAAGACGAAGACGACCACAACGAACGCGCCAAAAACGTGATGCTGAAAAGCCATGTTTCCTCGAATAAAAGCGATATTAAAGCTTTAAAGGAAATGATTTCAAAACTTCAAAATCAACTCGAGGAATTGAAAAAAGAGGGTGAAGATGAAGAGGAAAAATCTACCGAGGAATAGTTTCGTATAATTTAAAATTGATGGAATCTGCTAAATCTGCGGAAAAAACAACTTTATTAGGCGTTTTTCCATTCAACTGTAAAAGCTATAAAATCCTCCACAGAAAGTTCTTCCGCACGTTTGTTCAAAAAAGGATGTGTTTTTAAATTTTCGGGGATATTCAAAACTTTCAACGCATTCGACAATTTTTTTCTCCTTTGATTGAAGCCCGCCTTCACGATTTGTTTGAATAAAACCTCGTTTCCTTGCAAACCTTCTTTTGGATTTCGTGTCAGTTTTATAACTCCCGATTTCACTTTTGGGGGCGGATTGAAAACATTTTCATGAACGGTGAAAAGATACTTCACGTCATAAAGAGCCTGAACCAAAACCGACAAAATTCCATAGTCTTTCGTTCTGGGAACAGCGGCGGTTCTTTCGGCGACTTCTTTCTGAAACATTCCCACCATTTCAGGAATTTGCCTGTAATAATCAATGATTTTAAATAAAATCTGCGACGAAATATTGTAGGGAAAATTTCCGATTACCGCAACTTGTTCACCAAAAACATCCTCAATATTAATTTTTAAGAAGTCTCCCGTAAAATGATTTTCCTGAAGTTTTGGGTAATTCTTTTTAAGATAATCCACCGATTCAGCATCGATTTCTGCCACGAAAATTTCGGCGTCTTTTTCCAACAAATATTTGGTGAGAACGCCCATTCCGGGACCCACTTCAAGTACTTTGTGATAGTTCTCAAAACTTAATCCATCGACAATTTTTTTGGCAATATTTTCGTCTGTCAAGAAATGTTGCCCGAGATGTTTTTTGGCTTTTACGCTCATTTAATTCTAGATTCAAGATTCAAAATTCAAGATTTTCTATAGCAAAAAAAAATGGTTTTAATACCTTTTGTAAACTTCCAGCTTCCATCATCCAGCTTCCCGCTTTAAGTTTTTTTTAACACCGAAATTCTCTATTTCACGGCAAATTACGGAAGTTTTTTTCTATTTTAGCAGAAATTTTTTATTTAATGGCAAAGACAGTTGAAGATTTTAACAAAAGGAGACTTCGCTCGAGCAATATTACGGTAGTTGTCAGTATTGCTTTGGTTTTATTTTTACTTGGCTTAATGGGACTTATCTTGATTAATGCTCAAAAATATTCCGATTATATTAAGGAACAATTGGTAGTGAATGCTTATTTTGACGAAAATTATGATGCAAAGGATTCGGTGAAAATCGTGAAGATGGAAAACGAGACTTTCCAAAAAATTCAAAAACTTGCGCCTGTAAAACGCGCAACCTACATCACAAGAGAAATGGCTGCAGCCGAAGCGAAGAAGAGCATGGGAATTGAATCGAGTGCGCTTTTCGAAGAAAATATTTTCCCTTCATCAGTAGAAGTTGCTTTAAAGCCTGAATATGTAGATCCTGCAAAAATAGATGAAGCCATCAAACAAATCAAGGCAACGCCGGGAATTGTGGACGTAAAAAACAACTCTACCTTGATGGTCGATGTTTACAATAACCTCAACAATATTTTGAAATGGATTTTAGGGTTCTCCATTCTGTTTTTGATTTTGGCGGTGGTTTTAATCAATAACTCCATTCGACTTAAAATATTCTCTAAACGATTCATTATCAAAACAATGCAGTTGGTTGGAGCCAAACGAAGATTTATCTTAAAACCATTTATTAAAGAAGCGGTAATTTTAGGAGTAATTGGAGCTTTGCTTGGTTTAGCCGTACTTTTCGGAGCTTGGTATTATTTTATTACCGAAATTGGAACTCCTTTCGCGCAAGACAACAATCAATTGATTATTTTGGTGGTTGGAATTTTCTTACTCGGCGTTTTAATCACGGTTTTAAGTACCATTTTTGCAACTTGGAGATTCTTGAGTTCTAATGTTGATGATTTATATTATTCTTAAAAATGAGCAAAAAATATAAGAATTTCTCCGCCGACAATATCGGAAAAAAAGAGGCGGAAATTCCACAGGAAAACAATTTCTATTTCGGTAAAGAAAACTATAAACTGATGTTGATTGGTTTGGTTTTAATCGTAGTAGGATTTCTTCTGATGATGGGACCCGACGCAAATACCGTCGATGGAAAATACGATCCAAATCTGTGGAACGAGGGAATTTTCTCTATCCGCAGAATCCGTATTGCGCCGCTTTTAGTTATCGCAGGTTTCGTCGTGGAAGTTTACGCCATCTTGAAGCGCAATAAATAATTACGCCTTCTCATTACTTATTACTCATTACCAATTACTCATATTTCAGATGGATTTAATCAAAGCAATCATCATTGCAATCATCGAGGGTTTAACGGAATATCTTCCTGTTTCTTCCACCGCACACATGATTTTTACAAGTTCGATTTTCGGAATTCAGGAAGATGAGTTTGTGAAAATGTTTCAGGTTTCCATTCAGTTCGGAGCCATTCTCGCAGTAGTTTTTCTGTATTGGAAAAAGTTTTTCGATTTCAAAAATTTGAATTTTTATTTAAAATTGGCGGTTGCAGTTGTTCCTGCTTTGGTTTTGGGAAAACTGTTCGACGATAAAATTGAAGCAATTCTTGGCGATCCTGTTCCCATTGCGATTGTACTAATTTTAGGGGGAATCGTATTGCTTTTTATTGATAAATTGTTCAAAGTTCATACTGTGGATGACGAAAAGGATATCTCCTATAAAAGTGCGATTATCATTGGTTTTTGGCAATGTTTGGCGATGATGCCCGGAACGAGTAGAAGTGCAGCTTCCATCATTGGTGGAATGCAGCAAAGATTGACGAGAAAAGCCGCGGCGGAATTTTCATTTTTCTTGGCGGTTCCTACGATGTTGGCGGTTTCTGTCTATTCAATTTTTTTGAAAGATTGGAATCACAACGGTTTGGAACAAAAAGGTTATGAAATGATTTTGCAGGGAAATAATCTGATGCTTTTTCTTGTTGGAAATGTGGTCGCATTCGTGGTTGCAGTACTTGCAATTAAATTTTTTATTGGAGTGTTGATGAAGTACGGTTTCAAACCTTGGGGTTGGTACAGAATTGTTGTGGGAATTGTGTTGTTGATTTATTTTACACAGTTTGCCAATTAAAAACAGAATTGATTCAAAAAATTGACAACCTTTGAAAACCGATAAAGATTTTTTGGATGGACAAATCATCCTCTTAGACAAACCTCTGGATTGGACGAGTTTTCAGGCAGTCAACAAACTCAAATACAAACTCAAAAAAGAGTTTAACCTCCCGAAAAAATTCAAGATCGGTCATGCAGGAACTTTGGATCCGCGCGCAACAGGTTTGCTCATTGTCTGCACAGGAAAGTTCACCAAAAAAATTCCCGAAATCCAGGACGCACCGAAAGAATATTTAACGGAAATAAAAATTGGCGTTCAAACCGAATCTTACGACACCGAAAAACCCGAAATTCTGCATGAGGATTTTTCACATATTTCTTCGGAATTTATTCATGAAGTTTTAGAAAAATTTGTAGGAGAAATCGAACAGAAACCACCCATTTTTTCCGCCATTAAAATTGCTGGGAAACGTGCCTACGATTTGGCGAGAAAAGGAGACGAAGTAGAAATGAAATCCCGAAAAACCACCATTCATTATTTAAAGGATGTTGAAATTGATTTACCTTTTGTTCGTTTTACCGTTGGTTGTTCTAAAGGAACTTACATTAGAAGTTTAGCTCACGACATTGGTCAGGAATTGGGAGTTGGTGCGTATTTGACAAATTTAAGAAGAACAAAAATAGGGGCGTATTCTATTGAAAATGCATCGTCAAATTACTTAGAAAACGATTATGGATTTTCTGCGGATTTTTAATATTACTCATTGCTCATTACTCATCACTCATGGAAAAAACCCGCATCAACAAATACCTTTCCGAAGTAGGTTTCTGTTCACGCCGAGAAGCCGACAAACTACTTGAGCAGGGAAGAATTACCGTCAACGGAACAGTTCCTGAAATGGGTACAAAAGTTTCCGATGATGACCAAATTTTTGTGGACGGAATTTCCATTAGAAAAACCGAAGAAGAGCACGTTTACATCGCTTTAAATAAACCTGTCGGAATTGTTTGTACAACAGATACAAAACGAGAGAAACATAATATTGTCGATTTCGTGAATCATCCAAAGAGAATTTTTCCGATTGGTCGTCTCGATAAGCCAAGTGAAGGTTTGATCCTTTTAACTTCTGACGGTGATATCGTCAATAAGATTCTTAGGTCACGAAACAATCACGGCAAAGAATATATCGTACGAGTCGATAAACCGATTACGCCGAGATTTTTAGATAAAATGAGAAACGGCGTTCCTATTTTGGGAACAGTCACCAAAAAATGTGAAGTCGAACAAATCGATACTTTGTCTTTTAGAATTGTTCTGACGCAAGGTTTAAATAGGCAAATCCGAAGAATGTGTGAGTTCCTCGGTTACGAAGTAAAAAAGCTGAAACGCATCCGAATCATGAACATCAAACTAGATATTCCACTAGGGAAATGGCGTGATTTAACCGCCGAAGAATTGCAAGAACTTAATTTGCTTTTGGAAGATTCCGAAAAAACGGTGGATTAATATTTCTCTTTCAAGTAAAGATACGCATTCAAATATTTATTTAACCGCTTGAAATCCCTTTCTGTCAAGGGTTTTGTGAAACGCGTTAAATCCATGTTATCACGTAGATCATTCAACTTTACTGCAATTGCGAGTGGTGATCTTTCCGTTTGTTTCACAAATTCGGTATAATCCTGATCAGCAGGATTTTTGGTGAGACATTCAATCGCGAAAACAATTTCGTTGCTGAAACCTTCCTGTAAAAGGTATTCGTAGGTAATTTCGGGGCAGTCTTCAATTACGTCGTGTAGAACGCCTACAATTTTTTCGTCATACGTTTTTCCGTAATTCATTACCCGCATAATGTGACCGATGTACGGTGTTCCGAATTTGTCGGTTTGTCCTTTGTGGGCGCGATTTGCGATTTTGATGGCTTTATTTAAAAGTTCTTCTTTGGTCATGTTTGATTTTCTATTGTAAAAATAGTGAAATGCTTCAAATTTTAAAAGATTTCTTGACTGATTTCCAAAAAAAGAACGCCCCTTAAAAAAGGAGCGTTCAAACCACATATCAAACTATTTCTAGTAAGAGCCTTTGTCCACGAAATGTTTTGCAATTTTTTCGGTTAGTGCAACCACATTTGGCGTGTTGGTGTATTTTGTAAATCTTCTCAAACCGGAAAGCATCATTCGTTGTTCGTCGCCTTCTGCGAAGGAAACGATGCCTTCTTTTGCGGCGGCGATGATTTTTTCAACGGCTTTGTAAAGGTTTAATTGCGCCATTGCTGCTTCCACAGAATCAGGAGCGAAATGTTTTTCGGCTCTTAAAACTGCAGATTCTGCCATATAAATTTGGTTCAGAATTTCGGAAGCGTTCAACAATAAGTGCTGTTGTTTTTCAATATCCATCATATATTTTTGAAGTGCGGCTCCTGAAACCATCAAGAAAACTTTCTTCAAATTGTGGATAATCGCTTTTTCTTCAGACATATAAGCCGAATAATCAGGAACTTCAAATGATGGAATTCCCATCAATTCTTTTCCGATGGCCATTGCCGGTTTTAGCAAATCAAGTTCACCTTTCATTGCTTTTTTAATCAACATTCCAACAGCCAAAAGTCGGTTGATTTCGTTGGTTCCTTCGTAAATTCTAGCAATTCTGCTGTCTCTCCAAGCCGCTTCCATCGGTGCATCTTCGCTGAAGCCCATTCCTCCGTAGATTTGGATACCTTCGTCTGCGGTGTGTTGCGTTAAATCAGAAACAAAAACTTTCAAAATGGAACATTCTACTGCAAATTCTTCAACACCTTTCAATTCTGCTTGTTGATGGTTCATTCCGCCTGCAACGAGTTCATCAATTTTATCCTGAACATCTTTCGCTGCACGATAAGAACCCGCTTCTGAAACGAAAATTCCCGTCGCCATTTCCGCAATTTTTTTACGGATAGCTCCGAAAGTAGAAATCGCAACTCCAAACTGTTTTCTTTCATTCGCGTAATTGATGGCAAGCGAAGTAATTCTTCTCTGACCGTCCAAATTCGCGGCAGCCAATTTAATTCTACCCACATTCAGTGCGTTCAAAGCGATTTTGAAACCGTTGTTTCTTTCGCCCAAAAGATTTTCCACAGGAACTTTCATATCGTTGAAGAAAACCTGACGAGTAGAAGAGGAGCGAATACCGAGTTTATGCTCTTCCTCACCGAAAGTCATGCTTTCAGGATTTTCCAATTCCGAACGGTTAATGACGAAACCTGTAATGTTTTTATCATCATCAATTTTTGCAAAAAACGTGAAAGTATCAGCAAAACCTGCGTTAGAAATCCACATTTTCTGTCCGTTGATGATGTAATGTTTTCCGTCTTCGGAAAGCCTTGCTTTCGTTTTTCCAGAATTGGCGTCAGAGCCTGCATCCGGTTCCGTCAAACAATATGCACCGAATTTCGTTCCTTGAGCCAAATCCGGAAGGTATTTTTTCTTTTGTTCTTCAGTTCCGTAAAGCAAAATCGGCAATGTTCCAATTCCGGTGTGCGCTCCATAAGCAGTCGCAACCGAACCGTTCGCTCCGGAAGCCATATCACAAGCCAACATTGTGGTGGTGAAATCCATTCCAAGACCGCCGTATTCTTCAGGAACGGCAATTCCAAGAACGCCCATTTCTCCGAGTTTGCGCATCACTTCTTCGGTCAATGCATAATCTTTGTGCTCAAATCTCTCACGATTTGGAACCACTTCTTTATCAATAAATTCTTTGATGGAATCGCGAAGCATTTTTTGCTCCTCGTTCAATTCTTCAAGAGAAAAAATCTCGCTTGCAGCAATGTCTTTAATTAAGAATTCGCCGCCTTTTACGTTTGTTAATGTATCGCTCATTGTTTTTGTTTTTTTTTATTTATTTAATTTGGGCGTGTCCTTCACTCGGTCATTACTCCCGATTTCATCGGGATCCATTTCCTCATTCAGGTCGGGCTATCCACTTTTACTCCTCATCCCGAATATTCGGGATTGCGGGGTAACCGTTTCTATCCCTCACGCAAAGTTGCGCTCTATTTTATGTCGCCCTTTCAGGGCTTTTTGCAATTTTTGTTTTCACATTTCAAATTTCAAAGGGCTTCACGCTTTGCTGATGATTTCACAAAGGGCTTCACCCTTTGCTATTGATTTCGCCGCTTCGCGGCTCCACAAATTCGGTAAAAAATCATTTCGCTTTTTTAGATAGCGCTCCTATGGAGCGCAACCGTTAACACGCAAATTCAATTTTCTACACAAACATTGTTCTTTGGAAGAAGTGAAAATCTTTGATTTTCAAACTTTTGTTTTCTCCTAAACGCACAAGTTTTATCCACTTGAAAAATCAAAACTTTTTGCCTTTGTGGTTTTTAAATTATAGCAACTCGAAAATACTCGCCGCTCCTTGTCCCGTTCCAACGCACATAGAAACCATTCCGTATTTGTTTCCGCGTTTTCGCATTTCATCTAATAATTGAACGGTCAATTTCGTTCCTGTACAACCAAGTGGATGTCCAAGTGCGATTGCGCCTCCGTTTACATTTAAAATTTCAGGATTTAAATTCAATTCTTTTTTAATCGCAACGGATTGAGAAGCAAATGCCTCATTCAGTTCAATTAAATCAATATCTTTCAGTTCTAAACCAGCCTGTTTTAATGCTTTTGGAATGGCGTAAATTGGTCCCATTCCCATAATTCTCGGTTCTAAACCTGCGGCTGCATAAGCCACCAATCTTGCTTCGGGTTCCAAACCTAATTCTTTCACCATATCTTCGCTCATCACGATAACGAAAGCAGCACCATCACTCATTTGCGATGAATTTCCTGCCGTAACCGAACCTCCGTTTGCGAAAACCGGACGAAGTTTTGCCAAACCTTCCAAAGAAGTCTCTTTTCTCGGACCTTCATCTACAGAAAAATCAAATTTTTTGGTTTGCATTTTTTGGTTTTCATCCAAGAAATTGTATTCCACAGGAATTGGAACAATTTGATTGGCGAATTTTCCTTCTTCTAACGCTTTCAGCGCTTTCATATGAGAATTAAAAGCAAATTCATCCTGTTCCTCACGGGAAATGTTGTATTGTTTTGCCACTTCCTCCGCGGTGTAACCCATTCCCCAATAATAATCAGGGTTGGATTTTGCAGTATCTGGTTCGGGAACCGGTTTGTAACCGCCCATAGGAATGTAACTCATTGATTCTGTTCCACCTGCAATAATGCAATCCGCCATTCCTGCCTGAATTTTTGCAGAGGCAATTGCAATCGCTTCCGAACCGGATGCACAATATCTGTTTACGGTAACTCCCGGAACTTTGTCGGTGTTTAATCCCATTAAAGAAATTAAACGTGCCACGTTCAAACCTTGTTCTGCTTCAGGCATTGCGTTTCCTACGATAAGGTCGTCAATTCTGTCTTTGTCGAGTTGCGGAACTGCAGCCATCAATTTTTCAATGACTGTCGCCGCCATTACATCGGGACGCGTAAAGCGAAGAGAACCTTTCGGTGCTTTTCCCACCGCTGTTCTATATCCTTTTATTATGTATGCTTGTTTTGACATTTGTTATATTTTAATAATTTTAATATCGCCACTTCGTGGCTTTTTAACATTGGCTTTTTTGATTTTTCAAAGGGCTTCACCCTTTGCTAATGATTTCGCCACTTTGTGGCTCCTCAAAACTTGTATCTTTTGCCTTGTATCTTGTTCTTAATTACGAAGCGGTTTACCGTTTTGAAGCATATATTGAATTCTCTCTAAAGTCTTTCTCTCGCCGCAAAGTTGCAAGAATGCTTCTCTTTCCAAATTCAATAAATACTGTTCGTTCACCACTGTCGGTTCTGAAAGATTTCCGCCAACCATTACATACGCTAATTTGTCTGCAATTTTTTTATCGTGTTCGGAGATGTAGTTTCCGGTCAACATTTGGTCGGTTCCCACGTAGAACATTCCAAGCGCATCTTTTCCTAAAACTTTTACAGTTTGTTGAATTGGTTGCGTGTAACCTTGTTCTGCCATTAGTTTTGCTACTTTTTTGGCTTCGGCAATCTGACGGTTTTTGTTTACAACAACGATGTCTTTATGCTTTTCCAAAATTCCCATATCGTAAGCTTCATAAGCAGAAGTTGCTACTTTTCCCATCGCGATGTTCATAAATGCGTCGCGCATTCTGTTATTTTTCACATCGTCCGGTTGGAATTTTTTGGAAGTTCTCAACGCGAATTCTTTCGTTCCACCACCTCCCGGAATGACACCAACACCGGTTTCCACCAATCCGATATAAGTTTCTGCGGCTGCCACAACTTTGTCGGCGTGCATCGTCATTTCGCAACCACCGCCTAAAGTCATTCCGAACGGCGCAACAACCACAGGAATTGAGGAGTAACGAACCCTCATCATTGATTTTTGGAAGTAGGCGATTGCCATATTCAAATCGTCCCAATCCTGGTCAATTGCCATCATTAAAATCATCGCTAAATTAGCTCCAACAGAGAAATTCGCGCCTTGATTTCCGACAACCAAACCGTCGTATTCCTTTTCAGCAAGGTCGATTGCACGGTTTAAACCGTCCAAAACGCCGCCTCCAAGTGAGTTCATTTTGGAACGGATTTCAAAATTGATAATTCCGTCGCCCAAATCTTGAATGGCACTTTCGGAGTTGCTCCAAAGTGTTTTATTTTTTCTAATATTATCTAGAATGATAAATGCATCTTGTCCTGGAATATTGCTGTAATTTCCTGAATTTTTATCAAAGAAAATGCTTTGTCCTTCGTCGTTTACTTTATAGAAAGTTTCGCCTTTTTGAGCCATTTCTTTTACCCAATCCGAAACTTCGTAACCTGCATCTTTCGCCAAGTCAATTCCTTTTTCCACGCCAACTGCATCCCAAACTTCAAACGGACCGTTTTCCCAACCGAAACCGGCACGCATTGCATCATCAATTTTGTAGATTTCATCGGAAATTTCAGGAACTTTGTGAGAAACGTAAGCGAACAATGCGCCTAAAGATTTTCTATACAATTCGCCTGCTTTATCTTTTCCACCGATTAAAACTTTAAATCTGTCAATCGGTTTATCAATATTTTTCGTGAGTTCAAGCGTAGGGAAGTTGGATTTACCTTGAAGTTCATATTCCATTGTATCCAAATTCAAACCTTGAATTTCAGATTTTCCTTCAGCATTTTTTACTTTTTTGAAGAAACCTTGTTCGGTTTTAGAACCCAACCATTTGTTCTCCATCATTTTCTGAATGTAATCTGGAAGTGCAAAAACATCATTGAAATCATTGGCTTCTGCACCGCTTTGACGAACCCCGTTTGCAACGTGAACCAAAGTGTCCAAACCAACAACATCCGCGGTTCTGAACGTCGCAGATTTTGGACGACCAATTACAGGACCTGTTAATTTATCAATATCAGTCACGGTTAAACCCAATCCTTGAACTTCGTGAAGTAAATTCATCATGGAGAAAACCCCAATTCTGTTGGCGATAAATGCAGGTGTATCTTTCGCTAAAACGGTGGTTTTTCCAAGGAATTTTGCACCGTATTCCATATAAAATTTCACTATTTCAGGATCGGTGTCATTGGTTGGAATGATTTCCAAAAGTGGTAAATATCTTACCGGATTGAAGAAGTGCGTTCCTGCGAAATATTTTTTGAAATCGTCGCTTCTGCCTTCTACAAGCATATTAATTGGAATTCCGGAAGTGTTGGAAGAAACCAAAGTTCCCGGTTTTCTGAACTGCTCAATTTTTTCGTAAACTGCTTTTTTGATGTCCAATCTCTCAACCACCACCTCAATAATCCAATCGGTGTTTTTGATTTTCGGTAAATCGTCATCGAAGTTTCCTACGGTAATTCTTTCCGCAAACTGTGGCGTATAAAGAAGGGCAGGACTTGCTTTTTTCAGTTTTTCAAAATTTTCTGTGGCGATGCGGTTTCGCACGGCTTTGTCGTCTTTGGTAAGACCTTTTTTCTGTTCCGCTTCCGTGAGTTCGAAAGGAACGATATCAAGAAGGAGAACTTCAACGCCGATGTTTGCAAAGTGCGCCGCAATTCCGCTTCCCATAATTCCCGAACCGAGAACGGTAACGTGTTTAATGCGTCTTTTCATATTTAAAAATGAGTTGTTTAAAGTTTAGAATTTGAGGTTTAAAGTATGAACTCTTAACCCGAAACTCGCATTTTGTCTATTTTTTTTGATTTAAATCGTTGGCAATTTTTAAAATATCGTTCATTACATCCTTGAAAACTTCGAGTTTTTCGGGTGCTATTTTTTCCATTACCTTTTTATTAAAATTAACCACGACTTCTTTCGATAAATTCCTTGAATTCAGACCTTTATCGGTCAGTTTAATGATGACTTCACGTTTATCATTCGTGGTTTTTTCTTTGTAGATATATCCGTTGTCTTCGAGCAGCTTGATAATTCTTGTCAATGAAGTCGGTTCGATCGCCATTTTTGGACCGAGATTGGTACTCCGTGTTCCTTCTTTCGGGTCGATTTTCAAAAGCGTAAGTGCTTGAACAGCAGTCGCGTCGTGGTCTTGAGCCATTTCGGAATACATCTTCGAGACAGCCAACCATGTCGACTTGAGAATCAGGTCAACATTTTCAACTTTTTCAGGATTTTTCTTTTCCATAATCTTAACTAATGTGGTTTAGACAAATATAACAATAAATTACTATGCATGCATAGTAATTTCAATTGATCTTTTAAATAATTGATTTTCAGAATATTAATTTATATGAATTGCATAATGTTATGCATGCATAATAAATTAAACACTTTGCAGAAATGTAGAATTAATGGTGGTTTTCAATTAAATGTGCAATTTCTTCAAAGGAAGCGCATTTTTCTTGAAAATAATCATTTGAAACTTCCCAAAATACATCCTTAAACTCAACTTTAAGATGTGAAAGGTTTTTTTTGAAGTTTTTTTGAAGGAAAGAATAGAGCATTTCCTTCTCCAAATCGGGACCTACAATTTGGGGTGGAATAAAATTTTCGTTGACCTGAAAGAGGCGTGGACTTAAAATTTCATGATGTTTTAAAAGTATTTCTTCGGTAATTCCTGCATCCAATTTTCCATCATTCACCAACCAGATTTTATCTGAAAATTCCTTTGCCAATCGCCAATCGTGAGAAGAAAATAGTATAAGTTTATTTTGTTTTTTCGCTAAATTTCTTAACAATTTCAAAATGATGATTTTGTTTTCTTCATCCAAATGTGTGGTGGGTTCGTCCAGTATAATGAAAGGAGAATTTTGAGCCAAAGCGCGACCAATAAATGCTTTTTGAAGATTTCCATCCGAAAGTTTTTGTAATTGAAAATCTTTGTATTGGTTTAAATTTAAACTTTCGATAATTTCATCAACTTCTTGTCTGTCGGAATCATTTAACTCAAAATAATAGGGGTAATGAATGTATTTTCCTAGAGAAATTAAATCCTTTAGAGTGTAATTTGCGGGGACCTGAGATTTTGAAAAAACGATGGCGACTTGTTCCGCAATTTCTTTGGAAGAAAGGATTTTAATGTTTTTTTTGTTTAGAAAAATTTCCCCATCCAAAACAGGAATTTGGTTGAGAATGCTTTTGATTAAAGTGGTTTTACCAACACCGTTGTTTCCGATTAAAAGACAAACCTCACCTAATTTCAAAGAGGTTTCAACGCCTTTGATTAAAGGAGTTTTATAGCCGATGTCTGTTTTTTTTAGTTGTAGAAACATTTTTGGTTTTATGCAAAGACGCAAAGAAAATTTGTTAAATTCTTTATATTTAAGGCGCAAGGAATTGACTTCGTCAATTTTGGTTTTGGTTTTACAAACCGTTCACTATTCTTGTTACACCTGCTTTGAAAGTTTCTTCATTAAAATTTATTAGCATTCCCAATTTACAATCCGTCATTTTTAAATAGGTTAATAATTGTGCTTTGTGTGATGGATTGATAAATTCTTGTGCTTTGCTTTCTAAAATAATTTTGTTTCAACAATCATATCAAGTCGAAATGCGTTATCAATTTTTAATTCTTCATAAATTATTGGAAGAACTTTTTGTTTTTCAACTTTCAAGCCGATTTTGTTGAGTTCATAAAACAAGCATTCTTCATAAACGCTTTCAAATAAGCCAGGACCAAGTTTTTTATGAATTTTTAATCCTGCTTCGAAAACGATTTTTGATAACTCATTTTCTGTCATAATATTTTATATCTTTTACTAATTTCCAAACTAAAATTGATTTATCAATTTCTTTGCGCCTTAAAAAAAGCCCTTTAATAAAAAAAATCTTTGCGTCTTTGCGTAAAACAAATCAAGCGGTTTTATTCTTCAAAAGCATCAACAAAATCACCGGGATTCCAAACAAAGAGGTAATCACATTCAAAGGAAACTGCGACATTTCTGAAGCCGAAGAAAAAACTTCCATGATTAAAATTCCTAAAAACATATTCAAAATCCATTGCTGCCAAAGTTTTGCCGGATTGTAAATCATTCGACAGAAATGCGGAACTACTATTCCGATAAATAAAATGGGTCCCAAAAACGCAGTGACAGAAGCAGAAAGCAGGGAAGAAGCGACAATTATAAGGATTTTTAATGTATTCAAATTCACACCTAAACTTTGTGCGTAACTTGTTCCCAAAGCATTTCCAATCAACGGTTTGATGGTTTTAAAACTTAAAAATAAACCCATCAAAATGATAATCGTTAAAATATAAATCTGATTTCTCGAAACTGAATTATTCGCGCCGAAACTCCACAAAATATAGTTTTTCAGACTTTGATTATCGGCGTAAAACTGCAGAATCGAAACAATCGCTCCCGCCAAAGCCGAAACCAAAAATCCGAAAATGATGAGAAAACTTTTATCTTGAAACCGATTTGAAAATGCCAATAAAACCAACATCAAAAGCAAACTTCCCACAATTGCGGAGATACTTAAAAAACTGTTTTGCAAAAACTCCGGAAGCACCCAATTTTGTGAAAAGAATATGTAGAATGCTACACTCAAACTTGCGACTGAAGTAATTCCCAAAACTGAAGGTCCCGCCAAAGGATTCTGAAAATATTCCTGCAGTAAAAACCCGGAAGTTGGAATGGAAATTCCCGCCAAAAGCATCACGAGAACCCGATTAATACGAAGTTCTGCAATTTGTGAGTTTTGGGTTTCAGAAAAAAAATCAGAGAAATTTAATTTTAGGAAACCAATGTTCAAATTCACAAAAATCGACGCTATTATTCCGATAATTAAAAATAAACAAATGGTTTTGAAGGAGTTTCTTACAGACTTCACAGATTTACGCAGATGAATATATTTTTCTTAAGTTTTTTATCAATTTGAAGATTTTCAAATGTTAGAAAATCTGTGGAATTTGTGTTCTTTTTATTTAAAAGAATTCAACTTTTCGCTGAGCATTTCCGCGCTCATCATTCCCACCGTTTCGTCAGTTTTATCTCCTTTTCTCATAAAAGTAAACGGAATTGAACCACCGTCCCATTGTTTAAAATTCGCAGGAAAAAATTCAGGAGTCAGTTTTGTTCCGTCTAAAAGGACGATGTTTTTTGAAAGGTTATTTTCTTCTGCAAACGCTTTTACTTTGGTACTCCAATCCGCTTTTTCATCCAAACTTACAAAAGTAAATTTCACAGGTTGCGATTTTAACTCATTCATTTTTTCTTTAAAATGCGGAATTTCACGCATACATGGACCGCACCAGGTCGCGAAAAAATTGGTGACATATAAAGTGTCGTTGCTCTGCTTTGCCAAGATTTTTGAAGTCTGTTCAGGAGAAAGTTCAATTTCTTTAAACGGAATTACCGCTCCAGTTGGTTCGTTGGATTCAGGTACGGTTATGGAATCGGTTTGGATATTGTCTGTATTTTCAGCCACTTTCGTATCTTTTTTACAGGCGGAAAGTGTTATTAAAAACATCAAACCTAAAACAATTTTTTTCATAAGAATTTCTAATTTTTTTATTTGTCTCATGCAATCGCCAATTTTTAAAATAAATTTTATTGGAAAGTTTCCAGTGGCGATTTCATTTTATTTTTATTATTTTTGAATCTCAATTATTATGGAAAATCTTTTACCCAAAGCAAAACAGGGCAATTTTCACCTGCTAAAATTAGCGAAAAAGGAACAACTGACCAAAAACACTTTTTCAATGGAATTTGAAGTCCCCGAAAACTTGAAAAGCAATTTCCAATTTGAGGCGGGACAGTATGTAACTTTAAAATATCCTTCAAAAGGAGAAATTTACTACAACGATTTTTCCATGACTTCCGCTCCTTACGAAGAAAAGATTGCTTTGGGAATTAAAATTAATACCGAAGAAAGTTCCACAAAAGATTTGTACAACGACTTTCAAATCGGCGATTTTGTAGAAGTTTCCGAACCGAAAGGAAGATTTACCTTGGTTTCAAAACCTCACGAATTCCGCACCATCATTGGTTTTGCGGGTGGAATTGGTATTACGCCTTTGATCAGTCATTTCAAAAACATTCTGCACAACGAACCGCGAACGCGGCTTTTTCTTTTTTACGGAAACAAAACGAGAGACGGTGTTCCTTTTAAGAATGAATTAGATGAATTGATTTCACAACATAAAGACCGACTCGATATCCATTATTTTTATTCGAGAGAAAAAGTAGGGAATGCCTTTTTGGAAGGAAGACTGGATGAAAAAAAAGTCGTCTTAATTATTAATCAATTGATGATGATTGACGAAACCGACGAAGAATCTACACTTTGGGATTCGGTGGATGAAGTGTTGATTTTCGGAAAAGGTGAGATGATAAAATCGCTTGCAAACGCTTGCTACAACAACGGAATTCCGAGAAAGAACATTCATTTTGAACTTTTCGAGGAATACAACGAAGATATTTATCCTCAGGAAAAAGAATTTCCTTTAATAGAAGATATTGAAGTCGATTTTAAGCTTTTCGGAAATGAATACAAAACGACTTTGAAAAACAATAGAATACGACTTTTGCAGGAACTTCTAATTCAAGGATTTCCTGTTCCATATTCTTGTAAATCAGGAATTTGTGGGAGTTGTGAATGTGTTTTAGAAGAAGGCGAAGTCGAATTATTGGAAAACGAATACTTAACTGAAAACGAAGAAGCTTCGGGTAGAATTTTGGCGTGTATGTCGGTGGTTTTAAGTAAAAAAATAAAGGTTAATTTCGATTTGGTTTAATGTTGCTCTCGCAGATTTTGCAGACTGCGCAGATGTTTTAAATATTAACTTTACTCTTTTTAAATAGTAAAAAAATTATTCGTGAATTCGTGGCCATAAAAGTTTATTAGTGAAAAAAATACTCGATTTATTAAAATCATTTTTCACCTTGGTGGAAATAGCGATTTTGCTGATGATTTTGGCAAATGTTTGGGTATTTGCATTAACCAACGGAAGAACTTTTACCAAAATTTCTAAAATCCCGCCACGTGAAACCGCACTCGTTTTGGGAACCTCGCCGAAAATGAAATCGGGAATTTCTAATCCCTATTTTACTTCTAGAATGGATGCAACCGCACTGCTTTATCACCACGGAAAAATCAAGAAAATCATTGTGAGCGGCGAGAAAAGCAAAGGTTACGACGAACCTTTTGCCATGAAAAATTATTTGGTTTACCAAGAAGGTGTTCCCGAAAACATTATCACAGAGGATCCGAAAGGTTTTAAAACCCAAGCAAGCATCAATAACTGCAAAAATATTTACAAACAGAATAACGTGATTATTGTTTCACAGGGATTTCACAATTTGCGTGCGCTTTTTTACGCGAGAAATAATGACATGAATGCGCTCGGTTTCGATGCACAGGATGTTTTGAGCAATCAGAGTTATTACCGAAATCAGTCGCGGGAATTTTTTGCGAGAGTTCTTGCGGTGGTTTATTACGTTTTTGGAATCGAGAGAAAAGGGTAGTTTCCACCGCAAAAGTGACAAAAGTGATCGCCATCAATGGTTTTTTGGATTTAAGTTAGTAAAAGGAGAAGTTTGCCTTCTTTTGAATTTTCTTTATCACCAAAATTTCTTTTGATTCTTTTGCGGTGAAAAATTTTTAAACGTAATAAAATCATCCTTTATTTATTCCGAAAATTCATACAAAATCCTATATTTGTAAAAACAAATTTTATGCTCGTCATCGGAATTGCAGGCGGAACTGGTTCAGGAAAAACCACGGTGGTCAACAAAATTCTTCAGCAACTGAATGTGGAAGGAGTGAATGTTCTTTCACAGGATAATTATTATCATGATAATCAACACCTTACACTCTCAGAAAGAGAGCAGCTGAATTACGACCATCCAAAATCCATCGATTTTGACTTGTTGATTAAGCATGTGAAAATGTTGAAAAATAATGAGACGATTGAGCAGCCGCTTTACTCTTTTGTGACGCATTCCAGAACGGGAGATTTTGTTTCAGTGGACCCGAAAAATGTTTTGATTGTGGAAGGAATTTTGGTTCTAACCAACAAAGAACTCTTGAAGGAATATGACTTAAAAGTCTTTGTTCATGCCGATTCCGATGAAAGACTGATTCGTAGAATTCGTCGAGATACGCAAGAAAGGGGACGAGATTTGCAGGAAGTTCTGCACCGTTACCAAACCACTTTGAAACCGATGCATCAGGAATTCATCGAACCTTCTAAAAACGAGGCAGATTTGATTGTTCCGAATATGAAGCAAAACACCGTCGCTATTGATTTTCTTTCGACCGTCATTAATAATACCCTGAAAAAATCGCACTGAAATGAAGGAATTAATTAAGGAAATAAAACCCAAATCGGCCACTTTCAAGTTCATTCAGAAATATGTTTTGAACAAATATTTTGTGACGATTTTTTTGTTTTTGGTGTGGATGGTTTTCTTCGACAACACTTCGTTTTTAGTGGTGAATGAATTGAACGGCGAAATCAACAAATACGAAGAACAGCTCGCTTACTATAAATCTGAATACCAAAAAAACGACGAATTCTACAAAAAACTGATGAACAACAAATCAGAAAAAGAGAAGTTTGCCCGCGAAAATTACTTCATGAAAAAACCAAATGAAGAGATTTTTATTTTGGTGGTGGATTCTACAAATTTGAAAAGAGCCAAGTAAAAAGAACCAAGAGCCAAGTGGTTTTAGAAGTGAATTGTGAATTTTCTTATGGAAGTGAATGGTGAATTCATATCGCTGTCATTGGTGAATTCTTCAAACTTGAAACTTGAAACAAAAAAAGTTATGTTTAAAAACGTCTCGCTTTCCGATTGGGAAAATCTAGTTCAAAAGCAACTGAAAACCGATGATATTTATTCTATCCTTTCCAAAGAAAACTTGGAAGGAATCGAGGTGAAGCCTTATTACGATGCGGTTTCTAAACCTTTGAAAAATCTTCCGAAAGTGGAGGAATCAACCAATTTGGTTGCAAAATATCATGAAGATTTGGAGGAAAATGTTTTTGCGTTTTTATTGGATGAAAATGTGGAAGACCTTGATGAGAAAGTGATTTTCGTGCACAACAAAGATTTGGCGGAACACATTTCAATTGACGAAAACAACCGATATTTCTCATTAATCGACATTTTTTCTGATGATTCCAAAGGCGAAATCAATGAGCAACTCGGAAAAGAACTTTTAGCCAAAAACTTTGAGAGAAATATTTGCGTCGATGTTTCATTACACCAAAATTCGGGAGCTTCTATTGATCAACAATTGGGATTTGCTTTGGCGAAAGCGAAGGATTTAACCGAAGTTTTCGGTGCGGAAATTCTGAAAAAACTGATTTTCAGATTTGCTGTCGGTGGAAATTACTTCTTTGAAATTGCGAAAATAAGAGCTTTTAAATTATTGTTCAACCAACTTTCACAAGAATTTGGGTTGGATGAAATTCCATACATTTTTGCGGAAACATCTTTAAGAAATAAGTCAAAAAACGATGCTGAAAACAATTTGATTCGTTCGACTTTAGAACTTTCAGCTGCGATGATTGGTGGAGCAGATGCTGTTTTTACAAATGATTTCAAAATTCAAAATTCTGATGCGCTTTCCGAAGAAATTTCTTTCAAGCAACAAATTGTTTTGGCCTATGAAAGTATCATCAATGTTTTTGATGACGCAGGAAACGGAAGTTATTACATCGAAAATATCACCCAACAATTCGCCGAAAAATCTTGGAAATTGTTCCTCGAAATCGAAGAAGCAGGAGGTTACTGTGAATTATTAAAATCGGGAACAGTTCAAAACAAAATTTACCAACACGCCCTCGAAGAACAAAAATGGATTGAAGAAGGCAAACTGAAATTAATCGGTGTCAATCTTTATCCGAAATTGGAAAAAACAAAATCTGCAGAAGATTTGTACTCGGCAAAAGAAATCAAAAAAGTTCGTTTGGCAGAAATGTTTGAGTAATTATTCTCACAGATTCCACAGATTTTCACAGTTAAAATGTTTAATTACAATCCAAAATATTACTGAAAAAAATCCGTGCATATTTGTAAAATCTGTGCGCATGAAATACTTCAATCAAGAAATTCAAAATTTCATCAATACAAATCTTAAAACCGATTTGCATTCTTTGTTGTTAAAGAAATCACCGTTTCCCGAAGTTTCTATGCAGGAAATCGTTCAACAAATTAAAGGCAAAAAAGTTGCTGAAAAAAAGTTCCCGTTTCTGCTGAAAGAAAATATCGTTTTTCCACCCAATCTTAATTTAGAGCAAGCTTCATCGCAATGTACCGCAGAATTTAAAGCCCAAAATTTAAAAGGTAAAAAGTTTCTCGACTTAACTTGCGGATTTGGAATTGACGCTTATTTTTTGTCCAAAAATTATCAAGAGGTTACTTTAATAGAACATAATCCCGAACTCTTAGAAATCGTCAAACACAATTGGGAAATTCTCGGAAGAAAAGCCATTTTCATTAATGAAAATCTCGAAGAGTTTTTAAAGCAAAATCAAGAAAAGTTCGATTTGGTTTATCTCGATCCTGCAAGAAGAGACGAACATAAAAATAAGAAATTCCTGCTCGAAGATTTGTCGCCGAACCTTTTGGAAATTCAGGAAAAATTAAGAGAAATTTCAGACGAAATCATCATTAAACTTTCACCACTAATCGATATTTCCTACTTAATTTCTGCTTTGGAAAACATTTCAAAAATTGAAATCATCGCAGTAAAAAATGAAGTGAAAGAACTCTTGGTTTTTATCAATTCTAATACTAAAACTGAAAACATTGAAATCAAATCCATCAATCTTGAAAGTGATGATGCTGAATTTTCATACCACTTTAACGATGAAAAAAAGGCAGTTTCAGAATTTTCAGAACCGTTGAAATATCTTTGCATTCCAAACAATTCGGTGTTAAAATCGGGAGCTTTTAATTCGGTTTCAGAAAAATTCGGATTAAAAAAGCTTCATCCGAATACGCACTTTTATACCAAAGATTCAAAGCTTGAAAATTTTTCAGGGAGAGTTTTAAAAGTTGAAATCATTGATTCCAAACAGATTAGAAAAGGTGATAAATTCAACATTATTTCCAAAAATCATCCTTTAACTCCCGATGAAATCAAGAAAAAATATAAAATTTCGGATGGCGGAAATCAGTATTTGATTTTTACCCAAACCGAAAAAGGAAAAGTTATCATGAAATCTGTGTAAAATTTTTGCTGAAAATGCTAATATTTCTTACTTTTGGCAAAGTTTTGAAAATCAAATAAAATCTAGATTTAGATATGAAGAAAATTGTATTAGTAGTGGCATTGGCAAGTTTTGTGGTGAGCTGCAAAAAAATTCAGGCAGGTTCTAACAAGGGAGTGATCAAATTGGAAGAAGGTGTGGAAAGATACAGCGACATCGAAATTGGTTCCAACGAAGGCGGTCACGCAACTGCTGCAACACACGGAACTGAAGGCGCTGCTGCAAAATCTAACGTTGCCATCGACTTAAATGGTGTTGCTTTGCAAGGTTACAAAGGCGGTTTGGAAGATTCCATGATTTCTTTTCTGAAATCCGACGGTTACAAAAATGCTGCGGATGACGCTGCTTTGAAAGACAGATGGTACAATTTCGACAAAGTGAATTTCAAAATGGGTTCTGCAAATCAATTGGAGGCGGGTTCTGCGGAACAACTTCAGAATTTGGCTGCAATCTTAAAAGCTTATCCCGATGCGAAAATCAAAATCGGTGGTTACACCGATAAAACAGGAGATGAAGCTGCAAACGTGAAATTGTCTCAAGATAGAGCAAACTTCATTAAAGCTGAACTAGGAAAAGCGGGAGTTGGAGCACAAGTTTTGGGCGCGGAAGGTTACGGAAGTAAGTTTGCGACCGTTGCCAAAGAAGCTTCAGATGCTGAAAGAGCGGTTGACAGAAAAATGTCGGTTCGTTTCGCGAAATAGTCTTAAAGAAATCTTAAACCATATAAATGTCTTGCTTCGGTGAGGCATTTTTTTTACTTTTACAAGATTCCTTTTTCAAATAAATTAATAGAAATAAAATGCAGGAAACCCTAAATTACATTAACGAAAACAAACAGCGTTTCGTCGATGAACTTTTCGAATTACTAAAAATCGCTTCCATTTCTGCGGATCCCGCTTATAAAGATGAAGTGTTGAAGTGTGCGGATGAAGTGGCGAAACACTTAAAAAATGCAGGAGCAAACAACGTTGAAGTTTGCCAAACAAACGGATATCCTATTGTTTTTGGCGAGAAAATTTTAGATAAGAATTT
Organism: Candidatus Kaistella beijingensis; assembly: GCF_020084865.1. Lineage (NCBI taxonomy): Bacteria > Pseudomonadati > Bacteroidota > Flavobacteriia > Flavobacteriales > Weeksellaceae > Kaistella > Candidatus Kaistella beijingensis. Next base: position 598,617 of record NZ_CP071953.1, on the reverse strand, counting down.
ACCTACGGTTTTGGTTTACGGACATTACGATGTTCAACCACCTGATCCGCTTGATTTGTGGAAGAAGCCACCTTTTGAACCTTATATTGAAAAAACTGAACTTCATCCAGAAGGTGCCATTTTTGCTAGAGGTTCTGCAGACGATAAAGGTCAGTTTTTTATGCACGTCAAAGCATTTGAAGCCATGATGAAAACCAACACTTTACCTTGCAACGTAAAATTTATTATTGAAGGCGAAGAAGAAGTGGGCTCAAAAAATTTGGAAGTTTTCGTGAAAGAAAATACAGATAAACTTTCATGCGATGCAATTTTAATTTCCGATACTCATATTTATTCCAACGAACAACCGACTGTTACAACAGGTTTGCGCGGATTGAGTTATGTGGAAGTGGAAGTTGAAGGTCCAAACAGAGATTTGCATTCCGGACTTTACGGAGGTGCGGTTCCAAATCCAATTCATGTTTTGAGCAGAATGATTGCGAAATTAATTGATGAAGACGGACATATCACAATTGACGGTTTTTACGATAACGTTGATGTGGTTTCTACTGAAGAAAGAGCAGAAATGAACAAATTGAAAGACGATCCTGAAGGCTTCAAAAAATCCATCGGTTTGAATGGGGTAGAAGGTGAAAAAGGTTACACCACTTTGGAAAGAACGTCGATTCGTCCAACTTTGGATTGCAACGGAATTTGGGGCGGTTACACGGGAGAAGGCGCAAAAACGGTGATTCCTTCAAAAGCGTACGCAAAAATTTCAATGAGATTGGTTCCTTATCAAACTCCCGCTGAAATCACCGAAAAGTTCACCAAATATTTTGAGAAAATCGCTCCTAAAAATGTGAAGGTGAAAGTTTCTCCACATCACGGTGGAATGCCTTATGTTTTACCGAGCGATACCAAAGAATTTTTGGCGGCTAAAAAAGCGATGGAAAAGGCTTTCGGAAGAGAGGTTTTACCTTACAGAAGTGGTGGAAGTATTCCGATTACAGCGATGTTTGAGCAAGTTTTGGGAGCGAAGTCGGTTTTGATGGGATTCGGTTTGGATTCTGATGCGATTCACTCGCCGAACGAACATTATGGATTGTTCAATTTTTACAAGGGAATTGAAAGTATCCCGTTGTTTTTTGAGAATTATTCTAAAGCTTGATTTGGAAAATTTTTAACTATAAAAAGCCCTAAATTGGGCTTTTTTTTTATTCATTTGAATGTTAAGCGGTTAGAAAGTTTTTTATGATTTTTTCTCAACAATCTTTAAAATTAACTAACTAAATTAAAATAATTTTTTATATTTACAACGTAACAATATTTAATCATTTTTTTATTATGAAAAAACTTTTACTTCTAGGAGCATTTGCAATTATTGGAAATTTAAATGCTCAATCAAATGTGTACAGTTATGGGTTTGATAGTCCTTTTAGTGCAGACTTTACATTAACTAATCAAAGTACCCCTTCGACAGCTACAATTTGGAGCAAAGCTGCTTACACAACTTCTTCCAGCCCAATTTTTGGCTCGACTACAGGTGTAATTCCTGTAGGTCAATCTGGTGGATCAAATTCTTTTGCCTTGGTAAATTACACCAGTACAAGTGGAACAGGAATTATTAGCAATTGGATGATAACGCCTGTTGTAAATGTAATGGATGGTGATGTTGTAAGTTTTTACACCAGAAAAGGAACAAATGGAACAACTGATTATCCGGATCGATTGGAGTTGCGCTACAGTTCAGCCGCTACACACGTTGTTCCTTCAGGTGGCGCCTCTGATGTAGGTTCTTTTACCAATTTAGGAGTTACCGTAAATCCAAATTTAGCAGGCGGATTTGTTTATCCTAATACATGGACAAAGTATACTTTCACTGTTAGTGGAGTTGGTTCAACTCCAGTTCCTGTGAGATTCGCTTTCAGATATTATGTAACTAACGGAGGACCAAGTGGAGCAAATTCGGACATTATTGGTGTTGATACTTTTTCTGTAGATAGACCAATTGCAGCCGTTTCAAATGCAAACGCAAACAAAAAGGTTTCAGTTTATCCTAATCCAACTTCAGACTATTTGAAGTTTACCTCACAAGAAAAGGTGAAATCGGTGTCTGTTTTTGACGCTTCTGGTAAAAATGTTACTGTTAATCTTTCTAACAATGAAGTGGATGTAAGAAATCTCGCAAAAGGTGTTTATATCATTAAAGCTGAAACCGCTTCAGGTGTAGTAACAGATAAATTTATCAAAGAATAAAAATTTTAAATTCTTTATTAGGAAATTAATCATAACCAGAACTAAATATTTAGTTCTGGTTTTTTCATGAGTAATTCCTAATTCTAATTTTCAAAAAAAAACTTATAAATTAATTGTCATTTTTATAAGGTTTAATTAGATTTGCGATCTTAAAAAAAAATATTTATTTAATCTTATGAAGAAAATTTTACTTTCTGCGGGAGTTTCCCTCATGACCCAAATCAACGCACAAGTACTTGAATCAAACAATTTTGATGCGTTAACTGTAGGCAATTTAGGAACCCAAGGCGGGTTTGCAACTTCGGGCGGTGTTGCAACAGACTATCAGATTGTATCCATTGATGGTGCACATGGTAATTCGTTACAAATTACGGGAGCTGCTGCTACAGGAACCAAGTACGCTTTCATCACAAGTGGTTTGGCAACTCCGTGGACAAACAGAACAGCTGGAAACAATGTTCTTAAAGTTCAAACTGAGTTTTACACAGGGGCGCAAGCAGGAACCGGTGTAGGAGCATTAAGATCGCTTTGTTATGATGCAGCATTTACTCCTATTGCTGGAATTGTGTACGATTACCCAACTAAAACAATTAAAGGTTATGCAAGATTAAGTCTTAACGGTGGTGCAGCTGCTAATTACGTTTTTACTTTAGGAACGCAAACTTACGAGGCAAATACTTGGATTCCGGTAAGCTACACTTATGATTTTGCTACTGGAACGATCTCTTGGACTTATCCGGGTGGAACCTATTATGTAAAGTCTGGAGTAAGTGGTACAAATACTTTCGCAATGCTGCCGAATGTAAATCCAGATGAACATGATTTCATTTCTGGTGTAGCAACAGGTAACACAATTGCACACGTTAGTGCGGTGGATAGTTATTCCGCAAGTGCAGTATCAACCGATGGATTAAATTTATCTGCCCAAAGCGCAACATTATCTAAAGCAGAAGTATCTATTTATCCAAATCCTACAGCCGATTTCTTAACAATTAAATCTTCTGATAAATTAAAATCGGTAAAAATATTTGATGCAACAGGTAAAAAAGCTGCAGATGCAAAAATGAACAATAATATTGTAGATGTAAGAAACCTTACAAAAGGCGTGTACGTTTTAGCAATAGAAACTGATAAAGATGTTCAAACATTGAAATTTATTAAGAAATAAAAAATCAGATTGAAAGTTCAAAACGTCCCTTTTTTAAGGGGCGTTTTTTTTTATAAAATGTCAGAAAATGTGAGGATGATTTCGGTTATTTGTGCCGTTTTACGTAACTTACCAACAAATTTTTTAGAATGGAAGAAAAAGTAGCATACATCACAGGCGGAACCAAAGGAATAGGTTTCGGTATCGCAGAAGTACTATTAAAGAATGGAATTCATGTAGCCATTTCGGGGAGAAAAAGAGAAGATGCTGAAGAAGCCGCCAAAGCTTTGTCAGACGATGACTCCAAGGTTTTGGGAATTTCTTCTGACGTCAAAAATATGGAGGAGGAAAAAAAAGCAGTTGCAGAAATCATCAAAAAATTCGGGAGGTTGGATTACGTTATTGCCAATGCGGGTTTAGGAATCTTCAAACCAGTTGATGAACTTTCTGCCGAAGATTGGAATGCAATGATTGATACCAATCTTACAGGACTTTTTTACACGCTGAAAGCTTCTGTTGAAGAACTGAAAAAAACAGAAGGCTATTTCATCACCATTTCAAGTTTGGCGGGAACAAATTTCTTTGAAAAAGGTTCAGGTTACAATGCCTCGAAATTCGGCGCAGTTGGTTTTACGCAAGCCGCAATGGTTGATTTAAGAAAATATGGAATTAAAGTTTCCACCATTATGCCTGGTTCGGTCTCCACTTATTTTAACGGAAATAAACCTTCTGAAAATGATGCCTGGAAAATTCAACCCGAAGATATTGGCGAATTGATCATGGATATTTTTAAGATGAATCCACGAACTTTACCGAGCAAAATAGAGGTGAGACCTTTAAAACCAAACAGTTAAATTATGTGTGAAATAGAAATTTTTCGAAATACTATGCATGCATAATATATTTTTTATTTATCTTAGCAAAAACCCAAAACGGAAATGCGGTACTATTAAAAAGTACCAATTTTAGGGTGTTTTGCTCTAAATTACTTTTTGATTTATTTTTCAAAAAAATGGTTTTCAGCGAGCTTGCTTTGGTTTTTTGTGAAAATTTGAATTTAATAATTATATCAAGAACATATGAAAATATTAGTTTGTATCAGTAGTGTTCCCGATACTACTTCGAAAATTAATTTCACGGCAGACAAATCTGCTTTCGACAAAAACGGAATTCAGTGGGTAATCAATCCTTTGGATGAGTTCGCTTTAACAAAAGCCATCAAACTGCAGGAATCGCAAGGAGCGACTGTAACAGTGGTAAATGTTGGAGATAATACAACCGAACCCGTAATCAGAAAAGCTTTGGCAATCGGAGCAAACGATGCAGTGAGAGTAAATTTCGAACCAAAAGACAGCTATTCCACTGCGAAAGAAATCGCAACAGTCGCTCAAAACGGAGGTTACGATTTGGTTCTTTGCGGTAAAGAATCCATCGATTATAATGGCGGTTCTGTTCCGGGAATGGTTGCTCAATTGTTGAACCAACCTTTTGTAAACGCTTGTGTTGGTTTAGAAGTGAATGGAGGTGAAGCAACCGCAGTTAGAGAAATCGAAGGCGGTAAAGAAACCATTTCCGTAAAACTTCCCGCTGTAATCGCTGGACAAAAAGGCATGGTGGATGAAAAAGATTTGATCATCCCGAACATGAGAGGAATTATGGGGGCAAGAACAAAACCTTTGCAGGTTCAGGAACCAACCTCAACAGAAGTAAAAGTGGAAGGTGTTTCTTACGATTCGGTTCCACCAAGAGCTGCCGTGAAAATGGTTTCTCCTGATAATTTAGATGAATTGGTGAGATTGCTTCATGAAGAGGCTAAAGTGATCTAATTCAAAATTTATAATTCAACATTCAAAATTTCTTAAAATGGCAATATTCGTATATGCAGAAAATATAAACGGAGTCTACAAAAAGGCAGCCTTTGAAGCGGTTTCTTATGCAAAAGCAATTGCAGACAAAACAGGCGACACCGTTACCGCAGTTTCAATCAACCCAAATGATTCGTCAGATTTATTGTATAAATATGGAGCATCCAACGTGATCAACATCAAAGATGATGGTTTGAAAAACTTCAGCGCAAAAGCTTATGCACAGGCTGTGAATGAAGTGGCAAATGGAAACATCATCGTTTTTCCACATACAACAGACGCTTCTTCAGTTGCACCAATGTTGGCAATCATGAAAAATGCATCTTTAATCACCAATGCTCTGGAAGCGCCAGAAAACACTTCACCATTCCAAGTGAAAAGAAAAGCGTTTTCCGGGAAAGGATTTATGCATGCAAAAGCTGATGCAGCAAACGTGATCGTTACGGTTTCTCAGAACGCTTTCGGGATCAAGGAAAATCCTGTTTCAGGTTCAGAAGAAGTGAAAGACTTGGCGGTATCAAATGAAGATACCAAAGTGCTTTCTCACGAGCAAAGTTCAGGAAAACTCGACTTGAAGGAAGCGGAAGTAGTGGTTTCTGCAGGTCGTGGAATGAAAGGTCCTGAAAACTGGGGAATGATAGAAGATTTGGCCAATACTTTGGGTGCAGCCACTGCTTGTTCAAAGCCGGTTTCGGATATTGGTTGGAGATCACACACTGAACACGTTGGACAAACCGGAAAAGCAATTTCACCGAATCTTTACATTGCGGTGGGGATTTCCGGAGCGATTCAGCATTTGGCGGGAGTGAATTCTTCTAAAACCATTGTGGTAATTAATAGCGACCCGGAAGCGCCGTTCTTCAAATCTGCGGATTATGGTGTTGTGGGTGACGCTTTCCAAATTATTCCAGAGCTGACTCAGAAAATTAAAGCTTTGAAAGGATAATCTTTTACAAATGATTTACTGAAAATAAAAAAAGGGTGTTTTCACTCTTTTTTTGTTTTTATACCCATCCTATCTTTGACCTAAGAAAATTTGGTACTACCCATTTTCGAAATCATTTTTTCTTCATTAATATTTTTTTTTAAGCAAAAGAAAGAGTAGCCATTGGTTACTCTTTTTTTGTTAAGATATCTTTTAGCTGTCGCATCCCCGCTGTTGCGGATGACTTAAAAAAGTTTTGTTCCTTTGCGAAATTATTTTCTAAATGTGGGTCAATCACAAATAAATCGCAGTTCTTTGGGATGTAATGTATTAAACTTGCAGCGGGATAAACCTGAAGCGAGGTACCAATAACCAAAAAAATATCTGCTTTTTCTGCAATTGCAATGGCCTTGTTCATTTCTGGAACCATTTCGCCGAACCAAACAATGTGCGGCCGAAGCTGAATTCCTTCAAAATTCAAGTCACCCAAATTCAAATCTCCTTCCCAAGGAATTGCCTTTTTGTCAGAGTTTACGGGCCTGGCTTTTTTTAGCTCTCCATGCAGATGAACGATTTTAGTGGAGCCGGCTCTTTCATGCAAATCGTCTACATTTTGGGTTATAATTTCCACATCAAAAAATTCTTCAAGTTCTGCTAAAATTTTGTGAGCGTCATTAGGAAAAACTTCTTTCAGCTGTCTTCTTCTTGCATTATAAAAATCCAAAACCATCTGGGGATTTCTTTCATAACCTTCTGGGCTTGCTACATCTTCGATTCGGTGATTTTCCCACAAACCATTGGAATCACGAAATGTTTTCACTCCGCTTTCTGCAGAAATTCCTGCACCAGATAATACCACCAATTTCTTTTTCATTGAAAATACTTTCTCTAAAAATACAAAAAATCATCAAGAACTGAAAATTGGTTTTTGAAATTGTGTCTTTCAAAAATTGAATTTAATAGGTTTTAATCAACCTCAAATCACTAAATTTGTATTTCAAAAAAAATATAGAAATGTCAAAAAAAGCCATTTTAGCCATACTCGACGGATGGGGTTTAGGAACAGACCCGAAAGTTTCAGCCATTGCACAAGCAGATACCCCTTTTATTGATTCGTGCTATGAAAAATTTCCGCACACCACGCTTGAAGCAAGCGGAATTGCGGTAGGTTTACCTTTTGGACAGATGGGCAATTCAGAGGTTGGGCACATGAACCTAGGTGCAGGAAGAGTGGTTTACCAAAATTTGGTAAAATTGAATATGGCGGTTGAAAATGCGACTTTAGGTAAAGAAAATAAAATTACGCAGGCTTTTGAATATGCACAGCTCAACAACAAGAAAGTACATTTTATTGGTTTGGTTTCAGACGGTGGAGTGCATTCTCATATCAATCATTTGAAGGGGCTTTTAACGGCTGCACACGAATATGGATTGAGCGAAAATGTTTTTGTTCATGCATTTACAGATGGGCGTGATTGTGATCCGCATTCTGGAAAAGGTTTCATAGAGGAACTTTTGGCTCACATGAAAATTACCACAGGAAAATTAGCCTCCGTTATTGGAAGATATTATGCGATGGATCGCGACAAAAGATGGGAAAGAGTAAAACTTGCCTATGATTTGCTGGTAAAAGGTATTGGTGAGCCCACTCATGATATTTTGGCAACAATTCAAAATTCCTACAATGATGGTGTTACAGATGAATTTTTAAAACCTATCGTTTGCTTAAAAGACAACAGCTTGCCTGTAACCAAAATTGAAAATGAAGATGTGGTTTTCTGCTTTAATTTTAGAACGGACCGAGGTAGAGAAATCACTGAAGTTCTTTCCCAAAGCGACTTTCCAGAATATGGTATGAATCATTTGAATCTTTACTATGTAACGATGACGAACTACGACAAGGATTTTAAAAATGTTAAAGTTGTTTTTGATGAGGAAGTTCTACAGGGAACCATGGGCGAAATTTTGGAAAGAAACGGCAAAACCCAAATCCGTGTGGCGGAAACTGAAAAATATCCTCACGTAACCTTTTTCTTTTCCGGTGGAAGAGAGGCAGAGTTTTTAGGCGAGAAAAGATTGCTTTGTCCAAGTCCTAAAGATGTTCCTACCTACGATTTCAAACCTGAAATGTCCGCCTACGATATTACCGAAAAAATCCTCCCGGAAATTGAAAATGAAAGCGCTGATTTTATCTGTCTTAATTTTGCTAATACTGATATGGTGGGACACACCGGAGTTTTTTCAGCGGCAGTAAAAGCTGCAGAAACCGTAGACAAATGTATTGAAAAGGTAGCGACCGCAGCTTATCATCATGATTACGCCGTTTTCATTCTTGCCGACCACGGAAATTCTGATGTGATGATTAATCCCGATGGTAGTCCAAATACGCAACATTCCACCAATTTAGTCCCGTTAATTGTAATGGATAAAGACCATACCTGGAATTTGAAACCGGGAAAATTAGGAGATGTTGCACCGACCATTCTCAAAGTGATGGGTATTGAAATTCCCGAATTAATGACTGGTGATATTTTGGTGAGTTAAAAATTAAATTTGAAAGCTTTTTTTTATTATTTTTAATCAGTGCTTTTTAAGTACTGATTTTTTTTATTAAAATAATATCTATGCGAAAAATATACTTTCTCTTTATTGGATTTTTGCCTTTTTTCGGTTTTTCGCAACCTTCAACGGCTAAAATCGATAGTTTACAAAGGTTAGTAAAAAAAGGTCATAACGAGAGAAATTTCCAGAGGATCCTTAATCTTGCTGAATTATACAGCGACAGTGATTTAAAAACTGCTCAAAAGTTTGCCAAGGAAGCAATTAATATCGCTGAAAAAGAAAAAAATACGGAGCACTTAGCTTTAGCGCTCAACACTTTGGGAAATATCTTACAATATAAGTCGGAGTTGGATTCATCGCTCATCTTTACTAAAAAATCTTTAGAATTAAGAATTAAGAATAATGATTCGCTAGGAATCGCAGATTCTTACAATAATATTGGAATTGTTTATGACCAAAAGGCAGATTACTCCGAAGCGTTAAAAAACTACTTCAAGGCACTTGAGATTTATGATAAGAAAAAGGATGAAAAAAAGCAGGCAATGACAGCTTCCAACATTGGCGTTGTATATAAAGCTCAAAAGGATTATCGGAAGAGTTTGAAATACTATTTCATGGCGTATGAAATTTACGGAAAACAAAAGAACGATTTCGGACTTGCAGTAACCAGTGGAAACATTGGCTCCACTTTAATTCCCTTTAAAAAATATGAGGATGCTTTAAAATACTCTAAAATTTCCGAGGAGGGATATAAAAAATTGGGATACGACCGTTTTCGTGGTTATCCCGTAGCCAATATGGCTGTTGTTTTTGACAGTTTGAAGAATTATAAATTGGCGAGTAAGAAATATTTGGAGGCCATAAAACTACATGAACAATTTGAAAACGGAACTGAAGTCGCCGATAACTCAAAGAATTATTCCGAATTTCTACTTCGGACTAAAGATTACGACAAAAGTGTTGAATTTGCACACAAAGCAATACGGTTTGCAGAGAAGGCCGATGCCAATTTGATTGAAAACCAGGCACAACATATTCTCGCAAAAAATTACGCAGCCTTAGGAAAATACGATTTGGCTTATGAATATCAGCAAAAACATATTGAAGGCCGCGAAAAAATATTTCAAACCGAAAAGACCAAGAGCATCATCGAACTGGAAACTAAGTACCAAACTGCCAAGAAAGACAATGAAATTATCCTACAGAAATCCAAACTGTTTAAGCGGAACGTCACTGTGTTTTCACTTTCCGGTTTGTTGGTTTTACTGGCAATTGCATCACTCGCACTGTTTCGTAGCCGTCAGAAAAACGAAAAAATCAAGCTGCAGAGAGAAATTTTACATCAACAGGATTTAGCAACCAAGGCGGTGATGAATGCGGAAGATAATGAAAGAAAGAGGATGGCAACGCATCTTCACGACGGAATTGGGCAATTGCTTTCTGCTGCAAATATGAATGTGGAAGTGTTGGATGAAGTTAGAGAAAACAATGAATCTTACTCTAAAATTCTTGGCAAAACAAAAGAAATTTTGGATGAAGCTATTGCAGATGTGCGGTCACTCTCTCATCAAATTATGCCAAATATGCTCATCAAAAACTCTTTGTCTAACGCACTTCGTGAACTAATAGAAAAATCGAACTCACCCAAACTTAATATTAATTTGAAAATGGAAGGATTGGATGATGCCATTGATCAAAATATTCAGGTGGTGCTATACAGAACCATACAGGAATGTATCAACAATACCATTAAACATGCGGAAGCAAGTCATATCAACATCGAAATTATTCAGGACATGCAAAAAATTTCAACCGAAATTTCTGATAATGGAAAAGGCTTTGATCCTTTAAGAGTACATTCAAAAAGTGACGGTTTGGGATTGGAAAATATCCGATCAAGGATTGATTTTTTGAAAGGAAATCTGACTATCAAAAGTAGTCGGAATGAAGGCTCCTCAGTTTATGTTGAAATTCCTCTTATTTAATAGTAAAAAAAATCTAATCACTAATAAAAATAAGAACCATTGAAAAAATTAAACAAGCTCTTATCCATTTTACTCGTTTTCACTTTTGTCTCTGTCTTTTCACAGGATAACAAAAAGATTTACACCGATCTGGTGGAAATCAAAGATTTGATTTACGATGACGTGGAGGCTGCTGAAAAAAAACTTGTTCAGATGAAAAGTTTAGTAGATCGGTCTAAATCAGATACGATTTCAGGTCTTTATTACCGTACTTTATATAATTTGTACACCAATCAGTTGAATAATGATAAGGCTTTAGAGGCAATCAATACGTCCATCGAATTTTATAAAAAGGCAAAATATGCTAAAGGAACAGCCTTAAGCATCATGAATAAAGGAAACATTTACCTAAAAAAAGCTGAACATAAAAAAGCTGCTGAAAATTATTTTGAAGCTTTGAAAATTGCTGAAAAAAATAATCTCAGGAAGGAGATAGGACTGCTTAACAAAAATATCGGTACACTGTTTTTTAATCAAAACAAAAACGAAGAAGCCCTGTTGTATGCCAAAAAAGCGCTGAAAATTTTTACAGAAATCGATAATAAAAAAGAAATTGCGGGAATCCTCATCAATATTGCAAATGTTTATTATGCAAAATACGACAGCAAAAACAGTATTGAATATAGCAAACGTGCCCTTAAACTCAGTGAAGAGCTGAAAGATTCTGTGAACATGGCGAAGCTGTACAATAATTTAGGAGCCGTTCTATACGAAGAAAAAATCGACACTGTAAAAGCATTGCAATATTTGCTGAAATCGTTGGAATTGAAGAAAGCTCTGGGAATTGAGGACGAGCTTATCTTTGCCAACACGAATGTTGCTACGATGTACGCCAATCGAGGGGAATATGATGAAGCCAAAAAATATTTGGATATCGCTTTTGAAATGGCTAAAAAATTTGGTCATCGTGAAGAGCTGAAAGAAATTTATTCGGTTTACTCTATTATTTACTACGGTAAAAAAGATTTTAAAAAAGCAGTCGATAATGAGCGATTGTATGGCAAATACAAAGACAGCATACTGAATGAAGAGAATTCAAAAATTGTAGAGGAGATTAACACCAAATACAAAACTGCTGAAAAAGACAACGAAATCATCACCCAAAAATCAAAAATTTTTAAAAGAAATGTTGCAGTCTTCTCACTTTTAGGCTTGTTGCTTCTGGGATTGGTCTATTATAAAAATTATCAAAACCGACAAAAGATAAAACTGCAGAAAGAGATTTTGCACCAACAAGATTTGGCAACAAAAGCGGTGATGAATGCTGAAGATAATGAGAGAAAAAGAATGGCAACGCACCTTCACGACGGGATTGGTCAATTACTTTCAGCAGTAAATATGAATGTAAGTGTTTTAGATGAAATGCGCGATAATGATGAAGGATACTCGAAAATTTTAGGGAAAACGAAAGATATTCTTAACGAAGCGATTACAGATGTACGATCGCTATCGCATCAAATTATGCCCAATATGCTCATTAAGAACTCTTTATCAAATGCATTGCGTGAACTGATTGAAAAATCTAATTCTCCAAAATTGAATATTACACTTTATATGGAAGGTTTGAATGATGCCATTGACCAAAATATACAGATTGTTTTGTACCGAACCATTCAGGAATGTATTAACAATACCATCAAACATGCTGAAGCCAGTCACATTAACATTTCAATCATCCAGGACAGAGAAAAAATTACCACCCATATATCGGATAATGGAAAAGGGTTTGATATTTTCAAGATGAACTCTAAAAATGAAGGATTAGGTTTGGAAAATATTCGGTCGAGAATTGACATTTTAAAGGGAAATTTTGACGTGAAGAGTAAAGAAGGTGAAGGAACAAGTATTAAGGTAGAAATTCCGCTGACCTAAATTAAAAAAAATTTTTGCATCCATGAAAACGGTGATTATTGACGACCATAACATCATTATCGAAGGTATAGAAATGCTCCTCGGTTTTGAAAAAGACATCAAAATCTTGAAATCCTACAACGATGGCTATGATTTTCTTGATGATTTACGTACCAATAAAATTGTTCCGGACGTGGTTTTGATGGATTTGATGATGCCCACAATAAGCGGTTTGGAGTGTTCCAAAATCCTGAAAAAAGAATTTCCAGAAATAAAGATCATCATTCTATCGATGAACTGCGATGAAAAGGTGGTCTATGACCTTATTGAAAAAATTGGCGTCGAAGGTTATCTATCCAAAAAAATAAGCCGGAAGGAACTTGTTGCCGCTTTGAATGATGTGAAATTAGGCTATATTCATCTTTCAGACGAAGCTTCCAGAGCACTTTCAGAATTCAAGAAAAGAATCTTTGAGTATCCGGAAATCAAACTTTCTGCACGTGAAAAAGAAATTGTGGCTTTAATGATGAAAGGTAATACCAATCGCGAAATTGCGGAAAAATTATTCATCAGCGAATCTACGGTAGAAACTCACCGCAAGAATGTTTACAGAAAAACAGATGCGCATTCTTTACCCAAACTGATCCAAATCGTACAGGAACTTAATCTGCTGGAATCCCTTTAACAAAGTTAAACAAGAAAACATTTCCGGACATTATTTGTCTGGCAAAGTTGTTGATGGGTTTCAAAAATGTTCACAAAATTTTTCAGTATCTTATTTCTTGGTTTTTCCCTAATTTTTTTCGCGCAAACGGGAGACGATCTCGTTATTGGTCATTGGCTAGCCACAGATAACAGTGTTGCCGTAACCGTCTTTAAGGACAACGGTGAATATCGCGCAAAAGTATTATGGTTTGATGATCGTTTGGGAAGCGGCGTTCCGATGGAAAAACGCAGAGATACCGATAATCCGGATCCGAAACTTCGAACAAGAAAAATTATCGGAATGGAGATTCTGGAAGGCCTGAAATATGATCCGCGAACCAACAGCTGGGAAAATGGCAGAATTTATGACGCTACTTCCGGACGACACTGGGATTCTTCCGCTACCATAAAAAACGATATCATGAAAGTTCGCGGTTTTTGGAAATTTAAATGGATCGGCAAATCCATGTCCTTCAGAAAAATAAATAATCTTAACTTTACAAAAAATTAAATCATGAACATGTTAATTCGACTATTGGTCACAGCACTTGTAGCTTATCTTTTGCCCTATGTCTTAAAAGGAATACACTTCGATGGGTTTTCTACCGCGCTTATCTTTGCGATTGTTTTAGGAGTCCTGAATCTTATCGTAACACCAATTCTAAAAATTTTAGGACTTCCGCTTACCATTCTTACTTTAGGATTGTTTTCATTGGTAATCAACGCCGCAGTGGTTCTACTGGCTGATCACTTTATTGATGGAATGACGATCGACGGATTTTGGTGGGCATTTATTTTCAGTATTGCACTCTCTATCCTTACGTCCTTATTAAGCGGAATTTTTACTTCAGGAGACTAAACAAAAAATAGATATGTAAAGCGGTTCAATTCATGGTCCGCTTTTTTTTGCTATTAACTCTTAATAAATCTAATATAGTTCGATGATTTTTCGGGAGTATTTAGCTTTAAGAAATAAACTCCTTTGGTTAATTTAGAAACATCGACTTCATTTTTCCTGAGATTTTTTCTTTCGTACAACTTTCCAGAAACATCCAAAATTTCGTAGGAAATGAATTTTAAATCGGTTTCAAATCTCAGGATTTCCATTACTGGATTCGGGAAAATCTTTACCGAAACAATTTTGTCAGCAACTTCGTTACTTGCCAATAAACACGCAGGAGGATTTGTGATTGGCCCCAAAACAAAGTCGTAGAAAACGGTTGCATTCAAGAACAGCTCATCCGTTTTAACTCCAACAGGAGGATTTGGCGAACAATTGTTAAAAGTAGCTGTTCCCTCCACAAAAAAGCTTTGAGTTTTGTACCAACCCTCACAAGCTGCCTGCATTTGTGCTCCCGGCCAAAAAAAATCGATCAAAGTTTGCGGTTCATATTGTATTTGATAAGCGCAAACCATATTAAACTGTGCGTTTGGTTTAAAGAAAATGGGAAAAGACGGAAAGCTGCCAATATAGTAGGTCTTTTTGAATGTTTCCGAAAAACTATTCGTTCCATACCGAAGTTTTGCCTTTAAATGAGTGGTTTCGTTGATGACAATGCTGACAGAATTTTGTGCGTTTGGTGAGGTTGCGCTGGGTTCACTGCCATCTGTCGTGTAGTATATAGCGCCATTTCCAGAAATAGTAACAGTGTAAGGTCCTTCAATTACAAAATTTACCAACGGAGTATAATTGATTGATTGTGCACTGAAAAAACCAGAAATTAAAATTAGACATAAGTAAAATTGCGGTTTCATAATAATTGTATTTTGGTTGTTTAAAGTTAGCATTTTTTTGAATAAAGAATTTGTATTTTTGAGTGATAATTTCACAACATGACCAAATTAGCCTGTACGTTTCATTCCTCGTTTTCTCCATAAATCTATTCTCACAGGAACTTTATGCGCCTAGAAATATCAAAAAAGCCTACGAAAAACAAACCCGCACCATCAACGGAAAACCTGGAAAGAATTATTGGCAAAACGATGGAAATTATACCATTGTTTTAAGGTAAATCCAGCCACAAAAATTGTTTCAAACCATCGATTACTCTAACAATCCTCCAGATACTTTGAAAACGGCGGTCATAAGGTTCGTAACGAACTTGCATAAATCGATTTCGCCTTGTTCCGGAAAGGTTTCTAAAGATTTTTTGAGTGAAGGATTGAAGATAAAGTCACTTTTCATAAACGGTCAAAATTATTCGCAAAGAAAAGCAAATTGAAAGATATCTTTCCTTCTCCATATTTTGCTGAATTATCCGATGAAAACGTTGCCGAAGGTCTTTCCCAATGGATGTCAACTATGGTATCGAAGAGCTGGAACTTTATAACCAAAAATTGAAATTAAAGACCTTTAGCAATATAGAAAACTTAGATTTAATTGATGAACTTGAGAAAATATTGAAAACAAATTAATTGTTTCAGCTCATTTATTTTTTTACTCATTTAATCTTGCAATATGCATCAATTGCAACCGTTGCAACAATTCTCTATATTTGTAACCCCGCAACCTGCACCAACTGCATTTTGCCTCAAAATTTATGAAACTAAAACACACTCTTCTCGCAATTGCGACGCCCTTCCTTATGAACGCACAAAACGTCATGACGCCCGAAACTTTATGGACGCTCAATAAAATTGGAGTTACCGCGGTTTCTCCCGATCAGTCATCTTTGATTTATTCTGTTGGAAAAGTTGATTTAAAATCTGAAAAAACGAATAAGAAGAATTATTTTTTCAACATTAATAATGCTTCTTCAACCAATTTTGATTTAGGGAAAAAGGCAATCGTTCAATGGGACAAAAACGGAATTTATGCAACAGAAGGTGATAAAATCTACCTTTCTAAAGACGCGGGAAAAACTTGGACAGAATTTTATACAATTGGTGAAGTTGACAATATAGTAATTTCTCCCGATGGAAAGAAAATCGCATTCAGCAAGGAAGTTTTAGTGGAAAAGAACTTAGGCAAAGACAAATACTCCGACGTTCCGAAAACGACTGCACACATTTATACGGATTTGAATCACCGTCATTGGGATTACTTTAATGAAGGAAAATACAATCATCTTTTTGTGGTAAATACTTCCGAATCGGTTGATAAAGCTAAAGATTTGTTGGATGGAAAAACTTTTGATTCACCACAAAGACCTTTTGGTGGTACTGAAGATTTTGTTTGGAGTCCAGATTCATCACAACTTTTATACGTGACAAAAGCTTTAAGTGGGGCAGAATACGCAAAATCCACCAACACCGATATTTTTGCCTACGATTTGGCAACGGGAAAAGTTAAAAATTTGACAGAATCCAACAAAGGGTACGACACGAATCCTAAATTTTCACCTGATGGAAAGACCTTAACATGGATGTCGATGGAAAGAGATGGTTTTGAAGCCGACAAAAACGACATCAAGACCATGGATTGGAAGTCGGGTAAAACAACCAATCTTACAAGAGGTTGGGACGAAAGTATAGTCGGAGACGTTTTCTTTTCACAAGATTCAAAAACGATGTATTTCACGACCGCTTTTCGAGGAACTAAACAGTTGTTTACTTTAGAACCGAAGAATTCAAAAATAACTCAAATTACTAAAGGCGATTTCGATGTGAATGAAATTTATGCACAGGGAAAAAATTCACTTTTAGTTTCAAGAAACGACATGAACCACAATCCGGATTTGTTTTCAGTGGATTTGAAAACTGGTTCGATGAAGCAGGTTACGGAAGTCAATAAAGATAATTACGCAAAACTCACTCCATCAAAAACGGAGCTGAAAATGGTGAAAACTACGGACGGAAAAGAAATGGGAGTTTGGTTTGTTTATCCGCCAAATTTTGACCCGAACAAAAAATATCCTACGCTTTTGTATTGTCAAGGCGGGCCGCAATCGGCTTTAACACAATTTTTTTCAACAAGATGGAATTTAGGGTTAATGGCTGCAAACGGTTACATCGTAGTTGCTCCAAACCGCAGAGGAATGCCTGGTTGGGGAACAAAATGGAACGAGGATATTTCCAAAGATTGGGGAGGACAGGTGATGAAAGATTACCTTTCTGCAACCGATTTCGCAAAAACTTTACCTTATGTTGATGGTGACAGATTTGGAGCAGTTGGTGCGAGTTACGGTGGTTACAGCGTTTTCATGTTGGCTGGAATCCACGAAAATCGTTTTAAAACATTCATTGCACACGACGGACTTTTCGACATGAAGTCTTGGTATTTGACGACAGAAGAACTTTGGTTTGCCAACTGGGATTTAGGAGGTTCGCCTTATGACAACCCAGTTCCGAAATCTTACACGGAATTCAATCCTTCAAATTATGTTAACAAATGGAACAAGCCAATTATGATTATCCAGGGTGGAATTGATTATCGAGTTCCTTACGAACAGGGACAGGAAGCATTTCAGGCGGCAAGACTTCACGGTTTGAAATCGAAATTCCTTTATTTCCCGAACGAAAATCACTGGGTTCTTCACGCTCATAACGGATTAGTTTGGCAAAGAGAATTTTTTGAGTGGTTAAAGGAAACGTTATAAGTAAAATTCAAAGGTTGGAAAAATTTTCCAACCTTTTTTAATTATAACTGAACTCGCACTTTAAAACCCGTATTCATCTTCATCGTAATTACATCTGCAGATGGACGACTTGCTATCACATCTATGATCAATGAATTTTCGTTCGTTCGAAAATATTCCAACATTTCGGCATCGGTGGAAGTAAAAGTAATAGAATTAGGATTGGTATTATTGTCAACGGTGGCAATTAATTTTTCAGGTTGGTTGGGTGCTTTGATATAAATTCTTGCACTTTTAATCACATCAAGCTTGTTGCCCAATTGTGAACTTATATAATCAACTGTTAAAGTGTTTAGTTTCACCGATTTTAGGTTATTAATTCCGTATTTAGGATTCTGTTCTTTGATTTTCGCATCAAGATTGATGTTCATTGGTATTTCGGGCGTTCTTGTGTAAGATGTT
The DNA here is from genome assembly GCF_020084865.1 of Candidatus Kaistella beijingensis. Lineage (NCBI taxonomy): Bacteria > Pseudomonadati > Bacteroidota > Flavobacteriia > Flavobacteriales > Weeksellaceae > Kaistella > Candidatus Kaistella beijingensis. Next base: position 580,321 of record NZ_CP071953.1, on the reverse strand, counting down.
GTACTTACTGCTGCGAAAGGAATGTCGATATTGGTACTAAACGTAACATCAAAAGGCGGCAACAAATCTAAAACAGAATTGGCGATTTCACGACAGCTCGACAAAAATAACATCATCAAAACTCCCGTCATTATGGTTAATCTTTTCATAAGGATAAATTTTATTAAGAATTTGTTTAGCATTTATCATTCCAAATTTTAAAAAGCTAATTTGGTATGCTGAAATCATTATATTTGTAAATCAACCTTACAAATTTTACTATGAGAAATATTTATCTCATTTTGATAATTTTACTTTCAATTGGTGTGGGTGGTCAAAAATATTCTTTTGATTTTTTAACTAAATACGAGTCTAAAAGTACAGATTCAAACAGGCCTGGAAATCAGGATGTTGTCAACTATTTTAATTCAGATGACTTCAATTATTATTTACGACTTTTTAAAAATAAAAGCGGATTTTATGCTTACCTATATGATTATTCAAAAATGAAATGGCATAAATTTGATGTCAAGGAAGATTATAAAAATGGAGAATTACAATTTACATTTGATTACGCCGGAACAAAACAGTTAACGTGGAGTAAAAGCAGCTTTAAAAATTACCGATTCGAATTTAGTAATGTTTCAGACAAATCAGCAAATTTGAAAATATATAAAAATCAAAAGGCAACCAAACCTTTGAGAGAATATACTTTCCAGCTGAAAAAAGCTAATAAAAACCTGTTCCCGATGATCAGAATCGCCATGATGCACCCTTATGAAAATATTGAGGCTCTTGACATTACCAAAAATGTTATCGTGGAAAAAGCAACCGATATTTGTATTGAAAAAGAATGCAATTGTGAAATGACCCTTACTGCTTACAAAAATGTTGAACTGGATTTAGAAGTTCCTGCAACAACAAAGTCATTTCTTTTTTAGCCAATTTGTATAGACTTGACAAACCCTTTTTAAAGTCGTATATTTGCAGTCCGAAAATCTTCTGGTTTTCGGGCTTAATTTTTAAACCGTAATTTAAAAAATCTTTAATGAAGACATCTGACTTTAACTTCCATCTGCCGGAAGAACTTTTGGCAGAACATCCAGCTGAACACAGAGACGACGCTAAACTGATGGTTTTGAACCGTAAAGACCAAACCATTGAACATAAACTTTTCAAAGACGTGGTTGATTATTTTGACGAACACGATCTTTTTATCTTCAACAATACCAAAGTTTTCCCGGCAAGATTATACGGAAACAAAGAAAAAACCGGTGCTAAAATTGAAGTTTTCCTTTTAAGAGAACTCGATAAAGAAACCAGAGTTTGGGATGTTTTGGTAGATCCTGCAAGAAAAATCAGAATCGGAAATAAATTATTCTTCACCGAAGACGAATCTTTGGTTGCTGAAGTGATTGACAATACGACTTCAAGAGGTAGAACCTTGAGATTTTTGTACGACGGTTCTTACGAAGAATTCCGTGCGAAATTGAAAGAATTGGGTGAAACTCCACTTCCAAAATACATCAAAAGATCGGTAGAACCAGCCGATGCAGAACGTTATCAAACGATTTACGCAAAACACGAAGGTGCGGTTGCAGCTCCAACTGCAGGTCTTCACTTCTCCAAACATTTGATGAAAAGATTGGAAATCAAGGGAATCGATTTCGCTGAAGTAACGCTTCACGTTGGTTTGGGAACTTTTAACCCAATCGAAGTAGAAGATTTGAGCAAACACAAAATGGAATCCGAAGAAGCCATCATCGACCAGAAAAATGCAGATATCATCAACAAAGCAGTTGAAGAACAAAGAAGAGTTTGCGCCGTTGGAACTACAACGATGAGAGCTTTGGAAACTTCGGTTTCATCCAACAGAAAAATTAGTCCTTATCACGGTTGGACCAATAAATTTATTTTCCCACCACACGATTTCGGAGTTGCAAACGCGATGATTACGAATTTTCACACGCCAAAATCTACTTTATTAATGATGATTGCGGCGTTTGCAGGAAAAGATTTCGTGATGCACGCTTATGAAGAAGCAATTAAGAATGAATACAAATTCTATTCTTACGGGGATGCAATGCTGATCCTGTAAGAATCAAGTAAAAAGTAAAAAGAGCCAAGTGAAGTGTAGTGTCATTTAAAAGTTTATATTTATTTAAATTTTTTAAATGATGAAACAGAACGATTTATTAGAACGAACTTTCGTATTTGGAATAGACTGTTTAAAGTTTTTAAGACAGCTACCTAACGATTATGAATACAGATTGATCCGATTTCAATTAGGTAAATCTGCCACTTCACTTGGCGCTAATTACGAAGAGTCCCAAGCCGGTTCTTCCAGGGCCGATTTTAAGAATAAATGCAGAATATCGCTACGGGAAGCACGGGAATCAAATTATTGGCTTCGGGTTATCAATGCGCTTGAGGACAAACCTGATGAAACTTTAGAAAAGCTTTTAAAAGAAAGTGCTGAATTAAAAAATATTTTTGGGGCAATAGTGAATAATACAAAGTAACAGCTCTTAACTCTTTTTACTTTTTAATTTTTACTTTGCTCTTTGGAACGATGAAAGATATTCGGACATTAAGTTTAGAACAGCTTAAAGATTATTTTGCAACAATCGGCGAAAAACCTTTCCGCGCGAAGCAGGTTTACGATTGGTTGTGGAGTAAAAATCTGCATTCCATCGAGGAAATGACGAATCTTTCAAAAGAATTGCGGGAAAAAATTTCGCAAGAATATATCATTAATCCAATCTCGGTTGACCAATTGCAAAAATCTACAGACGGAACAATTAAAAACGGGGTGAAACTTCACGACGGACTTTTAGTAGAATCTGTCTTAATTCCAACAGAAACTCGTACTACAGCTTGTGTTTCTTCGCAGGTCGGCTGTTCTTTGAATTGTGAATTCTGCGCAACTGCACGTTTGAAAAGAATGCGAAATCTGGAAGTTGCAGAAATTGTGGACCAGGTTGCCTTAATTGACCGACAAAGCAAACTATATTTCGACCGACCTCTTTCAAATATTGTGTTCATGGGAATGGGAGAACCAATGATGAACTACAAAAACGTGGTTGAAGCCATCCGAAAAATAACAAAACCGGAAGGTTTGGGAATGTCACCTCGAAGAATTACCGTTTCCACATCGGGAATTCCGAAGATGATTAAAATGTTGGCGGATGAAGATCTGAAGGTGAAATTGGCGCTTTCATTACACTCTGCGGTTGAGAAAACAAGAAACGAAATCATGCCTTTTTCAGAGAAATTTCCACTAACCGAAATCATGGATTCCCTAAAATATTGGTATGAAAAAACAGGAAATGTCGTCACTTTCGAATACTGTGTATGGGGCGGAATTAATGACAAAGATGAAGACATCAAAGCATTAATCAAGTATTGCAGACAAGTTCCAAGCAAAGTAAACCTCATTCAATATAATCCAATTGGTGAAGGAAAATTCGACCATAGAAGCATTACAGCGGAAGAAAAATATGTTCGTGAACTCACAAAAGCCGGAATTACCGTGATGGTTAGAAGAAGTAGAGGCGGAGATATTGACGCAGCTTGCGGACAATTGGCGAATAAAACTGGCGAATAATCAATTTTTTTTTTCATAGTAAACCATTTGTCGCTGCAATTTTTATCAGCGAAGCCGTATTGTTCGTATTAAATTTCGATAACAAATTTTTTCGGTGCGTTTCTACGGTGTATAAACTGATGAACAGTTTTTCGGCAATTTGAGGATTGGTGAAGCCTTCGGAAATTAAAGTGAGGATTTCCTTTTCGCGTCGAGTTAAAGTCGGTTGGTTTTTCAATTCTTTTTGTTCGGAAGTACTCATTCCTGCATCGGAACTCAAGTGCATTTTCCCGTCTAAAACGGATGAAATCGCCGTTTCAATTTCTTCTTTCGATGCCGATTTTACCAAAAAACCATCGGCTCCGTTTTGAATCATTTGTGAAATATAGCTTCGCTCATTAAACGTACTCATTCCGATAATTTTCAAATTGGGGAATTCTTTTTTCAGTTTGGAAGTCAGTTCCACACCGCTGATTTCTGGCATATTGATGTCCGTAATCACCAAATCGGGTTGGTTTTCTTTCACTTTTTCCATGGCTTCGTAAGCGTTGGAAGCGGTTGCACACAATTCCACATAACGGATTTGGTTTAGCAGCGCTTTCATGCCTTCAATGACCATCGGATGATCGTCTACCACTATGATTTTTATTTTATCCAAATTCTTATTTTTTGAAAATGTCCTTAAAATTTTGGCTAAAGCCGAACTAAATTTGATTTCTTAAGCGGGCTAAAGCCCGCCACTATTGATTAATTTACCCATTTTGGTTCAAGTCACATTCGATGTATACGGAAGTTCCTTTTCCGATTTCGGATTGGATATCCATTTTTCCATTCAAATAATTCACGCGGGATTGGATATTTTGCAAGCCAGCGGAATTTTTGGTTTTCATTTCTTCAAAATTAAATCCTTTTCCGTTGTCTTCAACTGTAATGTTGAGATGTTCCTTGTCGTGTCGCATAACTTGAACAAGGATTTTTGTCGCTTCCGAATGTTTCACAGCGTTATTGATGAGTTCCTGAACGATTCTATACACCACAATTTCTACGGAATTTTCCAGGCGATTTTCTACTCCGAAAAATTCGCAATCAATCGTGAAATATTGTCCTTGCGAAAGTCCGTTGCTGTAATCGGTTAATGCTTGTTGAAGCCCGAATTTCAGCAAAGTTTCCGGCATCATGTTGTGCGCAACCCGACGCATTTCGGAAATAGATTCATCCAATTTATTTAAAGCACGGTTGAATGCATTTCCGTTTTCTTCGGTTAAAATGAGATTTCCTTTCATGGCTCCTAATTGTAATTTAACGCCGCTCAACAATCCGCCCAATCCGTCGTGCAAATCTTTTGCAATGCGGGTTCGTTCTTCTTCTTGTCCTTTTAAAAGTGATTGTGTGGCTAAAAGTTGTTTTTCGGTTTCGAGTTCGGTGATTTTTTGTTCCTGGATTTTTTTTCGATGATTGTAATTTCTGTATCCTAAAATGGCAATGGTTAAAAGTGCAACCAAACCTCCAATCAAAAGCCAGTTCAACAGATTTTTCCGGTTAATTTTTTCTTCTTGAAGTTGGAGTTTTGTGTTTTTTTTATCGAGTTCAAATCTTTTTTCGGTGTTAATAGTGGCGTTAATAATTTGGTCATTCAAGATGCTGTCTCGCAGATTTTTGGATTGTATTTCGTATTCTCCGGCTTTATCAATATCTCTCGAAACATAAGCCAAAGCTGTCATTTGATTAAGGTTGGAAACTTTTTCTTCCCTCAAATTATTTTTCTGTGAAATTTCTAATGCTTTTTCTGCAAATTCTTGGGATTTTTCAAAATCACCTTTCTCCATATAATAATAGGAAAGTCCTCTTAAAGCCACCGATTCCACATCCGAAAGTTGGTTTTTTCGCGCATATTGTAATGCCGTTTCATGATGTTTCTTTGCCGTTTCAAACCGTTTTTTCCAAAGATAAACATCGCCTAAATTGAGATTAACGGTTGCCAACAGAACTTCATCGTTTATTTTTTTTGCAATTTGTTCGGCTTGTTGGTGATAAATAAGCGAAGAATCTTTTTGGTTGGAATCGCCGTAAACCCTTCCCAAATTCGATAATGAATAAGCATACAATTGCGGCTGATCTAATTTTTGGAATTGCTGAACCGCTAATTTTCCGTGTTTTTTTGCTTTTTTGAAATTCTTCATTGACGTGTATAAAACGTTCAAAATATCATTGGCTTGTGCTTTCAATAATTCATTATCTAATTTTTCAAATAAAGCCAGCCCTTTCTGATAATTTTCTACTGCAGACTGGTAATCTGTTAGATATTGATAAGAAGTTCCCGTGTTGAAATACGCTTTAGCAAGATATTCATCAGATTTTAATTTTTTGGCTTCTTCAATTCCTCTCAAATTCCAATAAAGGGAAGAGTCCAATTTTCCCTGCATATTAAGGGAAAACGTATAATTGCTGATGAATTTAAATTCCGATAAAGAATATTTGATTTTTTTTCCCAGTTTTCGAGCTTGTCGGTAATACGATTTCGATTTTTCTAAATCGGTGGTTTCAAAGTTTAGTCCGATTTCATAAAGCAATAAAATCTTCTTTTCATCTTCTTTCGCTGTTTTCAAAATACGCAGTAAACTATCTGTTTTAGAAGAATTTTGTGCATTCAACTTCAGAAAAAAAGCAAGAATTAAAGTGGATATTAAAAGATATTTGAACTTCATGGTCGGTTTTCGTTTACACAAATATCCGATTTTTCTTGCTGGATTTTATCACTTGTTCGGTGTATTTTTTTTGATGAAAAATTTACCCTTTCTGTTGGATTGTTTCTCCTTTGTTTTAATTAGAATTTTGGCTTGTTGAAAAACAATAACCATGAAAACTCTTTCTAAAAATCAAATCATATAAAAATATAATATCATGAAAACTTTAAAAATTTTAATGCTGCTTTTAGTAACGGTTTCTGCAAATTTATTTGCACAACGTACGATCCAATTTGGAAAATTTACCGACAAGGACGGTTATCCCGTGAAAGGAACTTCTTTTGAAAGAGGTTTTGAAAAACAAATTATTGTGAATTCTTATTTAGTGAGTAACGGAAATTCGGTAACCATTACAATTCCCAATTCTCCAGCGGTGAATGCTTTCCAATCTATCGTGAATTCAAAATTTGCTTTGCAAAATGGAGAAATTGCTGTTGTTCAAATCCAAGCCGAGCGAAAAGTCGTTTCACAAAAAATCCAAATGACGGCGATAAAAGTGATGTCCGTTCAATTGGGCGACGAAATCGCAACAATCGTTTTAGAGCCTACCACATTGGATAATGTCTATACAGGAATGAACAGTAATACACGGTAAAATAAATCTTAAAATCATGAAAAAATTGTATTTATTTTTTGCTCTTTTTGTGAGTTTGGGTTTGGTGAAATCTCAAACCTATTGCTCGCCAAGTTTTCCCAATGGCTGTGCTGCAATTGACGATTTTATCATTTCTGCTGCAGGAACCAGTCCTGGTTTTTCGCATATTGGTTCTCATTGCTCCGTAAACGGCTATACTTATTTTAGTTCGATGCCAATAAGTTTACAGGCAGGTGTTGCACATCCGTATGTTGTGAAACATTTGTTTAGCAGCACTTGGAATAGTGCTACAAAATTTGTCAGAATGTGGATTGATTTCAATAATGATGGAACTTTCGACAATTTTGCGCCAGAGATGATCGCAGCCAATTCTACAAGTTCATATTCACCAGACGCAAGTGGAAGTAGTTACGCAAACACCACTGGAAATATTATCATTCCGTCTTCCATTCTTCCCGGAAATTACAGAATGCGGGTTTCTAATAAAATAAACTCGCAAGCATCTCCTTGTAATACCGATGGATATGGAGAAATCCACGATTATCCTGTAACCATTACAGGTGCACCAAGTTGTCTGAGTCCTACTAATTTTAGCGTTTCCAATATTACGGAACACAGTGCTACCTTGAATTGGGCCGCTCCTTCCACTTCTCCAGCAAACGGATACGAATATTATTATTCTGACACCAACAATCCGCCAACAGCAGCGGGAACTCCTACTAACAATGCATCGGTAAATATTTCTTCATTAATTGGAAATACAAAGTATTATTTTTGGGTACGATCTCTTTGTTCTGCGACGAATTTTGGTTTTTGGACGGCAGGACCTTCCTTCACAACGCTTCCTTATTGTGCAAATATTACTTCTCCAGCAAATAATGCGACAGAACAACCAGTTGATCTCACAATAACATGGGATGTGGTTCCGAATAGTGTAGGTTATAGAATAAGTGTAGGAACAAGTCCTAATGTTTATGATATCCTCAATAATGTGGATTTAGGAAATGTAACTTCTTACACGTTCCAAAATTCTTTACAAATCGGAACACAATATTTTTATAAAGTAAGCGCATACAATGCCAATGTGAGTAGCTCAATCTGTACGGAAAGAACTTTTACAACGGTTTGTAGCGGTTATGCGGTGAGTTCAACCTACGCCAATAATTTCAATAATTTTCCGGGAATTTGTTGGAATGTAGCAGCAGGTGGAAATACCACAACAGGACCACAGCCGGGAACTACCATCGGATATAATTGGGATCCGAACTATTTTTTGCAACCAGAAAACGCAACTTCCGGAAATAATGCTGCCGCTTTAAACTTATACAACCACAGCAGAAAAGGTTGGCTGATTTCTCCAAAATTTAATCTTTCAGGAGCCAGTTATACCATAACTTTTAAATACGGAATTACCGGTTTTTACACTCCTAATTCTTCAGCAATGGGTTCGGATGACGTGGTTCATGTTCTTATTTCTTATGATGGCGGAATTTCTTGGAATATTATTAAAACTTGGACTGCCGCAGATAATATCGACAACACGATGCATTTGTTTGCGCATCAAATTCCAGTTGCTTCCAACCAAACAATGTTTGCCATTTATGGTTCGGACGGAACGGTTAATGATCCTGAGGATTATCTTTTCCACGTTGATGATTTTACGGTGAAATTTGATACATCATTGTCCACAACTGATATCGTGCAACAAAATGAAGAAATTTCAATTTATCCAAATCCATTTACCGATTTTTTACAGATCTCCAATGCAAAAAACATCAATAAAATAGAAGTTTTTGATTTATCTGGCAGAATAATTAAATCAATTAAAAAACCTGCAAATCCAATCAATCTTTCAGATTTAAAATCAGGGATGTACATCATCATGATTAATCAGGATAACCAGCCAACACAAAATTTTAAAATCATCAAAAAATAAATGCCATGAAAACCTATAAAACAATTATAATCGGTGCAGTTGCATTCACGCTATTGTCTTTCACCATCATCAATGACGTGATTTCACAACTTGGATTATCCCAAAAATTTGCACAAGAACATATTTTGAAAAATTTGGTGGGAGATTTCCAAAACCAACCAATTGACGAAGATTTTTACAAAGACGACGGAAGCGTACGATTTCAATTGAAATCCTTTAAACTTCCGAAAATGTCGAATTTAACTTCCATTGATAGAAAAACGGTAACGCAAGAACTCTGTCAATACGTGAAAAATTATGTGAACAGTCAGGAATTTATCGTCGAATATGAAAAATTGAGGGAACGTGCAAAACCAACAAGCGAACCGTATCGAATGTCCGCAAGCGAAATTCAACAGATGGAACAAGCCATTTTAGAAGCTGAAAAAGCGATGAAACAAGCGGCAGCTTATATGAGTGCTGAACAAAAAGCAGAAGCAAAAAAATCGATGGATTTACAAAAAAAGGAAATCCAAAACATGAAAGATCCAACGCCTAACAAAACCAATTGGGAGAAAATGTATCCTTCTAATCCTGAAATCATGGTAAAAAACCGCTTGAACGAATATTTGAATTTAGTTTCAACCGTAGATTTCAACGCACAATTGACCACTTCCGGGAAATATAAAAAATTCGCAAAACCGGAATACGAAAACAAATCCTTGAAATGGAAAGCTATTTACAGAGCCGGAAAAGAAGCCAATTCCGTTGCCACTGCTTTCGCAAAAGAATGGCTGAAAGGCGACATCATTTCCGACCAAAAAGTGAGTTTAAATTCTTCTAAAAATGAAAATTCTAATTCAAATTCTACTCAAAATTCAGATGAAAATTCTTCCACAAAGGAAAAAACTACGGTTAAAAAACTTAAGGAAAAGAAGAACAATGTTCTAGGAAAAATGAAAGGAAAACTAGGACTTTAAAAAATTGAAATCATGAAAAATGTAGTCTTTTTCTCGCTATTTGTATTAGCAAATTTTTTGGGTACGAATTCTTTTTATTCGCAAAATGCACACACCTTATTCTCTTTAAAAGTTGTTGGAATTGAAGCAGGAGAATGGTTCAGTTTTAAGGACAATCTCGGTCGGGAAACAAGTACAAACCATTCCGGAACCTTTAATTTAGGAGGGTTTTCGCAAGGTTCGCGATATGAAATTTCTCAAAAAAATGGAACCAGAAATTGTAAACTCATTTATAACGAAGGAACGGTTACAGCAACTCCAATGATTGTTGTTGCGAATTGCTCAAAAGAAGCTCCAATTCCCATTACGATTTTTTCTCTGAAAACCACAGGAATTGAAGTCGGAGAATGGTTCACATTTAAAGATAATTTGGGGCGTGAAACCAGTGTTAATCACTCAACCACTTCAAATTTGGGCGGGTTTACTCAAGGTTTGCAATACAATATCACACAAACAAAAGGTTCAAGAAACTGTAAATTAAGTCTGAACGAAGGAACGGTTACTTCCAATGTTGTTACCGTTCTTGCGGACTGTTCAAAAACTTTCGTAACGCCTTCCAATCCTTCTAATCCAACAACGAATAACAATGAAGCCAATCAAAAAACGTTCGATTTAGTCAGCCGAAGTGAAGACAAAAAAACATTTGGCATATTAGCGGAAAGCGGAACACCTGCAATTGGAGGAGTTGTCGCAACGGGAGTTACAGAAGGTCAGTTTGTTGCGTACATGACTTCCGCCAAAGTTGATCCCAATCACGACGGAAAATCTCGACAAATTATGTGGTTTAATCGGGGAAACGGAAAATCAGCTCTTGTGAGTAGTGGTTCAGATGGAAAAAGTGGCGATAAAGACAGCTTCAATCCCGTAATCAGTTACAACGGTTACACCGTAGCGTTTGAATCTTTTGCTACAAATCTTGTTCAAGACGACACCAATAAAGTAAGCGATGTATTTTATTGGAATTTATTGAACAGCACGGTAAAATGTGTAACCTGTCACGGAAATTATCCTTCCGATTCACCAACGATTTCCGGTGATGGAAATTGGATAGCTTTTCAATCGTCTGCAAATAATTTAACGTCTGGTGTGGAAGGAAATTCTACGGTCAATGTTTACCTCGCAAATTTGAATTCGGGCGAAATCATCCTTCTTAGCAAAGACCCGAAAACAGGAAAAGGTGTAGGTGGAAGTCATCCATCCGTTTCCGCAGATGGGTCCAGAGTTGCCTTTTATTCATATTCCGATAAATTAGTTGAAGGGGACGGAAACAAACTTTGGGATATTTTTGTTTGGGAACGAGGTAATCCGAATTTACGTCGAGTTTCTTTGACATCAGACGGAATGGAACGTGATCAAGGCGATGAAAGTGCAAGTCGAGTGGTAAAACCCACTATTTCAGGAAACGGAAAATTTGTAACCTTTGCTACAACTGCAACCAATATGTCTGGTTCACCAACCAATAAACAACAACATATTTACGTTGCGGAAGTGGATACAGGACGTTTGATTCGTGCAAGTAAAAATGCAGATGGTGTTCCAGGAAATGGAAATAGTCCGATTTCGCAAGGTGAAAGAATCCCAATTTCACACGATGGATATTGGATTACATTTACGACCGATGCCACAAATCTGGGTGGAAAATTAGTGGTAAAAAATATCATCGGTGGCGAAACGCACTCGGTTCAAACCACAGGAAGAATTGGGACACCTACAATTTCTCGCGACGGAAAATGTATTGCGTTTCCTGCCGGAGATAAATTGGATACTCGTTTTCACTCGTCAGGAATTTTTGCAAGTTGTCTAAAACCTTAAATACCATCTTCTTCTATAAATCCTACGATTTACACCAATATTAATCCTTAAAAAACAATATCATGAAAACAATTTTATCAATATCTATTGCAGTATGCGTTCAAATAAATTTTTGTGCACAAACCGTTTCAACTTTTGCAGGAAACGGTGGTTACGGTGCTACAAATGGATCTGTTACAACGGCTACGTTCAGAAATCCAGTGGGAGTAGCGGTAGCATCTAATGGCGATGTTTATGTTGCTGATAATACTAACCATAGAATAAGAAAAATTTCGGGAGGAATAGTTACTACGTTTGCAGGAAATGATGTCGCGGGAAGTAACGACGGACCAGCGGTATCTTCAACATTTAATTATCCGACCGATTTGGCGTTTGACAGCAACGGAAATCTTATTGTAGCGGATCGCGAAAACAATAAAATCCGAAAAATTGCTCCGGACGGAACGGTGAGTACTCTTGCAGGAACTGGAGCGATTGGAAGTGCGGACGGAAATGCAAGTACCGCAACGTTTTATCAACCTTACGGTATTGCAATAGATGTAAATGACAATATTTTTATCGCAGATTCCGCAAACAACAAAATCCGTAAAATCTCGAATACCGGAGTTGTAAGTACTTTCGCAGGAACTGGTTTTTCTGGTCTTGCAAACGGCGCTGGAAACGTGGCTGCGTTTAGTGCACCCGTAAAAATTGCTTTTGATACTGCAGGAAATTTGTATGTAACAGATTATAACAATAATAAAATCCGTAAAATTACTCCTGCTGCGGTTGTAAGTACGTTTGCTGGTGCAACGCAAGGATTTTTGGATGGTCCTTCTGCAACCGCAAAGTTTGATCAACCAGTAGGAATTTGTGTTGATACCAGCGGAAATGTGTATGTTTCTGATGCCGGAAACAGCAAAATAAGAAAAATTACCCAGGCTGGAATGGTTTCTACAATTGCAGGAACAACGCAAGGATTTTTGGATGGCCATGCAAGTGTAGCCAAATTTTACAGACCTTATGATATTGAATTCGACAACAATGGAAATTTTTTAATTGCTGATAATCTCAATCAGCGAATTCGTGGAATGGCTACAAGTTCGCTATCAACAGCAAATTTTCTAGCAAATTCTTCGGTTAAAATTTATCCAAATCCTTTCACCAACGAAGTGAATATCAGTATAGAAAATTCCGAAAAAGCCGAACTGGAAATTTTGGATATGAACGGAAGACTCGTTTCTAAAAAATCGTTAAATGAAAAGAAAAATGTGGTCAACACTTCGGGATTGAACTCAGCAATATATCTGTTCAAAATCAATAATTCAGGGAAAATATCGATTATAAAAGGAATAAAAAAATAAAACACCATCCTATGAAAACTTTATTTATACTTGTGCTTTCAATAATTTCAAATCTGTTTTGCTCGCAGGAAAAATTTGATATTGTCACCTTTCAACCGCCGAAAAATTGGGCGAAATCTTCAACTGCTGAAACGTTAACCTTCAGTAAAGACGATACAAACGGAAACTTTTGTGTGATGACTTTATACAAATCCATTGAAGCCGGAAATGACGCTAAAAAAAACTTCGATATTTCATGGAAATCCTTGGTTCAAGAGATTTTGAAAACTTCCGACGCTACAATGCAACCTTCTGTAAACGATAATGGTTGGGAAACGCAGATTGGCTCTGCTCCTTTCAACAAAGACGGTTTGATTGGTGCTGCAATTTTAATGACCAGTTCCAAAAACTCCAAAATGATGAATATCCTGATCCTCACCAACACCGAAAATTTTCAAAACGAAATGGAAACTTTTTTGGACTCGGTGACTTTTATGAAAACGGAAAATTCGAAAGTAAAGCCAACTTCATCAAATGCTCAACAAAATATGGAAACACCAAAACATGAAGTTTGGATGAGTTACAAATACAATATGTCAAGACAAAGATATGTTCCTGCATTTATTTTAAAATATTCCAACGGAGATTGTTTGGATTATCTTCCGGAAGAAGGGATTCTCGGATTTAGTAAAGCAACAGATCCTGTAAGGGACAGACATTGGGGAAAAGCTGAAAATTTTGGAAAGGAAATCCACATAACCTTTCCAGGTTATGTCCGAAAATTGGGAATTGAATCTGCAAGTAAAATGAGTTATCCACCAAACGATAAAGTAACTTTTTATTTTAAATCTGTCGCAATATATGGACTGAAATTAGCAGGAGAATGGAGTTCCGGAGGAAGTTTTGCTGATCCCAATTGGTTCAAAAACCCTAACTACAGCGATGGAACGATCCAATTTTTTGCAGACGGAAGATTCGAAAATAAAAAGGGTTTTGTTGGGATGAAAAAATCAGGTTCTGGGTTTATTCATCGTGATGAAGGCAAAGGAACTTATCAAATCAAAGATTTCACATTAATTTTGACGTATGATGATGGCGAAGTTTGGACTTCAGCTCTAACAGGACTAAAAGATGTAGATCCAAAAAGTGATAATTCGATTTTGTTTTTCAGAGATGTGCCATTTTTCAAAAAACTTAAATAATAGTGGTTAACATTATTGAACTAATCGACCACCAACCTTTGTTTGGTGGTTTTTTTGTTTTAAATTTCGTTAAAAATTTATCAGGATAAAAAATGCAAAAAATCCTTTTTCTTTTTTCTTTCTTATTTGCTCTGAACCTTTCCGCTCAGCAAGACCTGAAATGGTTGAAAATTAAAAAATACAAAGTCGCCACGCTTTCAGATTCTTTGAAAGAAACTTCCGGACTTACTTTTTTCAGAGACAAATTATATACGATTAACGACGGCGGAAATTCCTCAGAAGTTTTTGAAATCGACAAATCTTCGGGCAAAATTCTTGATGTCATTAAAACAGATTTAAAAAATAGGGATTGGGAAGCCATTACAAGCGATTCCATAAATACTTATATTGGTGACTTCGGGAACAATGCAGGAACTAGGAAAGACTTGAAGATTTATAAAATCCCTTTTAAAGATTCTGTGATAATTGATTCTATACAGGAGATACCATTTTTCTATCCTGAACAGAAAGATTTCGAACCAAAAAACATCAACAACGATTTCGACGCAGAAGCGATGATTTTCCTGAACGGAAAAATTCACCTTTTTACCAAAGAATGGATTTCGAAATCGGTAACACATTACACCGTAAATCCAAATGTTTTTGTGCAGCAGCCTGCCGAAAAAATTGAATCTTTTAAAACTGATTTTGTTGTTACCGATGCTTCTTATTTTGACAAAAAACTTTATTTAGTTGGATACACAAAAAATACCGAAGTTTTTCTTTCCATATTTGGTGAGACCGAACCTGGAATATTCTTTAATCAGAAACCGGTGAAATATTATATAGGAAGCTCGTTATCAGTTGGCCAAATTGAAGGAATTTCAGTAAATGAGGATGGAATTTATATTTCCGGGGAAGAATTCAAAAGCCCACTGGGCAAAGTAAAACAAAGCCTGTATTTTATCCCGCGAGAAAAACTTCGTTAGTAAACTGTAACGCTATCGAAACTACTTCAATCTAAATTGGTCTTTTTTAATTATATTTGTTAAAATTCCTAAAATTATACTCTACGGTCTGTGAATTGGGAACTGTGTTTGAAATGAAATCAGGAAAGTCAATACATTTATAGCAACAAAAGACCATAGCTGATTTTTTTTGGGAGAAAAATGCTTTGGATGGAATTAAGATTTTCTATTGATTTGCCTAAATCTTTCATGCTTTTTTAATTATATTTGCCTTCGTATCAAAAATTACTTATTACTAATTACTCATTGCTCATAAATACGTGGCGAATATTGTAGAAGAAATCAAGAAACCGATTGCAACAGAAATGAAACTTTTTGAACAAAAGTTTTATGAGTCGATGCAGAGCAATGTGCCACTTTTAGACAAAGTCACCCGTTTTATCGTTACCACGAAAGGAAAGCAGATGCGCCCAATGTTTGTTTTTCTTTGTTCAAAGTTGGTAGGAGAGGTGAACGAAAAATCCTTTCGGGGAGCTTCTATGATTGAGTTGATTCACACGGCGACTTTGGTTCATGATGATGTGGTGGATGAAAGTTTTAAACGGAGAAACTTCTTTTCTATCAACGCTTTATGGAAAAATAAAATTGCGGTTTTGGTGGGGGATTATCTTTTATCGAAAGCAGTTTTACTTTCAACCGACCATAAAGATTTTGATTTGCTTGCCGTGATTTCACGAACGATTCGAGAAATGGCGGAAGGTGAGCTTTTACAGCTCGAAAAAGCCCGAAAATTAGATATTACAGAGGAGGTTTACTACGAAATAATCCGTCAGAAAACTGCAACCTTGATTGCAGCGTGTTGCGAAATAGGAGTTCTTTCCAATAATGCGGATGAAAAAATGGCCGCCAAAATGAAAGAATTCGGAACTTTAACAGGAATGGCTTTCCAAATTAAGGACGATCTTTTTGATTACCTCACTTCAAACATCATCGGAAAACCGGTTGGAATCGATATTAAAGAGCAGAAAATGACTTTGCCTTTAATCTACACGTTAAGAACTGCGAATGAAACCGACCGAAAATATTACTTCAACACCATTAAACGCTACAACAACGACACGAAAAGGGTGAAAGAATTGGTGGAATTTGTAAAAAAATCAGGCGGACTGGATTATGCGATAGGAGTGATGAAAGATTTCCATCAAAAAGCGAAAGACATCCTCAATGAGTTTCCCGAATCAGAATCCAGACAGTCACTTCATCTCATGTTGGATTATGTAATCGAACGAAAATTCTAATTGTTCGTTCGATCAAGATAATATAATTCCTGAAATTCAGAGGAAAAATCTCACATTTTTATCAGTCCTTCAGTCAGAGATTTCCACTGGAATTTTGATCCCGCAATCATTCCGCCAATTGCCACTAAAAGATTTCTCGCTTTTTCCAAAAGATTTAAATTTTCAGTATTAGGTTCTTCATTTCTGCCATGAACTTCGGCGAAAATTTCTTCGCCAACGCGCCTGATCAGAAAGTTGGAAGTCGCCTTTTCATCAAAGAAATGAGCTACTTTTTCTTCTGGCTTTGTGGGATCGGACGATGGACGAACTCGAATGTAAACACTTTCAAAATTTAAATTTTTCTCTTCCTTAATCTCCTCAATTTTCACCCAGTCGAAACCGTCTCCAGTCGGATTGTGTAGCCCGGGAATTTTAATTTTGATAAAATTTCCAACCGCGGGATGATCGAGAAGAAAGTTTCCGTTAGCATCTGTCAGCGAAAATGATGCTTTCTCTTCACCTGCAAATAGTTCCCAAGAATTCACATCAAGGAACCGTTTTCGCACCACTGTAAAATGTTCAATTGCCTGAGTTTCGTTCTCAAATTTGATGGAGGAAACCGTGTCACTAAATGCGCCTTCTTTCTGTTTTGGAATATCTGATTTCATATCATAAAATAAACTTTGCCAAAACTTTAAAATTTTGACAAAGTTAAATATGTTTTAGTTTTACGCCGGAACTACTGGATGAAGTTCACGATCCCAATTTCTTCCCGATGCAATGGCTTTTACAAAATCTTTCGGGGTTTTATCCACCAAAAGCGCTTTGTCATATTTATCGGCAGGAATGTGCGTAATTTCTAACAATTTTATCGCGTTTCCTTCAATCGCAATTGCTTTGCAATGTTTAAAGGTTTCATTCAGCAAATGTTTTGCAACTTCGTGTTTTATAACTTCATTAGAAATTCCGTTCGGAACGAAAACCGCTTCGAAACAGACAGAAGTTACCGTTAGGAAATTTTCGTCCACTTTTATTTCCGTGCCTTTGTTTCCTTTTATTTTTCCGCCTTTCGGTGCAATAATTTTGCAACTTGCACCTTCCTTTTCCAAAACTTTTTTGAACTGGTTGAAAGAATCTTCATCCACATTGTTATCGCATAAAACTCCTATGACTCTTGTTTTAATGTCGCCTTTGTTATGCGCTTCCATTGAAAGTTTTTGAGATTTTTCTTTCACGAAATTGGCATCTTTTGGTTGGTGATTTTTTGGATTTTCATCTGCGCCGATATTTTGGTTTAATGGCATATCAACTTTCTTCGGAATGTCTATCCCAAGTTTGTCTGAGGATTTTAGCTAAAAAAAGCGGTCATAAAAACCGCTTCACATTTATTTCGCTTTAAGGTTGATTTCAGTTTTTGCGAGTTTGGTTAAATCTTTGTCGCAGGTTTTTTCCTGTTTTAAAGTTTCCAGGAGGAGTTTCAAAACTTCTTTTTGTCCTAAAAGTTTGGCGTATGTCGCCATCGTTCCGTAAGATGCAATTTCGTAATGTTCCACTTTTTGTGCTGCCGCTATAATTGCGGCATCGCGAACTGCACCAGGTTCGGTTTCTTCCAAAATTCCTTCAGCTTCTTTCAAAAGTCCGTCCATCGCGTCACATTTCACGGCTTCGGGTTTCAATTTCAATGCTTTGAAGGCATCTTCCAGTCTTTTTACCTGACCTTTGGTTTCTTCCAAATGGCCTGCAATGGCAGCTTTTAGATTTTTGGATGTTGCATTTTTGTGCATTTTCGGGAGATTTTTTACCAATGCTTTTTCAGCCCAGTATAAATCTTTCAAACCATCAATCATAAAGTCTTTAAGCTGATCCGCTGCATCAGCTTTAGGTTTTACCTTACCTTTTTTAGTTGTTTTCGTTGCCATAATTCTTTATGTGTAAAATTATTAATAATTAAATGTAAAAAAATTAAGAATAATTAAAACGTAAAAAATATCTTTTAACAAAATTTTAACAAAGAAGCTATATGTGTTGAAAAATGAAAGTAAAAGTGCGATATTTTTTAAAAAATAGAAATTTTATGGGCATCGCTACCATTTCTTCCTTCTAACATAGATGAAAGTAAGCAGCGCAATAAATGCCATTAATCCCAAGGTGAAGAAATAGCCATATTTTTGGTGAAGTTCGGGCATATTGTCGAAATTCATTCCGTAAATCCCCGCAATAAAAGTGATCGGGAAAAAATACATGGAGTAAATCGCAAGAACTTTCATTACCTGATTCGCTTTTTGGTCGCTCAAGGCAAGATACATCGAAATTAAGTTGGTAATCTGCGCGTTCAAATGCTCGAAATCTGCGATTACATCCTTATACTTATCTGTCAAATCCGTTACAGCAGCTTCTTCCAGGTTTAGAATTTTGAATTTATCCACCCAAACTGTGGAGATGTTCAATATTCTCGTGTTCAATCCAGATTTTCTTTTCAGTTTGTAAAGACGCCTTATTTGAACCGTATTGTTGGTGTTTTTTAGGAAAATTTCATTTTCTACATTGTCCATCGTTTCCATCAAATTTTGTGATTCGTCGTCATAGGATTTCATCACTTTTAAAGCAAGATTCAGGGCAATTTTGTCGGGCGTGATTTCTTTATTCTCGGGTAAAAATATTTCTTTTTTCAGCTCATAGATACTGCGGTTTTTCATTCGGTGTGTCGTGATGATGATACCGTTGATAATGAAAACTCCGAGTTTTGTACTGATGTCACTGATGGTGTTGAGATTTTGCCGCTCTAGTTCTGTGTTTTCACGCATCAGGAAAAATTTCACATTTCCGTCCTCCTCAAATTTTGGGAGGTGATTTGGGTCGATTGTGTCTTCCAGCAAAAGAAGGTTGATTTCATATCTTTGATGAAGAAACTGCAGGTCTTCTTCCGTGGGAGCTTCCACGTCAATCCATTCGCAATGATCGTTTCGGTAAATAATTTCTATCGGCATCCCACAAATTTAGCTAATATTTTATATGAAATTTAAAGATTTTTCCTATGTTTTAAATAAAATTTATATTTGTAAAAATTACCAACTTCATGATTAAAAGTATCATTAAAGGAATCGGCCATTACGTTCCTGAAAATATTGTAACCAACGACGACCTGTCGAAACTGATGACCACCAACGACGAATGGATTACCGAAAGAACAGGAATCAAAGAACGTCACCACAGAAAAAACAGGAATGATTCCGAAGAAACCACCGCTTATTTGGGTTTCAAAGCATCGGAAATCGCCATCAAAAATGCAGGATTGTCAGCAAAAGATATCGACTATATTATTTTCGCCACGCTTTCTCCCGATTATTATTTCCCGGGTTGTGGAGTGCTTTTGCAGGAAATGTTGGGTTGTGATACAATCGGAGCGCTTGACGTGAGAAATCAATGTTCGGGATTTGTGTATGCGATGAGTGTTGCAAACGCTTTCATCAAATCGAAAACCTATAAAAATATTTTGGTAGTGGGTGCAGAAGTTCATTCTTTCGGGCTTGATTTTTCTGATGCAGGAAGAGGCGTTTCCGTAATTTTCGGTGATGGAGCAGGAGCGATTGTACTCTCGGCAACGGAAGATGAAAATGCGGGTGATATTTTAGCTTTCAATATGCATTCCGAAGGAAAATATGCCGATGAACTTTGCACTAAATTTCCCGGTTCAAAATACGGATGGAGCGACAGAATGCGTTTGGAACCTGAAAACGTGACCGACGAGGAAGTTTATCCAATCATGAACGGAAACTTCGTCTTCAAACATGCCGTTACAAGATTCCCTGAAACAATGGAAGAAGCTTTAAAATCTGCCGGAAAAAACGTTGAAGATTTGGATATGTTCATTCCACATCAAGCGAATTTGAGGATTGCACAGTATGTTCAGCAAAAGTTTGGTTTACCCAATGAAAAAGTGTTCAACAACATTCAAAAATATGGAAACACCACCGCTGCTTCTATTCCAATTGCTTTGTCCGAAGCGATTGAGGAAGGAAAAATAAAGCGTGGAGATTTGGTTTTGCTTTCGGCTTTTGGGAGTGGTTTTACTTGGGGAAGCGTTTTGTTTGAGTATTAATTTTATACAAAAAATATTGTAAAGAGAATGTGACAAATGTTGCATTCTCTTTGGTTTTCTGACATAAATCAGATTTGACATATCTCATATATTCAATTTCATTTTTAATTATTGGTTCGCCGTAATTTTACTTGAGTTTTTGAGGAAATAATTAAAAATCAAGATAAAATGGCTACAAAAGCAAAAGCAGAGAAGTATGTCTATTCCTTCGGCGGAGGAAAAGCGGATGGAAATGAATCAATGAAAAATCTTCTCGGCGGAAAAGGAGCGAATCTCGCAGAAATGGCAGGACACAAAAATTTAAAACTTCCTGTTCCTCCAGGATTTACCGTAACTACGGAAGTTTGTACTTACTTCTACGATCACAAAAGAACTTATCCTAAAGATTTAGAAAAACAAATAAAAGACGCCCTTGCCGAAGTTGAAAAACTCATGGGCAAAAAATTCGGCGATGTGAAAGATCCCTTGTTGATGTCGGTTCGTTCCGGAGCCAGACGTTCAATGCCGGGAATGATGGACACTGTTTTAAATATTGGTTTGAATGATGAAACTGTAAAAGGTTTAATCGAAGTTTCCGGTGATGCAAGATTTGCTTACGACGCTTACCGAAGATTGGTGATGATGTATGCAGACGTAGTTGTGGAAAAAGCGGGTGGAATGGAACCTGCAAAAGGTAAAGGAATCCGCAAATTGATGGACGAACGTTTGGAGGAAATGAAAAAGAAAAAAGGCGTTGAATTGGACACCGAACTTTCTGCCGATGATTTGAAAAAACTGGTAAAAGAATTTAAAGAATTAACCAAAAAACATTTAAAAGTTGAATTTCCTGAAAATCCTTGGGATCAATTGATGGGCGGAGTCGGAGCAGTTTTCGCTTCTTGGAACGGAAAACGTGCAATCGAATATCGTAGAATTGAGAGAATTCCTGATGATTGGGGAACTGCGGTAAACGTTCAGGCAATGGTTTTCGGAAACATGGGTGAAGATTCCTGTACCGGAGTTGCGTTCACTAGAAATCCCGGAAACGGTGATGACCATTTTTATGGTGAATATTTGATTAATGCGCAAGGTGAAGACGTTGTGGCGGGAATCAGAACGCCGGCTCCGATTAATGAAACTTCCAAAAACGACCATTCAAAAGATTTGCTGACTTTGGAAAAATTCATGCCGAAACAATATAAAGAACTCGACGAATATCAGCAGAAATTGGAGAAACATTACAAAGACATGCAGGATATTGAGTTCACCATTGAAAAAGGGAAACTCTTTATGTTGCAGTGCAGAGTCGGAAAACGAAACGGAGTTGCTGCGGTAAAAATGGCTGCAGATATGTTCAAAGAAAAATTAATTGACGCCGATACTGCGGTGATGAGAGTGGGTCCCAATCAGTTGGTAGAACTCCTTTTACCAATGATTGATCCCGCAGAAGAGAAACGAAATAAACCGATTGCAAAAGGTCTTCCTGCAGGTCCAGGCGGAGCCGTTGGAAAAGTGGTTTTTTCATCAGAAGAAGCCGTAAAATGGGGATTGAAAGGTGAAAAAGTTATTTTAGTGCGTGAAGAAACTTCGCCGGAAGATGTGGACGGAATGCACAAATCTCAAGCGATTTTAACCACAAAAGGTGGAATGACTTCTCACGCCGCACTTGTTGCGAGAGGTTGGGGAAAATGCTGTATCGTTGGTTGTAATGATATTGAAATTCACGAACACGAAAAATATTTTGTGACCAAAGACGGCAAAAAAATCCACGAAGGAGAATGGCTGACTTTGAACGGAACAAAAGGTGTCGCTTATGAAGGCGTTCTGGAACTCTCGAATGTGGATTTAAACAAAAACACTTCTTACCAAACCTTGATGAAATTGGTTGATAAAGCCAAAATTTTAGGCGTAAGAACCAATGCAGATACTCCGAAAGATGCGGAACAGGCCAATTATTTTGGCGCAGAAGGAATTGGATTATTTAGAACAGAGCACATGTTCTACGGTGAAGGAAGCGAAAAACCATTATTTCTATTGAGAAAAATGATTATGAGCACCACTGTAAAAGAACGTAAAGCCGCACTGAACGAACTTTTCAAATATGTGAAAAAAGACATCAAGGCGACTTTGGAAGTGATGCACGGAAACCCGGTAACAATCAGACTTCTTGACCCGCCTTTACACGAATTTGTTCCGCACGATAAAGAAAAATTGCAGGAATTGGCGAAAGAATTAGGCGTAAGAATGAGTGTTTTGAACCGAAGAATTCTCGCCCTTCACGAAAATAATCCAATGTTGGGACACCGTGGAGTTCGTCTCGGAGTTTCCTATCCTGAAATTACCGAAATGCAGGTTCGAGCGATTTTGGAAGCAGCAGGAGAGTTGCAAAAAGAGGGCAAAAAAGCATTTCCGGAAATCATGATTCCTGTGGTAATGGGACGTCACGAATTGACTCACCAAAAAAATATCGTAGATAAAGTTTATGCGGAAACTTTGGAAAAATTAGGTTTGAAAAACATTCCATATTTATACGGAACCATGATTGAAACTCCGAGAGCCGCATTGAAAGGCGATTCTATGGCGATGGTTGCAGATTTCTTCAGTTTCGGTACGAATGACTTGACCCAGATGTCTTTCGGTTTCTCAAGAGACGATATCGGTGGATTCTTGCCAAAATATTTGGACTTGAAATTATTGCCAGATGATCCATTCGTTTCCATCGACCAAACTGGAGTGGGAGAGTTGGTGAGAATCGGTGTAGAAAAAGGTAGAGGAATTAAAAATAAATTGAAAGTTGGAATCTGCGGCGAACATGGCGGTGATCCAGAATCCGTGAAATTCTGTCATAGATTAGGTTTGAATTATGTCTCTTGTTCTCCTTTCCGAGTTCCAATTGCGAGATTGGCTGCTGCACAAGCGGCGATTGAGGATAAATAATTTCACAGAAATTAATATAGATGAAGAGAAAACAGTCCCGAATATTTGGGACTGTTTTTATTAGTTAAAAGTAACAGATTAAAATTTGCTTACTTTTGGTTTAAATACTTTAGAATATATCAAAACCTTGGGATTCAAACCTTCTCAAAAAAAGCGGTAGAACCTCCAATCCAGATGGCGTCTTTCTTGTTGAAATCTACATTCACCATTGCCGCTTTCGTCATTCTCACCAAATGTTCCATCAATTTTGGGCGGTCTTCATCTTCATGCCAAATGTAGAGCAAACGAATTTCAGCTTTTGAAAACTCATTGTTTGGATCTTTGAAAAGGGGAGCGTAAATTACTTTTCTTTGGAGAATATAATTGTCGCGGTCTTCAATTTTCGCCAAATCTTCTTGGGTTGGATTTAGGTTTACACCACTTCCTGCGAAGGAAAATAGAGGTTTTAAAACAAAGTTTGCCAAGTTTTCATGTTGCGGAAAGTCATTTAGAAAATAACTTTTTGGAACAAACTCATGGTGAAGTTTTGGCAAAATATATTTAGAAATTTTGAAGAACCAATTTGGATGAGTAATCCACTTTACATCGAGTTCGTCACGGAAATCGAAATCGGTTTTCAAATCGGGAATATGGTCGAGTTCATCAAAGATTACACGATTGTAGATTCTTTTGATTTCTGTTAGTTTTCCGTTGTTTTCGTAGTAAAGTTTGTTTCCTTCCTTTTTAACTTTAGTCAAACAAACTGGTTTAATTCCCAATCTTTTTTCGGTCAAATAGAAATCGATATTGGTTTTTTGTTGGTCCGGGTAAATTTCAAGAAGAATCACATTTTCAGGATTTTCATCGCCGACAATTAATTTTTTCAGTTCCTCGTAATAAACTTCATCCGACATTTGAGGCTTTAATTCCTCCAAAAAGGGATATTCCTGAATCAAAGAATTGTGAAGTTCTTTCTGAAAACAGTAAAGTGTTGGAAATGCTTGAAGCTCAATTAACTGCGGAACAATTTCTCCTTTCTCATTTTGACAGATTCCAAAATCGATGGTAAAAAAGTGAGGCTGTTTGGTGTCATTCGGAACATTGCAATGTTCAGGAATAGCCTTGCTTAATTCTTCAGGCGACATTTCCTTGATCTGCGTGATGATGTTTTCGCATGCATCATGCAACTTTTCACGAAATTCTTCCGTTAAAAAAATCGGACTTTCAGAAACACGGAAAAGGGGCTTTGTTCCGACAGAATCCTCAAAACTTTGAAGAACTTCGCTGTATTTTTCCTGGCTGAACTCGCTGTTAAATTGTTCTCTGTATTTTGGAATCATCGTTTTATTTTTAAGAAAATTCTATTGGAATTAATTTTAATAAAGAGACTTCGAGAACCTCAGTCTGACAAAATCTCGTATAAATTTTAATGAAATATTATTTGAAAATTTCTAAATGATTGATTATAATTTGTTAGTGTCGAAAACTTGTCATGCTGAGCTGAAGTTTATCCTGAGCTTGTAGAAGGAAAGCATAAAAAACTAGATGAAAATCCAAAACAATTTTTTTATAAGACATCACGTTCAAATATTTCAAGCCATTTCATATTCTCTCATAATTTGTTCAGCCGCATTTCGTAAAAATCTTGGCAGAATCTGTGCTTGAGTGAGAACAATTTTATCGGGATCATCCATTCTGTCCAAAGTTTCCAAATATTTCTCAGTACCGAAGCTTTCAATCATGGCTTCACGGTTTTTGTCGTCTTTCAAGTTTTCTAACATTCCTTTTGGATCTGCTTCCGGATGAAATTGCGTTCCGAAAATCTCGTCCGAAAAACGAATCGCCATCACCGCTCTTTCCAAGTGAATGTGCGGACGAACTTTTTCCAACGCCACGATTTTTATTCCCATTTCATCCAACTTTTTGTAGTTAGGTTCAATGAATTGGTAAGCTCTTGAATCCACTGCATAGAAAGGTTCCGGCAAATTTTTCAACAGAAAATCATTTGCGCCATCCTCGGTTTTATGAATCGGCATCACGCCAAAAGAGTAGGACTTTCTCTTACAAATGTTCCCCAAACTCCAATGAATGCTCGCTAACTGAAATGAATGACAAATCAAAAAAGCAAATTTCTTTTGGTCCGAATTTATATTGTGTTCCCAAAGTTGGTTTAGGAAATCGGCAAATTTTTGTTCCCATTCGTAACCTTCACGGTGTGGATTTCCGGGACCGCCCGAAGAAATAAAAATATCAAAATCCTCTACTTTTGGAATTTCGTTTTTATAGCGAACGTCGAAAATTTCAATCTCCACCGTTTCGCCTGCATTTTCTTTGAAAGCCTGCGAAATTTCCCGTATATTCCTCATTCCTTGGTTTGCCCGATTGTTATTCATGTCGAGCAAGGCGAGTTTTATTATCTTCATCTAATCAATTTTACGGTGCGAAATTAAGAAATAATCTGCGAGATACGAGTTACTTGTTACGAGATTCGAGTTTTTGTTTCGAGTTTAATCAATTATTAATTGTTCATTCTCAATTATTAATTATCATTTTACGTGTCCACATGAAATTTCAAATCGTCCTCATCATGCTTTGCAACAATACCGTGTTCAGTTTCGGAAATCATGTAATCCACAACAGCTTTTAAATCGCCTGTTTCCTCAAAAACTTTTAATTGTCGGTCAGCACCGGTTCCGTTTTTCATAATTTCCCAAGCATATTCTACTTCATCTCGGCAATCTAAATCATCCACAACATCATCGATGAATTCAAGTAATTCTTTCAATAAATCTACGTAAGGAACACTTGTTTCTTTCCCAAAATCAATGAGACATGCATTGATACCATCTTTGGATGCACGCCATTTATTTTCATTCAGCAAAAGTCTTCGGTAACTTCTGAAACTTAAATTCTGCTGATGAAGTTTATAGATTTTCGCCACCAAACACTGCATAATCGCAGCAAGACACACGGTTTCATCAATTCTCAACGGCATATCACAAATCCTGAATTCAATCGTTGGATAAAACGGGTGAACTCTTAAATCCCACCAAATTTTCTTGGCGTTATCGATGGTTCCTGTTTTAATCATTAAATTGATGTAGGCATCAAATTCCGCTGCGGAACTAAAATAACTTGGAATTCCCGTTCTTGGAAATTTTACGAAAACTTCCTGTCGATACGATTTAAATCCGGTATTTCTGCCAATCCAAAAAGGGGAGTTGGTGGAAAGTGCGTAAACATGCGGCAAAAAATAACGCATCACATTTTGGATTCTTACGCCTTCTTCGCGGTCAGGAATTCCGATGTGTACGTGGAGTCCGAAAATTAAGTTGGAACGGGCAACATCACCCAAATCACTCACGATTTTGTCGTAACGGTCGGCTTTTGTAATCTGATTATCCTGCCACCTTGAAAAAGGATGCGTACCACCGCCTGAAACACGCAGATTATTGTCGTGCGCAATTCTGATGAGTCTCTTGCGAAGGTCGGTTAATTCAGCTTTTGCCTGTTTGATGTTCTGACAAATACCCGTTTCCATTTCGATGACGGATTCGTGCATTTCGTGCTTTAAATTTTCCTTTAAGGTGGCTTTTCCGCCCTCAATGATTTTGGAGACGTGGGAAACCAGATCGCGGCTTTCAACATCAATGATTTGATATTCTTCCTCAACGCCGATGGTGAACTTGTGCATAGCTTGTGTTTTTTTAGTTTCAAGTTTCAAGTTTCAGGTTGCAAGTCAACAAATGCATTTATGCCTGAAAATTGAGACCTGAAACTTGGAACAATTATTTGATGGAATCTTTCACAAAATTTCCCCAAGAAATATTTGGTTTTCCTGGTTCGAATTCTTTTGCTTTTTCAATCGCCAATTTTGCGGCATGTTCAATAATCCATTGGAAATTTTCTTCTCCCACAGAATTTCTGTCTGCATCAGGCGCAGGATTACAGAAATCGATGGCATAAGGAATTCCGTCTCTCACCGCAAATTCTACCGTGTTGAAATCGTAACCCAATGCTTCATTCATTTTGATAGTATAATCGTGGATGGTTTTCAATAACTTTTCTCTTGCTTTACCTTCGGTTTTATGAGTGGTTGCATATCTCAAATGATGTGGATTCCTCGGTTCATACGGCATGATGTGAACGTATTTTTTACCAAGACAATATACTCTGTAATAATCTTCGAACACAATTTCTTCCTGAACCATCATTACCAATTGTTCGGTTTCGCCTAATTTATTCCACAAATCTTCTGCATTTTCCACGCGGTAAACGTTTCTCCAACCGCCGCCGTCATGAGGTTTCATGTATGCAGGAAATCCGATGTAGTTGAAAATATAATCCCAATCATGCGGGAATTTCAAGTTTCTAAAAGAAGTTTCCGTCGTGTTTGTCGGTCGGTCGTTTGAAGGAAGCAAAACTGTTTTCGGTAATGGAATTCCCAATTTCGTCATTAATGCATTGTTGAAAAACTTTTCATCCGCGCTCCACCAAAATGGATTGTTGATGACGTAAGTTCCATTTACTGCTGCATTTTTCAAGTACGCTCTGTAGAAAGGAACATCCTGCGAAATTCGGTCGATGATTACGGCGTAACCATAATCTGCACCTTGCTCTAATTTATCAATCATTACGGGTTCTGCGATTACTTCGCCGTTACCCAATTCGTTAACTTTTTTAATGAATTCCCACGGAAAAGTGTCTTCCATTCCGAATAAAATTCCTACTTTCTTTGCCATATCTAATTTTTTTGTTTAAAGTTTATTTTTGTTTCAAGTTTAATTTTTATTACTGATTACTCATTGCTTATTTCTTATCCGAAAAATCGTCCTATAAACATCGGGAACACCATTCTCCAAAGCGGCCAATCGTGGGAAATCCACTTCTGTTCGTCGTACCAATGATTGATTCCTTTTGAGGCTAAAATCCCTGCCATTTCACGGGTTTGGTTCAAACAGATATCTTGGTCGGAAGTGCTCAAAACAATGTGCATGTGCTTGTATTTCCAAGCTTCGTCATTTCTTACAAATTCTCTTGGACAGTTAAAATAAACAAGCTCATTGCTGAAACCATCCATAAAATTCCTGATTGAAAAAGCGCCCGAAAGACAGAACATGTGAGAAACCACATCAGGAAAACGGAATGCGAAATTTGCTGCATGATAACCCCCAAAACTCGCTCCTGCAACCGCAACTCGATGTTCCGAATGTAATTTTTGTAGATACGGAATAAATTCCTGAATCAAAAACTGCACATAGAGTTCGTAATTTCTAATTCTTTGTTCAGGACTGATGTTGTTGTCGTAAAAGCTAAATTTATCAATAGTTTGAATGTTGTACAATTTCACTTTACCTTTGTCGATAAAGTAATTGATGCTTTCATTCAATTTGAAGTCGTGGTTTTGGGTGTACTGTCCCTGCGAAGTTGGAAACATCACAATCGGATAACCGTAATGTCCGGTAACTTCCACTTGCAGGCTCATTCCCAATAGGTGCGAATAATAATCGGTGTGCTCAATTCGTGGCATAAATATTTTTTGTTTAAAGTTTAAAGTTTCAAGTTATTGAATATTTTTAAAGTAATTTCAGTTTGCAAGCCATTAGTTTATTGCTTATTACTCATTACCCATTACTTATTTTTACGCCGACGGTTTCGATTTAGGTGGAATGATGTTTAGAAAATGGTCGTTGATTTTTTCTGCGGCATCATCCAAAAGTTGTTGAATTCTTTCCTTGCTGTCGGATTTATACACGATTCCAACATGATAATCGAGCGGAAGAAATCTAACCACTTCCTCGCAGTTGAATTCTTCGTAATCAGGATGTTGGTCTTTCGCCAAGGCAATGATTAAACCTGAAGAAAATCCTGTAGGTTTTGCGATTTCGTATTTTAGGTCTTTCAGTAGTGCATTCTCGATTCTTGCCCATTCGTGCCAAAGATTGATTCCGCTTGAAGCTTCCACCAAATCGGGAATGTGAGCGCCACCAACTCTTGAGGAAGTCTCTAGAAAATACCATTTTCCATCCTCTTTTCCTCTGATAAATTCAGTGTGCGTTGCTCCATTCACCAAACCGAAATTGGTTAAAACTTTTGCATTTCCTTCCTCTAAAGCCTTGAATTCATCGGAATATCTTCCCAAAGTTTTCGTACGGAAAATCCCTCCTTCATGTGAAACCTGCATTGGTGGAGAAAGATATTGCGATGCGGAAGTAAAGACAATCTCCTTATTGTAAACCAAGCTGTCCACGTGGAAAACGTCGCCTGGTTTGAAGCTTTCCAACAAAAATTTATAGCGTTCTTCGCCTGTTTTTTCAAGGGCTTCCCAAAGGTCCTCTTTGGAGTTTAGTTTGATGATTCCTGTTGCAGATGCTTCGGAACGAGGCTTTAAAACCCAAGGTGCAGGAACTTTATCGGTAAATTTATTTAAAATTTCATCGTTGAACACGGAAGAGAATTCAGGAACATCAATTCCAGAATCTTTCGCCATTTGACGCATCGCCAATTTATCACGGAAATACCGGTGCGTAGTTTGTCCCATCCCCGGTATTCGGAAAGTTTCACGAATAAGCGCGGCTTTCTCGACATCGTAATCGTCCAAAGCAATGACAGCGTCAACTTGCCGGGTTTTCATCAGATGCGAAAATCCCTGCACCAAATGGTCGAGATTCCATACGGAAGGTTCTACTTCCTGCATGTAAAAAACTTCGTCAATCGCGTGCCACGGCCAATTTTTTTCCTTAATGTTTTCCGAGGTGATGAGGATGACTTTATTGCCGAGTTTCTTCATCTCGTCCATAAAATCATATCCTTTATAGTAGCATGAAATGCAGACAATCGTTTTCTCCTTCATATAATGTTTTTTGAAAATTAATGAATTATCAAAAAAATAAACACATTTTTAATAAATAATCAATACGAAAATTTAATAAATGGTTCAGATTTGAAAATCTACTTTCAATTATAGGGAGAATTTTTTGATTGTACTAATTTTTTATTGAAAATTTTCCAAAAAATTAATGAGAAGTTGAACGCCGTATCCTGTAGCGCCTTTTTCCTTCATATACTGCACGTTTCCGAACGCAACTCCCGCAATATCGAGGTGCGCCCAATTCGGATGGTCCTCAATAAACTGTTCCAAAAACTTTCCTGCTACAATACAATCTCCGAAAGGTTTTGATGATATATTTTTGAAATCCGCAACATCGGATTTAAAGTCGTCTTTCCAAACCTCCCAAAGCGGAAGGTTCCAAAGTCGCTGATTGGTTTTATCACCAGAAATTTCAAGGGATTTTTTGAGGTCGTTATTATTGGAAAAATAAGCACCACAAGTATAACCGAACATTCGCACCGAACTCCCTGTCAAAGTCGCCAAATCAATGAGCGCATCAGTTCTGTAATTTTTTGCAAGATAGGAGAGTCCGTCTGCAAGTGTCATTCTGCCTTCTGCGTCGGTGTTGAGAATTTCGATCGTTTTGCCGTTGTAGGCGGTAATAACGTCGCTTGGAATATAGGCATTGTTGGAAACCGCATTATCGGTAATCGGTAAAATAGCAGTGATGTTGACGGGAAGTTTCATTTCAGCAGCTGCGATTAAAGTTCCGATAACGGCAGTTGCGCCGCCCATGTCGGATTTCATGTAATGCAGATTATCGGAAGGTTTAATGGAAATTCCGCCCGTGTCAAATAAAACACATTTTCCTACCAAACCGACTGTTTTAGCATTTTTTACACCTGAATGATACTCCAAAATAGTGAATGCCGCTTCCTGTGAACTTCCCTGATTGACTGCCAGAAATGCGCCCAATCCCAATTCTTTACATTTTTTACTGTCGAAAACAGTGAGTTTGAACTGGTGTTTCTTAGAAATTTCTCTCAAAAATTCAGAAATTTGCGGAACCCGTTTGTAGTTTTGTGGTTTGTTGAGCCATTCCATACAGGCAAACTGACCTTTGCAAATGGCGGAAGTTTTGAGCTCTATTTCCTTTAATTCTTTTTCGGAAACTTTATTTAAAACCAAGTTAAAACCTTTCATAAAGAACGGATGTTCTTCTTTAAATGGATATTCATAAGTTCCTAAAAATAAACCTTTTACCAATTCTAAAATTTGTGCTGCATCAAAGTTTTCCGAATTGATTTCTGTGTTTTCAGATTGAATCTTTTTTCTGAAGTCGTAAGAAAATTTTGAAGCAACTGACTGCAGTTCAAAGTTCTCGGGTTTTTCGCCCAAACCGATAAGGAAGTTTATGGAATCATTTTCTACGGAAATAAAGGTTTCATTCTTTTTTCCTGAAAACAAGTAATCAATGTTATTCCCGTAATTCTTTTTGTCTTTTTTCCAAAGTTGTTCAGTGTAGAATGAGAATTTTTGGTTGATAGTTTTTGGGGCTTTAGCGGTAAGGTTTATTTTCATTATTTTTTTTAATTATTTGATGTCGCCACTTCGTGGCTCTTTTGATATATTTTGTCTTAAAGTTCAAAGGACTTCACCCTTTGCTATTTTATTTCGCCACTTCGTGGCTTGGTTCTTAAATTATCTATTTCTTTTATTTTATGTCATTTACGAGTTTAGAACTGTGTTTTGCCTTGATAAGCGAAGCGCCTTGGTTTGGCTTAAAAACAACCTTATCTTGTAAGGTTCTTTGTTTATCGTTGCGATATTTAATGAGAAAGATAAAAACGCAAAGCAAAACAAGGATTTATTACCTTAAAACTTCTAATTTTTTAAGCTAGAAAAAGCCGCTAACACATATTTTCAATAAACAAAGATTTAAAATGCTATATAAATTTATTGTCAAGATTGAGTGAATTCATTCCAAAAAACTCACTGCAAAGCAAATTGACTCACGACGTCTATTCAACCGCATCTCCTTCTTGCTCATAAATCAAATCCAAAAACTGCTGCTCATCCAAAATCTCAATCGTTCCAATTTCCTGCGCTTTTTTCAGTTTGCTTCCTGCTTTTTCGCCCACCACCAAATAATTGAGGTTTTTAGAAACCGCCGAAATGTTTTTTCCGCCGTGTTTTTCTACCATTTCTTCCGCCGTTTCCCTTGTGAAAAGGGAAAGTTTCCCCGTAAAAAGAAATGTTTTGCCTTCCAAAACGTTGCTTAAAACTTCATTCGTACTTTCTCCTTTTTCTAATTGAACGCCATAAGACTTCAATCTTTCAATCATCAACTGATTTTCCGAATTTTCAAAGAATGCTACAATACTTTCCGCAATTTTTCCGCCGATGTCTTCTACTTGGATGAGTTCTTCCACAGTGGCATTTTTTAACGCGTCAATGGATTCAAAATTTTTGGCTAATTTCTTGGCAACAGTTTCTCCGACATGTTTGATGCCGATTCCGAACAATACTTTTTCAAAAGGAACTTCTTTTGACTTTTCAATTCCGTCAATAATATTCTGTGCCGATTTTTCTGCCATTCTTTCTAAAGGAAGCAGTTGCTCTTTCTTCAAAGCATAGAAATCTGCCGGATTTTCCACTAGTTTTTCGCGGTAAAGCTGTTCGATGGTTTCGCTACCAAGATTTTCAATATTTAAAGCTTTTCTCGATACATAATGTATCATTCGGCCGACAACTTGTGGCGGACAATGCAACTCGTTCGGACAAAAATGTATCGCTTGATCTTCAATTTTCACCAGTTCAGTTCCACATTCAGGGCAAGTTTTGATGTATTGAATTTCCGGATTTTCAGGATCTCTTTTCTCTAAATTAACGCCGACAATCTTTGGAATAATTTCGCCGCCTTTTTCCACAAATACAAAATCATGTTCGTGCAGACCCAGTTTTTTGATGATGTCTTCGTTGTGCAAACTCGCCCTTTTCACCACAGTTCCTGCCAATAAAACAGGTTTCAGATTGGCGACCGGAGTTATTGCGCCGGTTCTTCCAATTTGGTAAGTTACTTTCTCTAATTCAGTTTCGACTTTTTCAGCTTTGAATTTATACGCCATCGCCCAACGTGGAGATTTCGCCGTGTAGCCCAATTGCTGTTGCTGTTTGATGGAATTTACCTTTAAAACAATTCCGTCAATTTCAAAAGGAAGTTGGTGTCGTTTTTCATCCCAATAGCTGATGAATTCTTTCACTTCATCCATGTTTGAACACAATTTTGCCTGTTCTGAAATTTTGAAGCCCCAACTTTTTGCTTTGTGAAGCAGTTCCCAATGAGTCGCTGCGGGAACTTCATTAGAAATAAACTGATACAGAACTGCGGAAAGTCCACGTTTTCGTACTTCGCCCGAATCTTGAATTTTCAAACTTCCAGATGCGGTATTTCTTGGATTCATGAAAAGGTCTAAACCTTCTTCTGCACGGCGTTCGTTGATTTTATCAAAGTTTCTTCTCGTTAGATAAATTTCACCCCGAATATAAAAGTTTTCAGGAAAATCACCGTGAAGTTTCATCGGAATATCGGAAATCGTTCTTACGTTTGCAGTAATTTCGTCACCTTGAAAACCGTCACCACGGGTTACGGCTTCTATCAACTGACCGTTTTCATAAAGGATGGAAATCGAGGCACCGTCGTACTTCAATTCGGCAACATATTCTACCTGTTCGTTTAGAGTTTTTTCAATTCGTTTTTCCCAATCTTCCAAATCATTAAAATCGTAGGAATTATCCAGGGAATACATCCGAAACTGATGTTGAACGGTCGGGAAATTCTTTGTGATTTCACCACCAACACGCAAAGTAGGAGAGTTGCTGTCGTAAAATTCAGGATGTTTTGCTTCCAATTCCTGAAGTTCTTTGAGCTTCAAATCGAATTCAAAATCTGAAATTGTAGGTTCATCTAAGGTGTAATAATTATAGTTATGTTGATGAAGTTCTGCGCGCAGATCTTCTATTTTTTTTTGAATATTTTCCGACATTTTGAAGGTAGATTTTTACAAAAATACTAATTCTATAGAAACCACAACTTCAATAGCTTATTTTAAATAAAAGCATGTAAAATTAAATTTACTCCTAATTTTTATAAGGGTTGTCTTTATAAATTGTATTAATTTTAAAAATAAATACTAATTTAGCAGGGGTAAAAATAAAAAACTATGAAAATTGAGAAAAGATGGATTGCTTCTTTTGTTGTAATTACAATGATTTCAATCGCGGCATTATTCTGGAAAACTGAAATTCCTGTCCCAAACTCCGGCGAATTCCTCAGCGAAGACAAAATCGTAGGCGCTGATGTTGCCTGGATTTTAGCCGCAGCTGGTCTGGTTTTATTGATGACTCCCGGCCTTTCGTTTTTCTACGGCGGAATGGTCGGTAGCAAAAACGTGATTTCCACGATGTTGCAGAGTTTTATTGCACTGGGTGTAATTTCCATTCTTTGGGTGGTTGTTGGTTTCAGTCTTTCCTTTGGTGAAAGTTTAGGTTTCACTTTCCATGGCATTCATTACGGTATCATCGGAAATCCTTTGAGTTACCCTTTTTTCTCTGGGGTAGGTACACTTCCGCATCATTTAATGGCGCCCACAATTCCTTTTATTTTGTTCGCATTATTTCAAATGAAATTTGCGGTAATTACGCCGGCTTTAATCACTGGTTCGTTTGCTGAACGGGTTCGTTTTATTTCCTATCTATTATTTATGGTGCTCTTCAGTTTGTTTATATATACGCCACTTTGCCACATGGTTTGGCATCCGGAAGGTTTGCTGAATAAATTTTTCGGAGTAAAAGATTTCGCCGGAGGAACGGTAGTTCACATGAGTGCAGGTTTCGCAGCACTTGCCGGTGCCATTGTTTTGGGGCGAAGAAAAAATCCACATCATCAACCTTCGAATATTCCATTTGTTTTATTAGGAACCGGAATGCTTTGGTTTGGATGGTTTGGTTTCAATGCTGGTTCTGCTTTAGCGGCTAATGCAACTGCTGCGATGGCTTTTGGTACCACCACCATTGCTTCGGCTTCCGCAATGATCACCTGGATATTTTTTGATCGAATTAATGGAAGAAAAGTCTCTGCCTTAGGCGCTTCCATTGGTGCGGTTGTCGGTTTGGTAGCAATTACCCCAGCTGCGGGATTTGTAACAATTGCTGAAAGTCTGTTCATCGGGTTTATCTCTGCAATTGTTTCTAATTCAATGATGCACTGGAAAAAACTCAAAAAAATAGATGACACTTTGGATGTCTTTGCCTGTCATGGCGTAGGAGGAATTATGGGAATGATTCTTACCGCAATTTTTGCGCATGG
Organism: Candidatus Kaistella beijingensis; assembly: GCF_020084865.1. Lineage (NCBI taxonomy): Bacteria > Pseudomonadati > Bacteroidota > Flavobacteriia > Flavobacteriales > Weeksellaceae > Kaistella > Candidatus Kaistella beijingensis. The sequence continues at coordinate 544,729 of NZ_CP071953.1, read as the reverse complement.
CGAAAATGCAAGTTTGTTGCATGGCGGCTGGTCGGTTTTTGGGCATCACATGCTGGCTTTGGTTCTGGTTTCGGCGTTTACATTTTTTGGAGCTTTATTACTCTACAAAATCACTGATTTCATCATTCCACTAAGGGTTTCGGAAGAATCAGAGCACCTCGGACTTGATCTTTCTCAGCACGATGAATCCATTGGTTTTTAATTGAAAAAAAGCACCGTTTCAATCTCGGTGCTTTTAGTTTTTTAATGACTTAACATTTCCTTTATTTTCTCAGAAACCTTTTCCGCATTCGGCAACATCTCTTTTTCCAACACCAAGTTAATTGGAACTGCAGGTAAATTTAAAGAACCCATCGCTTCAACCGGCGCATCTAAAAAGCTGAAACAATTCTTTGAAATTCTATGAGCAAAAGCTTCGGCGAAGGAATTATTAATCTGTTCTTCCGTTAACACCACACATTTTCCATGGATTTTCACCCTTTCGAAAACCAAATTTTCATCTAAAGGAATCAATGTTCTTAAATCAATAATTTCAACACGACCAGGATAATTTTTCGATGCCTCTTTAGCCCAGTAAACGCCCATTCCGTAAGTTACGATGAGCATGGTTCTGCCTTTTTCAGTTTCAGCCGGATCAGCGTCTAAAATTATTTTTCCTTTTCCTAATGGTAAAACATAATCTTCTGCAGGTTCAATTGTTTTGGCTTCTTCAGTTCCGGGAACTTTGCTCCAGTACAATCCTTTGTGTTCCAACATAATCACCGGATTAGGATCATAGAAAGCGGCTTTTAACAACCCTTTAAAATCTGCCGCATTGCTTGGATAGGCGATTTTAATTCCTTTGATATTTGCCAAAATACTTTCCACGCTTCCGCTGTGATAAGGACCGCCTCCGCCGTAAGCTCCGGTGGGAACTCGAATAATGGTACTCACCGGAAATTTTCCCTGACTTAAATAACAGGATTTTGAAATTTCTGTGATTAACTGGTTAATTCCCGGATAAATATAGTCGGCAAACTGTACCTCAACAATGGGTTTTAAACCTACCGCACTCATTCCTACGGTAGAACCAATAATGTACGCTTCCTGAATAGGAGTGTTGAAAACCCTTTTATTTCCAAACTTTTGTCCTAAAGTCACCGTTTCCCTGAAAACGCCGCCAATTCTTTCGCCGACATCCTGCCCATAAAGCAACGCTTCCGGATGTTTCCACATCAATTCCTGGATGGCGTGAATGGCTGCATCCACCATCACGATTTTTTCCTGATTTTTAGGAGTTCGTTCCCCAACTTCCTCGGTGATTGGGGTAGGAGCGAAGACGTGCTCTTGCACAGTTTGAGGAATTGGATCTTCTGCATTGATTGCTTTTTGGAAAGCCTGTTCTGCTTCCAGTCTTGCCTTTTTTTCAATTTGTTTTAAAAGATCTTCGTCAACACCATCTTCAAGCAGTCTTTTTCTTAAAATATTTCCAGGGTCTTTTGCTCGGTGCTTTTCTAAATCTTCCTCATCGCGGTAAAATTCTCTCCGAACTCCGGAAGTATGGTGGCCAATTAAAACGGTTTTCGCACAAACCACCATTGGTTTTCGTTCTTTGCGAACAAAATCTACGGCTTCTTTCATGGCTTCAAAACTTTCCACGAAATCGGTTCCATCGATTCTCATTCTGTTTAAACCCGTAAATCCTGCCACGAAATCGTAAGCATCGGCTGTTCTGGCTTCCTCTTTGGTTACGGAGATTCCCCATTCATTGTCCTGAACCAAAAAAATAATGGGCAACTGATGAAGTGCGGCAAACTGAAAAGCTTCCGAAACTTCACCTTCCGTGACCGAATTATCGCCTAAGCTGCAAACAACAACGGGGTTTTTATGGTAATGTTTTAAGTTGAATTCCTGTATGTATCTAATTCCCTGTGCAATACCGGTGGTTGGAATGGTCTGCATTCCGGTAGCTGAACTTTGATGAATAATTTTCGGCATATCGTCTTCCAAACTTGAAGGATGCGAATAATAGGAACGTCCACCCGAAAAAGGATCATCTGCTTTCGCCAAAAGTTGCAGCATCAAACGATAAGGCTCGAAACCGATTCCCAACAACAAACTTTCATCGCGATAGTATGGCGAAACCCAGTCTTCCTTGGTCAGCTGATAAGCCGTTGCCAACTGGATCGCTTCATGCCCGCGCGAAGTGGAGTGCACGTATTTGCAAATATTTCGGTTTTCCTCGTAAATGTCTGCCATTGCTTTGGCGAGCATCATGTGGTTAAAAGCCTTTAATAAAATTTCCTCTGAAACGTTCTGTTGCGTATCTAATTCCATAGCTAACAAATATAATAATTTTTTGTTGGACAAGTTTTCATGAAAAATTAGTTGGAATATATTGGGAAGATTCTTATTTAATTGACCATTGACTTGAAAAATTTTGTACACTCGGACTGCACGATGAATTATTGTCTTAACGAACCAGTAAGGAAAAGAGCTTTACCTTCGCTGAAGCTGCAATTTCAACAGTGGAATGGTGAAGTTGAGTTTTATAGAGGGATTAATTTACAACCTGCAATTGGTTGTGTCGTGTCACGAAGATAATAATTTTTGAAAGCAATTCACAATTTTACCCTATTTTTACAGCACAGACTAGCTCCAATGAACATCAAAAACCTTCAACAAATCCTCAATTCTCAACCCTCTGTAACGGGAAGCACTTTTCTGGTGACTTCGCTTTTTGTGATTTCGTGGATATTAATGATTATCCTTTTTGTGCTTTCTATGGGTTTATTTCTGGAAAGTTTTCTACATTACAGGATTTTTTTAGAATGGGTTTCCAAGCAGCTCCAGTTTGGGTTGAACGATGAGCAGCGCTGGAAAATCGCGACCAGTTTTGGTTTGGTTTCGTTGTTTTTGAGTATTATTTTTGGTGGAGTAATCGTTCTCTGCAAAATGGTTTTGCGAAGAAATCATTACATTATTCAAATCGAGGATTGGATTCTTGGCAACATTAAGGAGGTGAAAAAAGACAGCAAAGGAAAAAAGTAGTTCAGTCAAAATTCTGCTGATTAAAAATCCTTTTGATGTTCCGATGAATTAACCACTATTTACTTTAGAACAGACTATGATAATTGTTCCTGGGTGCGCTAAAGTGTCGCTAACATGTGCCGCAGGAAGTGTCTGCTGATTTTTTGTGACACTCCTAAGGCAGCCCACTAAAATTGGCTGTCTTTTCTTCTAATCTGTTCTACTTTTAAGTCTTTTGATCTTATGAAACCCGGTCTTTGACTCAGTTCTGGAAAATGGAAACTGGATCTTGTATTTCATGGTACAAAAGTTTTAAGTTTTTGATACTCAAAGGTAATAAAATGTTTTTTTCATAAAATTTATCTTAACAAATTGGGTTTTTTTTATCTTTTTTAAATAGAAAACAGGAGTTTCTTGTAGAAAAACACCGATTAAAATTTTTTGAAAAATTTCTTTTTACATAATATTTGCTTATTTTTGACCAATGGAAAATTTCGTGGTTTCTGCAAGAAAATACCGTCCGCAAGAGTTTGAAACTGTTGTCGGTCAGTCGCACATTACAGATACTTTGGAACACGCCATTGAAGAAAACCAACTTGCACAGGCTTTGCTTTTTTGTGGACCAAGAGGAGTTGGAAAAACCACTTGTGCAAGAATTCTTGCCCGAAAAATCAACGAAAGAGACGGCTCTACTTCAGAAGACGGTTTTGCCTACAATATTTTTGAACTCGATGCCGCTTCCAACAATTCCGTGGAAGATATTCGGGAATTGACGGACCAGGTTCGTTTCGCGCCCCAAGTCGGGAAATACAAAATCTATATTATTGACGAGGTTCACATGTTGTCTTCTGCTGCATTTAACGCATTTTTGAAGACTTTGGAAGAACCGCCTTCTCACGCGATTTTCATTTTGGCGACCACGGAAAAACACAAGATTATCCCTACGATTTTGTCTCGTTGTCAAATTTATGATTTCAAACGAATTACGATTGAAGACATTCAGGAACATTTAAAGAAAATCGCCGATAAAGAGGGAATTCAGTATGAAGACGACGCACTTTATTTAATTGCCCAAAAAGCGGATGGTGCTCTTCGTGACGCACTTTCGATTTTTGACCGACTTTCGACCTTCACACAGAAAAATATTACGCTTGCAAAAGCTGCCGAAGTTCTCAACATCCTTGATTACGACCAATATTTAAAGATTGTGGATTTGGCGCATGAAAATAAAATTGCTGACACGCTTTTCGCCTTTAATGAAATCGTGAAAAAAGGTTTTGACCCACATATTTTCATTGCAGGTTTGGGAAATCATTTCCGTGATTTGATGATGGCTCAAAACCAAAATACTTTGAGTTTGATTGAAGTGGGTGAAAAGACGAAAATCAAATTTTCTGAACAGGCAAAAAAATGGAACGCCCAACAATTAATCGATGCGGTTGAAATTTGCAATCATGCCGACATTAATTACAAAAATTCCAAGAATCCTCGATTAACCGTTGAAATTGCATTAATGCAACTTTCATCATTAACGGCAAACGGAACGGATTCTAAAAAAAAAAGTTCCTGATTTTAGCACCGCTCCTTAACGCGGTTTCTTCACATTCTGAAAGTCCAAAAAAGGGCTCTGAAAATCCTCCATCTGAAGTTAAAAATCAGTTACAACAAGAAATTTCTAAACCAATTTTAAAAGCTTCAGAACCGATTGCGAAACAAAAAATTCCTTCTCCATACAGCATTAATGCGGCTTTACAGAAATCTGAAAAAGAGGAAGAAAAGGTAGATGAAAAGGAAAAGGTAGAATTACCAAGCAATCATTTCACCGAAACTGACTTACAAACAGAATGGCAGAAATTTTTAAACGAACTTCAATCAAAAGATATGATTGTTTACAGTGCAATCAGTTCCTTTAAACTGCAGAAAATTGACGAAGACATTGTGGAAATCACTTATCCATCCGATTCTGCGAAAAGTGAGTTTGAAAAAATACGTGCAGAATTTTTCAACCATTTTATGCGGAAAGTGAATCACTTCAACATCAATATTGAATATAAAAACGATGTTTCCCTTAAAAAAGAAATCATCACCAAACGGAAGATTTTTGATAAATTTGCCGAGATTAATCCCGTTTTAAGGGAACTTGATGATTTATTCAAATTTGATTTAAATTAAAGTTTGGATTATTTAAAAATATCAATAGGAATGGACTTTAGTCCATTTTTTAAAACTAAAGATTCATTTGGCTTTAGCCAAAACTTAAATTATAGAATTGGCCAAATTTGGCTTTGAAAAATATATGACATTACAGGATTTAGAAAACAATTGGGTGAAAGAATTCCCAAAACCATTAATTATTGCAGGACCATGCAGCGCAGAAAGCGAAAAGCAGATGCTTGAAACTGCAAAAAGAATAAAAGAAACCAATGCAGAAGTTCCAATTTTCCGGGCAGGAATTTGGAAACCGAGAACCAAACCCAACGGTTTTGAAGGAGTTGGAGTAATTGGTTTGAATTGGCTGAAAAAAGTTAAAGAAGAATATGGTTTCAAAACTGCAACCGAAGTTGCAAATGCACATCACGTTGCAGCCGCATTGGAAGCCGATGTTGATATTTTGTGGATTGGTGCGCGTTCCACAGTAAATCCGTTCACCGTTCAGGAAATTGCGGAAGCGTTGAAAGGAACCGAAAAACCTGTGCTTGTGAAGAATCCTGTAAATCCCGATTTGGCTTTATGGATCGGTGCTTTGGAAAGATTGTTGGGACAGGAGGTGAAAAATTTGGGTGTCATTCACCGTGGATTTTCAACGTATCAGAAAACGAAATACAGAAACATCCCGAATTGGCAGATTGCGTTGGATTTTAAAAATCAGTTTCCTAACATCCCGATGATTGTGGATCCGTCACATATTTGTGGCAACAGAACAGGTTTGTCTGCAATCGCTCAAGAAGCCTTGAACGTTGGTTATGACGGTGCAATGATTGAAACGCACAGAAATCCCGATGAAGCTTGGAGCGACGCTTCACAACAAATTACCCCAGAAGTTTTGGCGGAATTAATCAATAATCTTCAAGTTAGAAATTCCGATATTTCGGGATTTGATGATGAAATGGGACGTCACCGAACGTTGATTTCGGATTTGGATTTTCAACTGATTGAAATTTTGGCGCAAAGAATGAAGATTTCTGAAAAAATCGGGACATTGAAGAAAGTGAACAATATTGCAATCTTCCAACCCGAAAGATGGAAAGTCATTACGGAATACGCCACCCAAAAAGCAGACGAAACCGGAATGTCTTCTGAATTCATAGAAAAAGTGTTCAAGGCAATTCACGAGGAGTCGATTGAGGTGCAGAATAATATCTAAGAAGATGGAAGATGGAAGCTGGAAGATGGATGCTGGAAGATGGAGAAAAATTTCAGAGTGTGGAAAAATTATTCCTTCATCATTATTAATTATTAATTCAAAATTTTGAAAGGTCTCATCACGAAATCCACAGGAAGTTGGTATCAGGTTTTGGATTCCGAAACCGGACGATTCTTCGAGGCGCGAATTCGTGGCAAATTCAAGTTGATCAAAACACGTTTAACGAATCCACTTGCAGTGGGTGACCATGTTGAATTTTCTCTCGAACAGGATGATGTAGCTTGGATTACCAAGATAGAACCGAGAAAAAATTATCTGATACGTAAATCGGTAAACCTTTCAAAAGAAGCGCATATTATTGCGTCGAATATCGATATTGCCTGTTTTATTTTCACTTTAAAACATCCTGAAACTTCGCTTGGTTTTCTCGACCGTTTTCTTGCCTGTTGCGAAGCTTACAATATCAAACCTTTGATTTTATTCAATAAGATGGATGTTTTGAATGAAGACGAAAAAGAAATCGTTGCCAATATTGAATCACTTTATCAGCAAATTGGTTATGAAACCTTGGAGATTTCATCCTATTCAAAATTGAATCTGGAAATTTTGCAGAATATTCTAAAAGATAAAGTTTCTGTATTTTTCGGACATTCCGGAAGTGGAAAATCTACTTTGGTCAATGCACTTCAACCTGAACTGAATTTGAAAACTTCAGAAATTTCTGAAACCCATTTAAAAGGAAAGCATACCACAACTTTTGCACAAATGCATTTTTGGGATTTCGGCGGAAGCGTCATCGATACACCTGGAGTTCGCGAATTTGCCATGATTGATGTAGAAAAAGAAGAAATCCAACATTACTTTCCTGAAATTTTCAGCATCGGCAGAAGCTGTAAATTCCACAATTGCATGCACATCAACGAACCAAAATGTGCCGTTCTTGACAGCTTGGAGTCCGGAGAAATAGAGGAGTCTCGCTACATCACTTACTTAAAACTCATGGAAGAGGCGGAAGAAAATGCTGCTAAATAAAAAACCCAGCCGAAGCTGGGTAAAAACTAATAACCATGAAAACTCAAATTAAACATGAGAATCGAAAATTAAATTACAATTTTCGTGCCAAACTAATGGCTCTCGTGAAAAGAATTTTCATTACAAATATAGCAAACTTTTTGTATTTTTGCAACACTTTAAAAATAAAAGTTTATGTCAGGTAAAATTACATTCACCATGATTAAGCCGGATGCAGTTGCAGATGGTCACATTGGTGCTATTTTAGGGAAAATTGCGGAAGCGGGATTCAAATTCAAAGCGTTAAAATTAACTCAACTTACCGTTGCAGACGCAAAAAAATTCTATGAAGTTCACGCTGAAAGACCTTTTTACGGCGAATTAGTGGAGTTTATGAGTTCGGGACCAATTGTAGCCGCAGTTCTTGAGAAAGACAATGCTGTGGAAGATTTCAGGACATTGATCGGTGCGACTAATCCTGCAGATGCAGCAGAAGGTACCATCAGAAAAATGTTTGCAAGAAGTGTAGGTGAAAATGCAGTTCATGGTTCAGATTCTGATGAGAACGCTTTAATTGAGTCACAATTCCATTTTTCAGGTAGAGAGATTTTCTAATTTTTTAAACCAATAAAAAGTATAATGTCTGGGAGATTCCCGGACATTTTTTTTATCTACATCTCAACATATCCTATAAGTTTTTGATAAATACCCAATTCACGGTATGTAGATTTTTTATTGATACGATAGATTTGTCATGCTAAAGCTGGTCATCATGAAAACTTTACTCAGAAAACTTTTAAAACTTTTACACGACAAAATTTTTATCAAACAAAATACAATTTAAACCTTTAAAACTTTTTATTATGAAAACAAGAACATTACTTGTGAAAGCGCTTTTTAGCGCAGTGTTTTCGCTAATGGCTATTGTAACGGCAAAGGCGAACAACGTACAGATTACCGGAACCGCGGTTACCGGAAGCAACATTTCCTTCAACATCAGTTGGGAAAATTCGTGGAATGCAAGTGCTGCTCCCGCTAATTGGGACGCAGTGTGGGTCTTCGTAAAATACCAAGATTGTAACACCAAACTTTGGATGCACGCAGATCTAAGTACAGTTGCTGCAGATCATACTGCGGGATCACCATTACAGGCAGATCCAGTGACAGATGGAAAAGGTGTTTTCTTAAGAAGAAGTGCCGTTGGCGGCGGAAATATTGCATCAACTGCAGTTACTTTGAAAATGAATATTCCTGCTGGAACCTACAACTATAAAGTGTACGGAATTGAGATGGTGAATGTTCCTGAAGGCAGTTTTCAGCTTGGTGACGGAGCGGGTTCTTACACTTTCAGCAGTATTACGGTAGATTCAAATGCCCAGAATAATGGCTTAACTTCCTCTCAGTTGGGACCTTATACTGCAGATATTTCTCCTTCTTTTCCGATGGGGTACAATTCTTTCTATTGTATGAAATACGAGATTTCGCAGGAACAGTATGCTGATTTCCTAAATTCTTTAACCTTTACACAGCAAAAAAACAGAGTAGAAAATGATCCTGGTGCTGCAGCAGGTTCCTATTCAATGTATACGGGTTACCAGTACAGAAATGGACTCGCAATCGTTACTTCGGGAAGTAATGGCGCAATACCGGCAGTTTTCGGAACAGACGCTACAGCGGGAACTCCAAACAGCTCTAATGACGGACAGAATGTTGCAATGAACGGATTAGGTTGGAATGATGTAGCAGCTTATTTGGATTGGGCAGCACTAAGACCCATGACTGAGATGGAATTTGAGAAAGTAGCAAGAGGCCCACTGCCAAGAATTGCTGGAGAATTTCCTTGGGGAAGCACTGAACTTACTAATACAGGCAGCGGAAGCCTTTTAAATGCTAAAATGAACAATGAAACTTCAACTACAACGGTAAATAACGGGATGTGTGCAATTCAGGGAGGAGTCGTCGCTTCAACTGCAGGTCCATTGAGAGTTGGGATTTTTGCCACAAATGCATCGGGAAGACTTTCGGCAGGAGCTGCTTACTATGGAGCAATGGAAATGGCAGGAAATGTTACAGAGCGTGTTATTTCTGTATCTACAGAGGGCGCAAATTTCAACGGTACTTTGGGAGATGGGGAATTGACATCCACGGGTTTTGCTGATCAGGCAACCTGGCCATTCTCTTCGACAGGTGCGGGTCAATATCCAAAAGGAGGAGACTACTTAAATAGTTATACTTACGGAAGAACTTCGGACCGCCAAAATTTATATAGCCCGAGTCTTGCAAGAAGTTACGTGCACGGAGGTAGAGGTGTAAGATAACATCTTTTTAGGTTTTGAAAATTTCAGGTTTTCAAAAAATTAAAAAATATTAATTAATAATTCTAAAAAGATGAAATCAACAATATACCAATCAAGGATCGTTGTATTCATTTTTGCGATATTCAGTTCACTGCTTTCTGCGCAGTACACCGGCGGAATTTCAGATGGTAATTCTGCACAGCAGGTCACTAATCTTTCCTGCGGTTTAGCTCCGGGTCAGTTTGCTTATACTGGCGGAGTTGGTGACGGAAACAGTGCGAACACAAAAATATATACAACTTGCGGCTACGCGCCGGGTCAATACGCTTATATGGGCGGTATTAATGACGGCGCAGCTGTAGATACTAAAATGTACAACTTATGCCCTTATCCTCCGGGATTTTATGCCTATTTTGGCGGAAGTGGAGACGGAAACAGCGTAAATAAACTTCAAAATTGTGCAATTGTCTTGCCGGTTGCCGATTTTACAGCAACTCCAACGGAAATTTGCGTGAACCAAAACGTGCAGTTTACCGATGCATCCACCAATGCATTAAGTTGGGAATGGACAGTTACCGGAGGAACATTTGTTTCGCCAAGTACGAAGTACAGCCAAAATCCTGTAGTGAAATATGGCACAGCCGGAACTTACGCAGTTACCTTAAAAGTCAGAAATACTGATGGCGAAAATGTTATTACAAAAACGGCTTACATTAAAGTAAATGCGTCGGCGTCTATCACCAGCACAACACCAGGATCCAGATGCGGACCTGGAAGTGTAACGCTTTCTGCAACACCTAATTCAGGAACCATTAAATGGTACAGCGCAGCAACAGGAGGAACTTTATTATTCACAGGAAACAGTTTTACCACGCCAAGTATTTCTACAACAACTACGTATTATGCAGAAGCATTCAACGGTTGTACAGCAAGTACAAGAACAGCAGTAACTGCAACTGTAAATCCAGTTCCAACAATTTCTGGAAGTGATGTTGCAAGATGCGGAACAGGAACGGTAACTTTAACAGCCAATCCAAGCGCAGGAACTGTGAAATGGTATGATGCCGCAATTGGAGGTACAGAACTTGGTACAGGAACTACTTTCACAACTCCTAATTTAACTACTACAACTTCTTACTATGCAGAAACCACCTCTACAGCAGGTTGTGTCTCAAACAGAATAGAAATAAAAGCAGTTATTAATGAAATTCCTACCATCACTTCCACCACACCTGCAACTCGATGCGGAGCAGGAACAGCAACTATCTCAGCTGTCGCAAGTTCTGGAACTATTAACTGGTACGATTCGTTAACTGGAGGAACATGGTTGGCTGCAGGAAGCAGTTATTCACCAAGTGTTAGTTCAACTACCACTTTCTATGTTGGAACAACAACTGCGGCGGGATGTAGCTCAACAAGAACGGCAGTTACCATTACCGTAAACACCATTCCTACCATTACTTCTACCACACCGGCTTCACGTTGCGGAACTGGAACGGTAACATTGGGAGCTACAGCTTCTGCGGGAACCATCAGTTGGTTTGCAAATGCTACTGGAGGAATTTCGTTAGCAACAGGAACAAGTTTTACCACACCGACTATTTCGTCATCCACAACATACTATGTGGAAACAGATAACGGAATTTGCAACTCAGGTCGAACTGCTGTAACTGCAACGGTTAATAATACTTCAGCTCCTACAGGTAATACAACTCAAAATCTTTGTGGAAACAAAACATTAGCAGACTTAGTAGTATCAGGTAGCAATATTATTTGGTATGATGCAGCAACCAATGGAAATGTATTGCCAAGTACGACTACCGTTGTCTACGGAACGACTTATTACGCCTCACAAACGGTGAACGGCTGTGAAAGTACTGATAGATTGGCTGTTACTGTAATCAACTCGGGATGTCTTTCTACTAACGAAAATATAACATTTAGAGTAAACTTATATCCAAATCCTGTAAGTGAGATTTTGAATATCAAGTATGATAATCCAATTTCGCAAATTGAAATATACAGTATGAACGGACAAAAAGTTTCCACCATAGTTCAGAAATCAAATCATTACAAGGTTGATTTCAGTAAATATCCTTCAGCAGCGTACTTAGTGAAAGTATTCGCAGATGGAAAAGAGGTGAGAACATATAAGGTTATCAGGAAATAATCCCTGAACATCTTAATTCATTAAGCAGATTCAGAAGTGGATCTGCTTTTTTTTATTAAAAAAATAAAAATCACAAAATCAAAAATACCCAATTCAGGGTATATCAAAAATTTAGTACAAAAGTATCTTTGGACTAATAAAAAACCTAAAAACTTTATTAATATGAAAATCAAAGCACTACTTGTTGCACTCGCAGTTGGAACTGCCGCACAGGTTTACGCACAGCAAACCGGAATGAATATTCTGGAAAAAGACTACGAAATATCCCGAAAAGCCAAAAAAGGGTATCTCGGTGGAGTGGAAGCTAAAGAAAATGGCAATTTCGACATGGTGTATTTTCTGCCTTCAAGCAGAAGAAAAGTGAAGATTGAAGTGTATAGTTTTGATAAGGACGCCAATCTAAAAAATACCCTGAAAGATGAATGGGATGTGGAAAAGGTTAAGAAAAAATGGAAATGGTTCAACTTTAAGGGTGACGAATATTCTACAACAGCAGCATCGTTAAGTACCAATCTTAGCGGCAAAATGATGTTTAAGAAAAGACTCATCAAAGCCAAATACAATTGGTTAGTTGGTGGATATTTGAAAAGTATAAAAATGCTTGATCGGCAAAAACTTACAAGTGAAGACGGTGAAGAATATCTTTTCAGCGGCGCTTATGAAGTAGAAAGAGACAGCACGATTTTGGCTTTGGCGTATCCTTATACAAAAGGTTCTTCCTACTCGAATTTGGATTTGATTAAAGTGAATAATGAAGGCGTTTCAAAAAAATTGGCTTCGGTTCCAACTTCAAGCCCAATGAAACCTATCTTTTCTAAACCATTGTTGGATGACAACAGTAGGGATGTTGATAACGATGATTTTCCGCGAGACTGGGTTGTAGTTTTAGCTCCAACAAAAGCCTATGGAAAAAGCAATACAGGAAATCCAAACCAACTTACCTATTTGAGGATTTCCCCAGAAGGAAACTTAAAGGAAAATTTCACGTTTAATTCTCCGGATGCCGGTTACAGGATTTTGAACGCCTACGAAAAAAACGGAACTGTACTACTTTATGGCATGAGTATTAAGAAAGATGGCAAATATGCGGATGAAGTTTTAGGACAAACCGTGTCACCTTCAAGTATGGATGATGAGGAAAAAGCTGCAACATCTTCAGGTGGAGGTATGCTTGGCGGATTGGGAAAAATGGCAGGAATGATTTCTGGCAAAGAAGAATTGGCGCCATCACAGGCAAGTTTAGATAACGCATTAGACGAAAAAAAGTATGATAATTTCGTGATTACCAAAATCCAGAACGGAAATGCGGTGTATGTGAGACCTACCGCAATGCCTGAACTCAACCAAAAAGCAGTTGCAGGATCGGACATGAAAAAACCTTTGGAATTTGACGGAAAAAAATTCACAGCCAACAATTTTCAGATCCTAAAAGATGGTTCATTTGTTCTGTGTCTTCAAGATTTCAAACCAAGCAGTGGAGGAATTGGTGGAAATAAACTTTTAGGAGCACTCACAGGAGTTTCTAGATCGGGAAGTAGCTATGACAGAGTTTACAAAGGAATGTACATGCTACATTTTTCACCAGAAGGTAGTTTGGTAAGAAACTATACCGTTCTTCTTGATCAGAAGAATAAAAAGGGATTCTTCAATAATTCTCCAATGACTGCAGATAACTTTCCGGCAACAAGTTATGTGATTGAAAGTAAAGACGGCAAGTCGATAAACTGGATAATGGAAATGGTAAAAGCTATTGACAAAGATACAAGTGTAAGTACATTCTGGGATACTACCACAACTACAACAACCTATTCTCCGTTTTATAGTATTGAATATGGTAAATTGGATCTATCCACCGGAAAATCTTCCGAATTCAGAACTTTGGGAGATTTGGAAAAGAAAAAGTATTATCTGTACGACAAACATAACCGAATCCAGATTGGTGATTATACCTACTTTTTCAGTGAGACACCAAATGGCGACCGATTACTGATTTCAAGAATGAATGTAAATGATTAAAATGCAAAAGCACAAACCGTGAGAATTAATTTTAGAACAAATAATGTTTTCATTATTAGTTTTTAGGAGGTGGCCGGGAATTTTCCCGGTCATTTTCATTTCATTTCCCTAAATTTTTTTAAAAAATACCCATTTCAGGGTATTCAATTTTCTTTTAGCGATTTTATTTTTACATCATTATTAACCTAAAAACATTTAACAATGAAAAATTTCATTAAAACAATTGCAGCCTTGTCGATGATGCTTTTTCTATTCATTTCATGTAATAGAGATGACAGCGAAACTACCCCAAATAATCCTACTACTACGGCAGGATTTACCTGGAAGGAAAATGATCCAAATTCAACCACAATTAAGACTGCAGGTTCATCTGAGGTGCGAACTCAGTACAAATCGATTTTCGCATTTGCAGGAACAACAGCAACATCAGGAACTTTATTTGAAATCAACCTTACCGGAGTTTCACCGGCAACTTATGATTTAGCAGCCTCCGGAAATGCTTTTTACCATTCAGGTTTTGGGAATGGCGGAACCATCACCGGCAAAGTAGTAATTACTAAAAATGACGGTGCAAAAGCAAGCGGCACCTTTGAAGCGTTTACCACGGCGACAGGAAGTGTAACCAAAGTTTATGGTACTTTTACCGACATTCCGGTAAAATAAGCTTTATGGAATAACAAACTACTTCTGTAGCGGAAAAGCATGAAGCAGTAATTTTTTTCAATTTTCTTTTCAGTCGGAAGCAATAGTTTTCGGCTGTTTTCATTTATTTAATATTAAAATTATGCAATAAATAATATTTTTAAACTATATTTGTTGCCTATAAAAAATTGAAATGTATAACAAATTAGTGCGGATTGAAGTAATGCGGAATCTGGGGAAAGAAGTGGGCGACTTCATTTCATCATATTTAACTCCCGTTGAAAAGATTTGGCAACCCACAGATTTTTTACCCGACCCATCAGCAGAAAATTTTAAATATGATGTAGAGGAACTACAAACCTACGCACAAGAAATGGGTTACGATTTATTTGTAACCTTGATTGGTGACTGTATTACCGAAGAAGCACTACCAAGTTATGAATCATGGATTATGGGAATTGATGGAGTAGAACAGGAAAACCGGACGGGTTGGTCACAATGGGTGAGAAGCTGGACAGCAGAAGAAAATCGTCACGGCGATTTATTGAATAAATATCTTTACCTCTGTGGAAGAGTAAATATGCGCGAAATCGAAATCACCACGCAATATTTAATTCAGGATGGGTTCGATTTGGGAACTTCAATGGATCCATACAGAAATTTTGTTTACACCAGTTTTCAGGAGACGGCAACCAATATTTCCCACAGAAGAGTAGGAACTTTGGCAAAACAAACCGGGAATACTAAGTTGGCGAAAATGTGTGGAGTAATCGCAGCTGATGAAGCACGTCATGCAAAAGCCTACAAACATTTTGTAAGCAGAATCTTCGAATTGGATCCATCTGAAATGATGCTCGCTTTCGAAGACATGATGAAGAAAAAAATTGTGATGCCTGCACATTTAATGCGTGAATCTGGGCAAAAAGCCGGTGAGCTTTGGGGACATTTTTCTGACGCGGCACAAAGAGCAATGGTTTACACCGGACAAGACTACATCAATATTTTGAGCGAATTATTAAACGACTGGAAAATAGAACACATTTCCGGACTTAATGAACAGGCACAAAAAGCCCAGGAATATTTAATGAAACTTCCAGGAAGACTGCAGAAAATCACCGACCGAATTGCCACACCAGATTTGCAGTATCAATTCAAATGGGTAAAATCTTAGACCAAATTATATCAAACTATATTTTTTTTGGAGCGGCTGAATTTTTCAACCGCTCTTTAATTTTCCTATCTTTGCAAAATCCAAAAAATAAAACAGGTGAAATCGCCAAGATTGCTAAAAGACAAACTCTGTATGAAGATAGAGGAGATTTCACAGGACTTTAAAAAAACAATAAACAGCTAGATATGAAAAGTAACAAAAAACTCGCTATAGACTTCGACGGAACTGTTGTAGAGGACGCATATCCAGGAATCGGGAAGCCCAAAACATTCGCTTTCGAGACTTTGAAAAAACTTCAGGCCGAAGGTTACCGTTTAATTCTTTGGACCTACCGTCACGGAAAATCCTTGGAAGAAGCCGTAGAATTCTGTAAAAAAAATGGAGTAGAGTTTTATGCGGTCAACTCCAGTTTTGAAGGAGAAGTTTTCGATTCTGCAGAGGCATCTAGAAAAATTGATGCAGACCTGTTCATCGACGACCGAAATCTTGGCGGTTTTCCGGGATGGGGAGAAATCTATAACATCATCACCGACCGAATTGAATTCCGTGTAGAAGGAACCGAAGTTTTAGCCTACTCAAAGATGAAAAAAGAAAAGAAAAAAGGATTATTCTGGTAAGGAAAATCTAACAATTTACTAATGTTAAAGAGATATGCCAAACATTATTCAGCATCATTGTTAAATTGATAAACTGATAATTTTCACATTATTTAATGATAATTTTAAAAACCCTCGACGAACTTCGTCTCATGCGTGAAAGCGCGCAACTTGTCTCAAAAACTTTAGGTTTAATCGCTAAAGAAATAAAACCTGGAGTTACCACCAATCACCTCGATAAAATCGGGGCAGAATTTATTCGTGATCATGAGGGAGAACCTGCATTTTTAGGAATGTACGGTTTCCCAAAAAATCTATGCATCTCACCAAACGCAGAAGTAGTTCACGGGATTCCAAATGATAAACCACTTGTGGAAGGAGATATTCTTTCGGTGGATTGTGGCGTTTATATGAATGGTTTTTACGGCGATCACGCCTATTCCTTTGAAGTTGGGGAAGTTGCTCCAGAAACCAAAAAGTTGCTAAAAGTTACCAAACAATCTTTATACAAAGGAATTGAACAATGTGTTCGCGGAAAACGAGTAGGTGATATTTCCAATGCCATTCAAACCTATTGTGAGAGCCATGGTTACGGCGTTGTTCGCGAATTGGTTGGTCACGGTTTAGGAAGAAAAATGCACGAAGATCCGCAAGTTCCAAACTACGGCAGAAAAGGCAGCGGAAAAGTTTTGAAAGACGGAATTGTTCTCGCCATCGAACCGATGATTAATTTGGGAACGCATGAAGTAATATTCCACAAAGATGGTTGGACAGTCACTTCTAAGGACAATTCACCTTCTGCACATTTTGAACACGATGTCTGTATTATCAACGGAAAACCTGTTTTGCTTTCTACTTTCAGATATATTTATGAGGCGTTGGGAATTGTGAGTGATGAAGAAGCGCCATTTACAATGGATTTTTAATTTGTTTCTATAAATGAAATTGAAAGGAAGGAGCGGCGAAGCCGCAAAATGTTGGTAGTATTGATATGGTGTTAAAAGGAGGTGCGAAGCACCGACATGTTGGTAATATGATAAATTATGGCTGATTCAAACGCTACATACACACAAATACACATCCAATTTGTTTTCGCTGTGAAATTTCGTGATTCATTAATCAAGGAAGATTGGAAAGAAGAACTTCATAAATATATTACAGGAATAGTACAAAATAACAATCACAAATTATTGGTAATAAATTCAATGCCGGATCATGTTCATATCTTGGTTGGAATGAGACCAAAACAATCTGTATCCGATTTGGTAATGGATATTAAGACCAATTCTTCTAGATTCATTAATGAAAAAAAATTCTTGCCAACAAGATTTGAATGGCAAAAAGGATATGGAGCTTTTTCTTACGGTAAATCGCAAGTTAATGATGTAATCAACTATATTAATAATCAGGAAAAGCATCATCACAAAAAGTCTTTCAAAGAGGAATATATTGAATTTTTGACAAAATTTGATATTGATTTTAATCAAGAGTATATTTTTAATGATTTAATATAACCAACATGTCGGTGCTTCGCACCTCAATAACCTTCCCTGCAAATCTTCTACCAACATTTCGCGGCTTCGCCGCTTCCCACAAACTCAGATTAATTGAAAAAACTAGCCAAGTTCCTTTTAAACAAAATTCCGCGACCGATGCTTATTAACTTAAGCATTTTTCTTCGTCCTTTGATTTACCAGTTTTTTAAAGGGGATAAATTCTACGATCCCATCGACGGAAAATCTTATCGAAAATTTCTACCTTATGGTTACGGAAAACAGAGAGAAAATGCGCTTTCACCCGGAACTTTAAGTTTGGAAAGACACCGACAAATGTGGCTTTATCTTCAAAATGAAACCGATTTTTTTACCAAAAATTATAAAGTTCTGCACATCGCGCCGGAACAGGAATTTCTCCGAAAGTTCAAGAAAATGAAGAATTTGGATTATACTTCAGCCGATTTATTTTCACCGATTGTTGATGTAAAAGCGGATATTTTAGATTTGCCTTTTGAAAACGGATCTTTCGATGTGATTTTCTGCAACCATGTTTTAGAACATATCGAAGACGACCGAAAAGCGATGAGCGAACTTTTTCGGGTAATGAAAGAAGGAGGGTGGGGAATTTTCCAAGTTCCCATGAAGAATGCTTTGGAAAAAACTTATGAAGATTTTTCCATCAAAGATCCCAAAGAACGACAAAAACATTTCGGGCAATACGACCACGTTCGTTGGTATGGAATGGATTATTTTGAAAGATTAAAAAGTGTTGGTTTTGAAGTAGATGCTAACTTTTATTCAAGAAAATATTCAAGTGAAGAAATCAAGAAATTTGGTTTGATGGAGAATGAAATTTTGCCTCTCGTTTTCAAAAAATAGTTTTCTAATATTATCCGCCATTTTATTTGATTCAATTCGTTTCCACAATTGAATACTTTTAAAATTCCTTACCTTTGCAAAACGCTAATTTTTAAAAATTAAACTTTGAATAATCATAAATCAGGTTTCGTAAACATCGTCGGAAAACCCAATGCGGGGAAATCTACACTACTCAATCAATTAATGGGAGAGAAGTTGGCGATTGTTACTCAAAAAGCACAAACCACACGACACCGAATTTTCGGAATTTATAATGAGGACGATTTACAGATCGTTTTCAGCGACACACCCGGAGTTTTGGACCCGAAATACGGATTGCAGGAAAAAATGATGGATTTCGTGAAAGATTCTTTGCAAGATGCCGATGTTTTTCTTTTCATTGTGGACATTACCGACAAATCAGAACCGAATGAATTTTTGGTTGATAAGCTCAATAAAATTCCTGTTCCGGTATTGATTTTAGTGAATAAAATCGATGCATCAAATCAGCAAGACTTGGAAAAAATGATGGAGTTGTGGCACGAAAGAATTCCCAAAGCCGAGATTCTCCCAATTTCTGCACTGAAAGGTTTCAACACCGATGTCATTCTTCCAAAGTTGAAATCTTTACTTCCAGAAAATCCGCCGTATTACGATAAAGACCAGTTTACAGACAAATCAGAAAGGTTTTTTGTGAACGAAACCATTCGCGAGAAAATTCTTTTGAACTACGAAAAAGAAATTCCATATTCTGTGGAAGTCGTGACGGAAATGTTCAAGGAGAAAGAAGGAATCATCTTCATCGATTCCATTATCTACGTCGAAAGAGATACGCAAAAAGGTATTATTATCGGTCATAAAGGTGAAGCCATCAAAAAAGTGGGAACAGAAGCCAGAATTGACTTGGAGAAATTTTTTAACAAAAAAATTCACTTAAATCTCTTCGTAAAAGTGAAAAAAGATTGGCGAAAAAACGAAAGAGATTTAAAAAACTTCGGCTACAGATAACCTAACATTTGTGTGAATTGAGGTTATTAAAGGAATTTTACTATTTTTGACAGAAATTTTAAGGGGATGAATTATTTTACTTCTACCAAAACTAATCCGCATCTTGTGAATATAGGTTTGTTATTGGTACGGGTTTTCGTAGGATTTGCAATGCTTTCTCACGGTTTTCCAAAACTTCAGCAGCTTTTGTCGGGACAGGAAATTCAGTTTTTTGATTTCTTGGGATTAGGACAAAAGTTTTCATTGATTCTCGCTGTTTTTGCAGAATTTGTATGCTCCATCTTTCTAATTTTAGGGCTTTTTACCAGACCGGCAATTTTCTTTTTGCTAATAACAATGGCAGTTGCAGGATTGGTTGTACATGGTTCCGATGAGTTCGCAAAAAGAGAGTTGAGCTTACTTTACTTATCGGTTTTCTTGCTCCTATTCACATTTGGTCCAGGAAAATATTCTGTTGATGGAATGATCAGCAAACGAAAGGAATCGAAATGGTAACAATGCCATCAACAAAAAACACAATGCTTTCTCTTTTGGGAAAGCATTTTTTTTGAATATCTTTGAGAAAATTAAAGTTTATGAGGATAACAATTGCGGCAATCGCCTTATTTTTTCTCGGTTTTGCCAATGCACAGGAAAACATCAAATACCAAAAACCATCAGCTGAAATTTTACAGTTGGCTGAATTTGAAAGAGCTCCATCTGTTTTGATGGACAGCAAAAAAGAGTGGATGATCTTTTCTTACCGACCAACTTACAAATCTCTCGACGATTTGAATCAGGATGAAATGAAATTGGCTGGTTTAAGGGTAAATCCCGTAACCAATATTTCGAGCACGATGACTTTTTCTAATAATTTGAAAATTAGAAAGTTAAAAGATAAAATGGAAGTTCAGGTTCAAGGTCTTCCTGCAAATCCTAAAATTGCGTACACTTCATTTGCACCGGATGAAAAGAAGTTGGCTTTTACGAACACCACTTCAAAAGGCGTTGAACTTTGGGTTTTAGATTTAGCCACCAATTCCGCAAAAAAAATGACAAACGATAATCTGAATGCGAATTTGGGAACTCCTTATGTTTGGATGAAAGATTCGCAAACGCTTCTGGTAAAGCAGATTCCCGCAAACAGAGCCGCTTTGATTGATGATAAAAAATCGCTTCCGGACGGACCAACCGTTTCCACTTCGGACGGGAAAGTTTCACAGAACAGGACCTATCAAGATTTGTTGAAAAATCCACAGGACGAAGCCAATTTTGAGACTTTGGCGAAATCTGAATTGGTAAAAATTTCCTTGAATGGAACGCAGGAAAGTTTCAAACCAACCGAAATTTATACGGCAATGAGTTTTTCACCGGATGGAAATTATTTGATGCTCACCACGATTCAAAAACCGTTCTCGTACATCGTTCCTTTGAATAGGTTTCCGATGACTACAACGGTTTTTGATCAAAATGGAAACGCTGTAAAAGTTGTTAATGAAATTCCTCTAAATGAAATAATGCCAAAAGGTTTTTCATCGGTACGAACAGGAAAAAGAGCGATGACTTGGCGTGATGATGCACCTTCAACGTTGGTTTATGCAGAAGCTTTGGATGGTGGTGACCAAGCAAAATCAGCAGATTTTAGAGATGAGATTTTCCTTTGGGAAGCTCCGTTTTCTGCTAATCCAAAATCTTTCTTTAAAACCAAACAAAGATATTCCGGAACAGATTGGTCAAATTCAGATTATGCAGTCGTTTTTGAAAGTTGGTACGACACTAGAAACACAAAATCCTATTTAATCAATCTTAAAGACAATTCGTCAAAAATTATTGAAGACCGTAATTTCCAAGATGTTTACAGTGATCCGGGAAGATTCAACAATACCAGAAATCAATATGGAAGAAATGTGATTGATGTTGAAAATAATAAAGCCTATTTAGTTGGAGACGGTTTTACCAAAGACGGTCAGAAACCTTTCATTGATGAAATTGATTTGATAACGCAGCAGAAAAAGCGACTTTATACCTCAAATCTAAAAAATTCCAAGGAAGATTTATACGATATCATCGACATCAAAAAAGGAGAAATTTTAACGGTGCAACAATCTGCAAATCAGTATCCCAATTACTTTTTGAGGAATATCAAGAACAATAAAGTTGCTGCGGTAACCAATTTCCCAAATCCTTTTGAAAGCCTTAAAAATGTGTATAAGGAAGTCATTAAATACAAAAGAAACGATGGAGTAGAGCTCACCGGAACGCTTTATTTACCTGCAAATTATGACCGAAAAAATCATAAAGAAAAATTGCCGTTGCTCATTTGGGCGTATCCAACAGAATACAAAGACAAAAACACGGCGGGACAAAACACGCAGAGTCCAAATGACTTTACTTTCCCGAGTTACGGTTCTTTTATTTATTGGGTGACCAAAGGTTACGCGGTTTTGGATGACGCGGCTTTTCCAATAATTGGCGAAGGAAAAACGGAACCGAATGATACTTTTATCCCGCAATTGGTTGCCAACGGAAAAGCGGCAATCGACGCCGTTGACAAATTAGGATATATCGACAGAAATAAAGTTGCAGTTGGTGGACATTCTTATGGAGCTTTTATGACGGCAAATTTGTTGACCCATTCCAAAGATTATGCATGTGGAATTGCGAGAAGTGGCGCTTATAACCGCACTTTGACGCCATTCGGATTTCAGAGTGAACAGAGAAATTATTGGGATGTTCCGAATATCTACAACACCATGTCACCATTTATGAATGCAGATAAAATGAAAACGCCGTTATTGCTCATTCATGGAGAAGCTGACAATAATCCGGGAACTTTTACCTTGCAAACCGAAAGATATTTTCAGGCATTGAAAAACTTGGGCGCACCTGTAAGAATGGTGCTTTTACCAAAAGAATCACACGGTTACGCAGCAAAAGAAAGTATTTTGCACACTCTATGGGAACAGGATCAGTTCTTGGAGAAATGTTTAAAGAAATAACTTGAAAGTCTTCCGATGGGGAGACTTTTTTTATTAAAAATAACTGCTATAGGAAATCTTTAGAAGACTAATTGTCGGCAAAAACATGCTGCATGTAGAGCACAAAGTTTGATCTTAAGTTACGACGACAAAGAATTTTTTAGCGGAATTAATTTGTAACTTTAACCTGAAAACTAAATTAAAACTTTGCCATGGAAAATTTCAATTCAAAAAACGGTACAAAAGTACGGGTTTATCAAGGTGATGCCATTTCATTACTTGCATTTGATGTGGATAAGAAACGTGCAAAAAATTTAGCAGGTTTCACCATTGAATATGGTTTCAAACAGAATGGAACCCTCATTCGGAAATACATTTATAACAGGCTGACTTTCGATAAAGATTTTATGCTTCAGAATAAAATTCCGGTTAGTGATAAAAATTCTACGCTTTATTCACCCATTCAAAAATTCAACTGGGTACATGTTCCCAACACGGATGTGAGTACCCGAAAAGCGGATTTTGGAGATTACATTTATTCGGTAACACCGAGATATATTGAAGATGGTAAACTTTTGCCCCTTGATGCAGCTTTAACTGTAGAAGTTAAAATTCCTGTAAAGCCTTATATCGAAAAAAATTGCGCAGTTGGTTTTACTCGTGGTTTCGTTTCCTCTGTTGCCTACGCAAAGAGATTCAGTAGGACAAACAATTCAGTTCGGCCTAAAGTCGATGACCAGCTAATTTTTGATATCAAACAAATTGCGGATCACACAAAAAGGTGGAATAGTACCCTAAATAAATCTGAGGTTGTTCCATATACGTTTGAAGAACAGCATGAATGGCTAGGTTGGCAAGCAAGAGCAAGAATTTTAGAATTTATCGATGAAGCGATTAATGACAAAAATTTGGAACTCAAAGTTTTAGCATTTGATCTGAATGAGCCGGAAGTATGTAAAAAATTACTAAAGCTCGCCAAAGAAAAAAGGCTCAAAATTATTCTGGATAATTCTGAAAGCCATACGAAACCGAAGTCTTGGGAAACAGCCTTTGAAAAAGAATTTTTAAAAGTTGCAGCTTTTAATCAAATCTTCAGAGGTCGTTATGGCGCTTTGGCACATTGCAAGGTGATGGTGCAATTAAAAAATAAAGTCCCTCAAAAAGTGCTTACCGGTTCCACCAATTTTTCGACCAATGGAATATATGTTAACAGCAATCATATCCTGATTTTCAACGATAAGAAAACGGCCAAAATTTACTCAGATATTTTTGACGCTTCTTTTGGAGAGGAAAACATGAAAAGTTTTAAGACCAGTTTATTTGCGGAAAAAGACCACCAAGTTGCAAAAACATCGAAAACACCTCAAATGACGATTACTTTTGCGCCCCACAAAAAAGAAACTGCAGAAAAAATTTTTAGAAGAATCAGTGAAAAGATCGAACATCAAGACACGTCTGACGTACTTTTTGCCATCATGAACGATAGGAGTGCAGGAAGCATTTTGAGCTCCATACGGAAACAGATTGACAATGAAAACGTTTTCAGCTACGGAATTACGGATACCATCGGTAAAAACGATGAAGATTTTGAAATTCATCTCTATAAACCGAATTCAAAAAAAGGAATCAGAGTGGCTGCAAGAGGAATAAAAAACAATCTTCCTGAACCTTTCGGAACAGTTCCGGGGATTGATGGATACGCGATTCACCACAAGTTTATCGTAATTAATTTCAAAGGAAGAAATCCGGTGGTTTACTGCGGAAGCAGTAATCTTGCTTTTGGTCCTGAGCAAAAAAATGGAGATAATCTTCTTGAAATATTCGATAAAGACATTGTAACGGCTTTTGCGATAGAAGCCTTAAGATTGGTTGATCATTTTCACTGGAGAAATACGGAAATAGAAAAATCTGAACATTTATATTTGGATTCATTCAATAAGTCGAAATCGTGGTTTGAATCTTGGTTTAAAGAAGGAGATTTAAAATGCAGACAAAGAAAGCTGTATATCAAAGAGTAGTTCATTAATTAATTTTAAATAGCAAACAGGCAAAACCTGTTTTAATTTAACATAATATAAATTATAGGACAAATACAGACTTTCGTAACTTATTAAAATCGTAGTGTTTAAATATGTAAATCAGTTAATAATTAAGTTTAAATTTATCGTTTAATACTGCAATATTAGATAAAAATTAAATTCCTACAAAATAAATTATAGGAATTTAAAAAGAATCAGTCAAAGCGAATTATCAAAAAGACATTAACGGTAAAGAATTTTTAATTTTAATTTCGATAAACCCTCTTTAAAAACTGATTGTCATTTCTGCGGTCATATACGTTAAAATAATGCCAAGAATCAAATTTATTAGATTTTGAAAGCCAATTTTTAGTATTAGGAAAATCTGTATTTTGTTCTGAACCATACAAAATAATTCCTAAATACTTATTATTAGCATTAAAAATTGTTAAACGCCAAGACTTTAAATTTTTATTGTTCATCTTCCATCGTTTCGGATTCAATTTGAATTTCTTCCTTAACTTGTTTTATTGTTGAGTTTCGTTTTTCTGAAAGCCACTTTAAACGAGCGAAATCTACAAAAAATGCAATTAACTGAATACTAAAAAACAATACTATTTGAGTAATAATAGGCAAAAATTGTTCAATTAAAGGTGTGGCAAAAGTTAAAGTAATTGTTGAGAACCAAGACAAATTAAATTTACCAATTAAATCGGTTATATTATTTATTTTGATAAAATCGTAATTCATATTTAATTTAATTTTATTTCACCATCTACAATTTTTTGTGCAGAATCAGTATTGACATGTACATAATTAGAATTCACAGTTGGCATATTCAAAACATTACGCAAAAAATAATTACTGTTAATAATTCCATTAGGAACATTGGAAAAAATAAAAGCAAATTGATTGAAAGAAACTGAATTTGAATTAAAAATATTTTCTATAAAAAAATTTTTCTTAATAGAGGTACTTAAATTATCAGTAATCATTTTAACAAATACAATTTCAGTTTCGGATGATGATAATAAAGAAAAAATATTTTTTTCAAATTTATTTAATTCTGAATTAATTGCACTTTGATAGAAATTATCATTTTTTATCAAAATTCCATAATTTGTAAAAAAACAACGATTTCCAACAATAGAAGCACTTTTAACATTAGTAAAAACAAAAGGTCTTGCAGCAGTAATTGTATTATTTTCTACATTTAACGCAGTATCACAATTAACAACAGCAATCGCTGAATAATAGGGATTTATTGTTTTTTCCAAAGAATCAAAATTATTTCCTACAATGTTAACGGAAGTATCACTTAAACTCCAAACAATTAAATCATTATGAAGATTATTTTTAAAATTGTTATTTAAAATATTAACATTTTTTATAGCACCACCGCTTCCAACGGTTCCAAGAATTCTAAAAATTTGTATGCCCTCATTGTTATTTTCTAAATAATTATTTTCAATATTTACATTTTCAATATAATAATTTTCATTAGAAGAAAGGCCAGGATTAGGTTCTATATCAATTCCACAACCCAACATTGAATTTTGTGCAATATGATTATAAAATTTACTATTTTTTATCACAACATTTTTAGCATGAATAACGCTGACACCATTGCGACCATTAGAAATAAACTGATTTCCATCTATAATAATATCACTATTTACATTACTTTTTTGGGCTTCAAAAGAAAAATCATTATCTAAACTTATACCATCACCCTCACTTTCTTCAAATACACAATCTTTAATAGTTATTTTTTCTGAACGTTCCACACGAATAATTGAACGATTTTCTGAAAGGTCTAAAGGATTAGTATTTGAAAAAACTTGACCAGAACGATTTCCCCAAAAGTTTATGTTTTCAATTCGTACATTGAAAGCATTTTTTATTAAAATCATTCCTTTATTAACCTTATCTTTTAAATTAATATCAACAGGGCCCAAACCTAATATTGAAATACTTTTGCTAATTATCAATTTATCTGAAATTTCATAAACACCCGCAGGAATTACAATTGAACTATATTTTAACGCTTTTTTTAACGCCATGGTATCATCTTTACCATCATTGGGAATAGCGCCAAAAATCCTAACATTTAAGGCCTCACCATTTACATATGAATCAACGGCATAATAACTATCATTTTTTTTGTAAATAACAGCATTATCCACATTTGAATCTAACAAAGAATTTCCATCATAATCCTTCGAAATTGAAAGATAATTATTTGACTGTTTTGTATATGGATTAACTAAAGATATTTGACCATCACCAAAAAATCCTACAATTAGTAGGTTTAATAAAAATAACTTTTTCATCTTAATTAAAATAATCGGTTGTTAATTGTATTCTTGGATTTCCCCAGGTTTCGGAAGGATAACCAAAAGATGCATCTAATTGCGTATTAAAAGGGGTTTGAATATCATTATTAACCAACTCAACAACTGGCACACCATCTTTAACCAATTGAGTTTGAGTTGTAGGCAATTCAACAGGCTTTGGAGTTAAAAGACTATCCAACAATGACAATGGCTGACTTTCTGTCTTGCCAACAATAGCAACTTTTGCTTTTAAAAATTTATTTAAAATTAAAACACCAGCAACAATAGCAGCAATTTCCAATAAACCTAAATTCTTAAGATTTTTCATTTTTATAATTTTTAATTTGTTTAACAATTTCTTTTGTACCCAATACCAAACCTACAACAGCAAATGAAACAATAATAGCTGTAAGCCTCTTTCTGCATGGTTCGCAATCTGATAAATTTTTCATTTTTTTTTTATTTTTTTTTTTTTTTTTTATTTTTTTATTTACACGGAATCCAATTCCCATTAAAATCTTTACACTTCGTTTCCCAATTTTCACGATAACCATAAAAAACAAGAAATAATATAATCACAATCAGAGATATTTTTTTTTGCCTATCCATTTACCGACAATTTTATTTGTTTTGAATCCATTAAAATAAACTGCGAAGGAGTTATTTGCCCTAAAGACTGCATGGACTTAATCAAATTATACAAACCCAAATAATCACTATTTTTAGGATAAATTTGAACAGCTAAACACAACTGAAAATCATTTTCAATAACAACTTTTAATGGCGGTTCATAACCTTTAGTAATTACAATAGGACTTCCCCACTTTTCACGGATTTTATCCAACATACGAGAAAGAACCCACCAATTTCGTTCATACTGTTGCGGAATTTGATATTTTTCAAAATATTCTGAATCCTTAAAATACTTTGCATGATATTCGTAACCATCCGCCATAACATCCCCGACAATTAATTTTGGTTTTGTTAAAACAGCATCTTTTCTAATGAACAGAAAATAACATAAAACACCAACAAACGCCTGAAACAAAGCATTTTTATAATCTATTTTTTTTTGCATCTTTTTTGATATATTTGTTTAATTAATTTAACACATTTTAACACTATGAAAATTTTATCAATTACATTAATTTTAGCAGCTTCTTTTGCTTTTGGTCAAAAAACAACATCCGATAAGGATATTCAAGAGATTTTATCAGAAATTAATCAATCTACAAAAACACAACAATCAATTAAAAATGGTAGTTATCAAGACCTAACAAAAAACGAAGCTTTTACAAGATTTCAAAAATCAAACGTAAGAGAAAGACTTGGAATTCAAATAAGAGAATTCAACTATGAATTATTTTCTATGTTCGCTAAAGAATTCAAAGTTCCACTATCAAAAATGGCAGTTTTTAATTCTGTTAACGAAAAAGCTTTAGATGAACTTAAGACCGCTTATCTTGGGGCAAACAATCCTATTCTTTGTAAGGAATGTTACTACCTTCCGTTTAAAGCTCAAATTTCAAAATGATATTCTAACCGTATTTAATACGGTTTTTTTATGTTTTGGTCATACCATTTTTTATTACGCTTTACACCTTTTACCAAATCTACAGACGCTGCAATTCGACGAGACCAACCAAGTCCAAAGCATTGATATTTATCTGTAACACCAGCCCTGCACCTTTTTTCACTTGACTTAAATTTAATACCTTTCAACCATCCAACAATTTCCTGTTTTAATTTTTCTGCAACCAAATCATTATTTGCATTATTGTTACCAAAAAGCATTATTCTTTTGGTGCATTCATAGTTCATAAAACCAATCCCACCCATATAACAAAAATTTAATAAAGCCACCATCAAATCGGCACTAATTGCAATTTTATTTAAAGTGCAATAAAATTCAACATTTTTAATAACAGGAATAAAAAAATTAATTACTTGTTGTTTAGCTTGATCTCTTGTTATAGTATCTCCCATACGTACTGGACGAATAGCCCGACCTGCACCATCTAACCATTGGGTAGTCCCATAACCAATAGTTATCTTACCATCTTTCAAATCATAGGCGATATCATGATAACCTTCATAGACTTCAAGAAAAGCATATAAACGGTCTAAAACATCTGCATTAATTTTATTAACAAAAACAATATTTTTATTTGTTGAAACGGTTGATGATTTTAAAAAACCATCCAACCATTTAGCAAAAAAACCACCCAAAATTATTTCTAACATTTTATTTATTTTTTTTTTTTTTTAGATAAAAAACCGCCTAAATCTTACGGGATTTTTAGCGGTTTCAACTCAATCTAAACACAAATTTTATTTAATATTCGGCAAGTTTTTATCTTCGTTAATCTTACCAACAGCATCTTCAACCATTGCCAAAACAGAAATTGCAACTCCCAACCAAGCCTTATATTTTGGCGTATTTTTCAAAAAATTTATTAAAAATCCCATTTTTTATTTCTTATTTTTATTAATAAACGTTCCTGCATAGCCGCCATTTTTTGCACGTGGATTCATAACAAATGCCATTGAATCCACTACAACTTTTCCAGTTTTCCTTTCCATTGTTCCCCAATGAAAATTAACTTCACCAGTAACAGTATTAGTAAAAGTTACAGCAATTGAACCAAACCACCCCTTATCTTCACCATCTTTATTAACAGTATCTTTGGAAGTGTTTTTTGTAGTTATAGCTTTAATTGAAATTAATTCCTTATTACGGTTCAATCTCCAACCAGTGGTTAAATACTTTTCCTCACCATTTGAATTAATGTATTTTGTAAACTTTGCGCCTGAATGTTTAACTTTTGACCTCGAAGAATTTGTACTGTTATTCCAATTATTTGAAGAATTTGAACCACACATTTTTGATTCCAATTCTTTAAATTTTTTATATTCTTCTTTTGTTAAATTGTAGCCCATGACCGATTATTTAAAAAGGTTTCTTCTTTTTCTTTCTGGAATCATCATATAAAGACCCAACAAACCAACAGCCATCGCAGCTACATGGCTAAAATTTACCAAAGTTTTTCCACTTGAATCAGTTAAAATTGGTTTTTCCAAAAATTCTTGCACTACTTTCATTGCTTTTTTTTTTATTTTGTTAATTTTTACTTTATTTTTTTTTTTTTTTACTTTTTTAACAGTTTCCAACCAAAGAAAGCACATGCAGCCAAAATAGCGTAACCGATATAATTAGGCTTTTTATTTCCTGCTGAAACTTCCCAATCTACACCGCCCGAACCATCTGAACCCGCATTGATATGCCAATTTGGAAAACCATTTGGAAACAATTTCGAATCTACTTGGTTTATTGCTTCATTATAATCTAAACCATTTTGAGCGGCATAAGTTTGGACTTGCAATTTAACCTGTTCATATTGTTGGGGCGTAATTTCAGTTGAAAAAGGAGTTGCCGTTACACCTGCTTTAGGTCTGTATGCCGTATATGAATATACTTGATTATCCCAAGTTTTAGAAGATTCCGTAAACGTTTCAAAATTAGTTTTATCAATACCGTCTAAAATTGACTGGCAGTCCGAATTCATTTTTAATCTTAAATTCTTGGAACAGCCCGAACGATACCTACCAACCTCAATTTCACCTTCTTTTATTTGTCGCACTAAATAATTAGCACAATCCGCAGCACCCTGCAAAGTAGTTTTATCAAACTTTTGAAATTCAGCCTTTACAGAATTTAAATGATTATTGTAATCGTTGGAATTATATGCCTGACTTCCCAAACAGCTAAAATCCATACCATTGCTTAAAAAACCATCTAAACCCGGAATTAGACTTGAAGCAAAGCCAAGAGCTACACCAACAGGGCCCAAAGAAGCACCGACAGCAGATAACAAACCCGACAAGCCCGATGAAGTTGGAGAACCACCACCAATACCGCCCAAATTAAGACCATTTAAGATATTAACAATACCTGATGAATTTTGAGAACTTCCGCCAATAGGTTGCGTAAATGTACCCTCGATACCTCCCAACAATCCATAAAGGAAGTTATTTTGTATTGGCGAACTCATTAGATTAACAATAAATAATTAGTTGAATTTCCTACAATTTTTACTTTCTGATTACTTTGCGTAACCATAGGCAAAAATTCAGAATTATTCTGAATATTCGCTTCAATAAAATCTTTTCCAAAAAACACTTTGTTCGGAATTAACACCCCAACTTGGTCTTTAACCATCACCAACGTTTCGTAAGATTCTGCATCTTGACTAACCAACATCAAAGGATAAAATTCAGTTGACACTTCCGCCTCCTCTTCTACTTTAACAGTTTTAATCACCATTGGATTTTGTGTGATTTCCACATACGTATTAACAGTATATGCAAAACTTGTTGCAATAGTTTCAGCAGGAAATAAAATTGTTACCAACAATTTGTTATCATCATTAAGAACAAGCGATTTACCAATAGCAAACGGCAAAACATTTCCCATTTTTGGATATGCAAAAGACAAAATTTTTCGCAAATCCTCCATTTTCAAATCATACAAAGTTTGATTAGTTTTATTTTTACTAATCAATTCAACACGTACTTTACAGTCTACTGAATCTGGAATTCCACCAATAATAAAACCGATACTTTGCGCATTTTCTGCAATTTCAAATTGTACCAAGCCATTTTCTCCGTCAATTGGTTTTCTAATTACTGACATAATTTTTATAATTTTTATAATATTTTATTGTGACAAATTTAAATAGCAAAATTTCTGCATTGGCAGAAATTGGCGTGGTTTTTTTTTTTTATTCGCAATAATACCGTACATAATCACGAAAAGTTACACTTTTATTTTTTCGATTTTTTGGAACTATTTTTTTTATCTCAGCTTTAATTCTATCAGCAGTCCGCGAACTGCACATGGATAATTGTGCAATATCTTTTGTAGTCAATTTTTTGTTATTCTTTAAAATAGTGTTCATATTTTGTTAAAATAAAGTTCCAATTATTAATTTTTCTTGATTTTTTTTACTGGGTATCGGTTCAAAAATTTGTTTATCAAAAGATTGACGAGATAACCAAGACAACTCATTAATTAAATTCCTTTCAATATCTGTTTTATCGTATAACCAACGATAAATCAAATCAAATTTTTGCTTCATTTTATGCTTTAATTTATATCCACAAGAATTTAACAAATCATAAATTTTTCCTTTATAAATTTTTATATAGTCTTTCAAATCTTCTTTTAACTCTACTTTTTGACACTTGTCTTTTAATTCGTTAAAATCAAAAATTTCAGTTCCCGAAAAAGTAGGCGCAGACAAAGTCTTTAATGAACGAGAAGAACCCCACGAAGTATATAAAATCGGTCTACGATACTTCACATCATCGGAGTAATTATCTAAATCGGAATGACTAATTTGTCCGCTTTTTAATAAATTAGCAAATTCATCGTTTAGTGGTTGTTTGGTCATGTATTTAGTAACATAGTCGCCAACATCTTTTATATTTTTTAAATTGTGGATATTTGCGGCATTTTCACCGCCCTTATAGCCGAGCTTCTGTAGATAATTATTCCAAACTCGTTTTAAAGTGGTATGATTAACGTAGCAATCGAACAATAAGTGAAAATGAATGTTACCAGCTTCTGTAGTTTCCGCACGCCAAACATAATTCTCTAGCTTTAATAACTGCTCTTTGGTATCAATTTTATCTTTGATTAGGGTATTTTTGACCTTCTTTAAATGGTCAATAAAATCTACCAAAGCTTTTACTAAAACCTTATCGGTGTGTTTTTGTTTTTCGGGTATAGTCAGCGTTAAAAACGTTATCATTCGTTGATTAAAACCATGTTTTTTTCTGTAATTGTGTTTTATACAGTCAATAAACGTATTTGTTGAATCAGCTATTTTTTTTCGTTGAGTAACTGAAAAATTTCTTTTGTAATTTTTTTTCTTTACTTCCTCATATTTCAAAAGATAATATTTTGTAAATTCTTTTACATCCTCTATTTCTGTTTTCTCTTGAAGCTCAACTAATTCCTTTAATTTTTCCGTATTTTCAATTGTTTGAAATTGTTTTAGATTTTCTTTTGATTTTTCATTATACCGCTTCGTTTCGGGTAAAGAATAACAAACAAGACAATTTTTTTTTACTTTTAAAAATGGAATACTCACAATAATTTTTTTTTGATGAATTTTTTTTTTCGGTTAGTCCGATTCTTTAGGCAAGTCCATAGGGGAAAATTTTATTTTCCCTTCTTTTTTTTGTTATTTCACGTAAATTTCAATTTTACCACACTTTCTAAACCTGCAAATGGTTTTATCTGTTTTGGAATTTAAAGCCGCTGAAATAACAGATATAGAGTTTTGAACGCCAATATATTTTACCAGCGAACCCGCACCAACTAAAAATCTTAAAGAATGATATTGTTGTTTTTCCTTTGGCGTAAAAACAAACCGAAAATTTTTATTTAAATAGGTTTTGCTTTTCATCAGAAATATTTATGAACATAGTTAAAAAGCGGCTTTAATACATACGTATAACCCGAATAGGAATTATAACCACGATAAATAATTTGAAAATAATATTGAGTGGTTTCCGAAGTGAGATTAAAACAAACAACTTCCGAGAGGGGAAGTATTTCAGTACTTTTATAAAGAGCGGTTTTAATTACATTTTCCAACTCCTTTTTAGTGGAATTTGTAATCATGCAAAAAGTCTTAATTGGTTTTTTTCGGAAAGAATTTTTGACGAACGATAAAGATTTATAAAATGCTCCTCAAAGCTTATAAGCTGCTGAAATATTTGGTTTGCAATACTATAATAATCACGTGAAATATTGAAACAAAACTTTTTAAGAAGATTAATATAATTATCAAATACTTCAATATGTTCGTATGCTTTTTTTGTCTTTAATGAATTTTTTAAAAGCTGTATTCTAACTTTCTCCAACTCATTAAAATCTAATTGCAAATATTTTTCCGTTATTTTTATTGAAACTTCCAGTTGTTTCAATTTTGTGAAAACTAAATCTAAATACAAATAAGCATCCGCCAGGAGTTTGGACAAGTCATCCGCCACTTTTTGAGCATTACGAAAATTTGAAAATTTGCTTTGATGAATAATTTGATTTCCAAGCCCTTTGGTAATATCTGGAACCCATTCATATCGCAAAACATAAGGTTCCTTCTTGTCATATTTGTAATGACTGTAATCTGCTAATTTTATCTTAAAAAGCATAAAAAATTGTGTTAAAATTTACATTTCAACACAACGAAAATTAACAGTTTAAATTTGTATAAAATCCTGAAAGTGAGTTTTGTAGTATTTTACAATTTATAAATTATAGGAATATTTAGTTTATTGATTTACAGTAGTTTAAATATACAACATTGCCATAATAAAACATATTGTGCTAATGAGTTTATGTTTGGAATAATTTATTTACTCCATACTATTAATCTCAAAATAAATTTGTGATGAAAAATTTGTTTTTATCCCAATTATCGCATTTTCAATGATTGCCTGCAAGAAAAATTCTGAACAACTTTCCGAAAAAAAATCTACAGCCGACTCTCAGCAATTAGAAAATTCTAAAACCTGCTATCGCTCTGTGATCGGCCAAGATACTGTAAAATTAGCTATAAATGATTCTAAAAGAAATATTATCGGAGATTTAGATTTCCGAAGCGCAGTAACAGATGGCTCAGCTGGAACGTTTAGTGGTACAAATCTGGCGAAACCCTAAAATTGAAAGCCAGAACAATCGCTGAAGGAAATATTTCCCACAGCGATATTTATCTTTTACAAAAAAACAACAAACTTTATGAAGGCGTTGGCGAAATTTTAAAACTAAATGATTCTACAACCACATTTGCCAATCCTTCGAAAATTGATTACACCAAAAGCTTCATCTCTAGCAAAGTTATCTGTAAATAACAATTTAACATAATGTATAAATTTGAAGTCATCCTAATTTTCCTTAATTTTAAGCGCCAAATTTAGTATTTCAGCTTATTTTTATAATTTTCAAGAAATTCATCTAAAAAAATATTAAATTCTCCTATGAAAAATTTCATTTTATCAGCATTCATCGTTCTTTTCGCAGTAAGTTGCGAGAAAAAATCTGCGGAAACAGTGAACACTTCTACTACTCCACCCGATTCTGTAACAGTTCCTGAAACCAATGAACCTGTAGAATCCTCCACTGTTCAAACCTGCTACATGGCGAATACCGGGAAAGATTCTGTATTTATTTCCCTGGATGACAATCTTGGTACCATTACTGGAAAATTGCGTTACAAGAATTTTGAAAAAGACAGTTCGTTTGGCGATGTTATCGGTAGCAAAAGTGGTGATACTTTAAAACTCAGTTATACATTCCAATCAGAAGGAATGACTTCTGACCGTGAAATTTACTTCTTACAGAAAGGTGGAAACCTCATCGAGGGAATTGGCGACCATAAAGTGGAAGGCAACAAAGATTCCTATGCAAATCCTTCAAAATTGAAATATGAAGGTGGCCATGTTTTGAAGGCCGCCGATTGTAAAAATTTTGAAAAAAAGTTTGAAGTTTCTAGCAATACCGCCGAACCTAAAGCTGCGAATGAAAAAAAATAGTGATTGACTAAAAGAAAAAAAGAGCATCCAAAACCGGATGCTCTTCTCTTTGCATGTAAAAATTTAATTATAATAGAACGGTTTGTATAGAGTGTGCATCGGTGTCGTTGTCGCTTTCGTTCATAATGACATTTACCATTTGTCCGTTTTCATTCATGAAAGTCGTTGACAAAAGAAAATCTCGATTGCTTGAAGTGGCAATTCTTTGCGCATTTTGTTTCACATATGTCTTCATTGAGCAGAATTTCAATTCGTGGCTTCCCTCGTTTTACAGGCAACATCTCAACGTTAATTCGTTTTTTGCATTGCAGGCATCGGCATTTCTAGCGTTGTTTTCTTATGTAGGCAGAATAGTTACGGCAAATATTATTCAGCGGTTTCAACTAGAAAGGAATTTTATTTTTTGTGTTTTAATGATCTTGATGATGCTTGTTTTTTCACAAATTTTAGTCACCAATAACTTATCACTATCCTTATTTATTTTTCCTTTAATCGGTTTGTTTATCGCGCCGCTTTATCCTGTTATCAGTTCCAAGATGATCGCCAATGTAAATAAAAGTGATATTAATGTTTTCACTTCCTTGATTGTAATTTTCTCCTCTTTAGGAAGTTCATTTGGTTCGGTGATGATGTCCTATGTATTCCAATGGAAGTACGGAACCTATTATTCGCTCTTCATTTCGGTGGCAGTTACCATTCTTTTAATATTAAGTTTTCTTTATTTTCAATCTTATGTCTCAAAAAAAGAAAATAATCTTTAAATTTGTGTTATATGAAAATAGACGACTCGAAAAATAAGCAGAATTTACAGGAACTTATCGACACCAAAGACTTTGTAGAACACATCTCCGTGGACTGCGTTATTTTTGGTTTTCATGATGGCATTTTGAAGGTCTTGCTTTTGAAATATCACGATCTCGATTTATGGTCGCTTCCCGGTGGATTCGTTTTTAATGACGAAGATTTGCGCGAAGCTGCAGCCAGAGTGTTATACGAAAGGACCCATCTTGAAGATATTTTCCTTGACCAATTCCATGCGTTTGGAAGGATTAACCGAACTGAAAACAATGTACACCAAATATTATTGAAGAATAAAGGCATCGAAGTTCCCAAAGATCACTGGATTTTTCAACGTTTTATTACGGTGGGTTACTGCAGTTTAATAAATTTTACTATCGTTGATACTTTTCCTGATGCCTTCAATGAAACGTGCGATTGGTTTGAAGTAAAAAACCTGCCCAAAATGGCATTTGATCATGACCGAATCATTGAAAAGGGATTGGAACATATTCGCAGAAATATTGATACTCAAATAGTTGCAAGTAATCTTTTGCCAGAAAAATTTACGATGAAGGAACTGCAAACGGTGTATGAAACCGTTCTTGATGAGAAATTCCGCCGAAATAACTTTCAAAGAAAAATATTGGCGCTGAATTCTTTGGAGCGCTTAGAGAAATTTTTCGACGGTTCAGCTAACAAAGCCCCATATCTCTACAAATTTTTGGATAATGGACTGAATTCTCATTAAAAAATTTCCACATCTTTCTGAAAAATCTTAATTTTAGGCAAATCAAAAAATTATGTCATACTACCCGCTTACAAGCATTCCGGATTACTATTTAATGGATGAACTTTTAACTGATGAACACAAGCTAATCCGGCAATCGGTGAGAGATTGGGTAGAAAGTTTTGTAATGCCGAAAATTGACGGGGCAGCGCAAAATCACACCGATATTCCCAACTTGATGAAGGAATTGGGGAAAATTGGCGCACTTGGTCCATACATTCCGGAAGAATATGGCGGTTCAGGATTAGATCAAATCTCTTACGGAATCATCATGCAGGAATTGGAAAGAGGCGATTCTGCGGTTCGTTCCGCTGCTTCTGTACAAAGTTCTTTGGTGATGTTCCCCATCAATGAATTCGGTTCCGAAGAACAGAAGAAAAAATATTTGCCAAAGTTGGCTTCAGGTGAAATGATTGGAGCTTTCGGTTTAACCGAACCCAATCACGGTTCTGACCCAAGTTCCATGGAAACTCATTTTGAGGACAAAGGCGACCATTATTTATTAAACGGTGCAAAAATGTGGATTACCAACGCCCCACTTTGCGATATCGCTGTAGTTTGGGCTAAAAATCAGGAGGGAAAAGTTCAGGGAATGATTGTGGAGCGTAGTTTTGAAGGATTTACGACGCCGGAAACTCACAATAAATGGTCACTTCGCGCATCCAAAACGGGCGAATTGGTTTTCAATAACGTGAAAGTTC
Source organism: Candidatus Kaistella beijingensis (assembly GCF_020084865.1). Taxonomy (NCBI): domain Bacteria; kingdom Pseudomonadati; phylum Bacteroidota; class Flavobacteriia; order Flavobacteriales; family Weeksellaceae; genus Kaistella; species Candidatus Kaistella beijingensis. The sequence continues at coordinate 506,911 of NZ_CP071953.1, read as the reverse complement.
CGAAAGAAAATTTATTACCCAATGTGGTTGGATTGAAAGGACCTTTATCTTGTTTAAATTCTGCACGTTACGGAATTTCTTGGGGCGTAATTGGTGCTGCAATTGATTGTTATTGCACTGCAGTTCAATACGCGAAAGAAAGAAAACAGTTCGGAAAACCAATCGCCTCGTTCCAATTACAGCAGAAAAAATTGGCTGAATTTTTAACCGAGATCACAAAAGCACAACTGCTTTGTTTACAACTCGGAAACTTAAAAAACGATCATAGAGCAACTCCTGCACATATTTCCATGGCGAAAAGAAACAACGTGAAAATGGCCATCGACATCGCAAGAGAATCCCGACAAATTCTCGGCGGAATGGGAATTATGGGTGAATTTCCGATGATGCGTCACGCTGCAAATCTCGAATCGGTGATTACTTATGAAGGAACCCACGACATTCACCTTCTAATCACAGGTTTAGACATCACCGGAATTAACGCGTTTGGATAAAAAATCCAATCCTTGAAGGATTCTGAAATCGACAAAACAAAACCTTGAAGAATTTGAACTTCAAGGTTTTTTATTTTCACATCAACTCATCCACGCACCTACACGCCCACAAGAAATCACCGACTCTGCTTCACATTTTCCACAAAATCAATTTCGGGGTTCAGGATTTCTTCAATGACGTTTTTTATAGAGTTCATCGGATTTTCAAGCAAGTTATTAGATATTTCACTTTGTCCGAAAATTTGTAGATTTTGAACGCCCTTATTCACTTCCGCAAAACTCCAAATTCCACATTCCACAAAATGGTCGGGATATTTTTTTTGATTTAAAACCGAGTAAGCATAAACGCAAAGCTGCATTGCCTGTTTGTAATCGTCACGGAAAAATAGTTGGGCAAACTTATCAAAATCCTGCTCTTTTTTTGGTGCAGAAAGTGACAGATTTTTTGTTTTTGCTGTTTTATAATCGATGATTCGCAAAGTTCCGTTCAGTCGGTCGATTCGGTCGATGAAGCCGTAAAAAGAAACTTTGTCGGTTTTTTCTTCATCCACGTAAAAATCTACGTTTTCAAAATTTCCTTCCACACTCAAAATTTCCAAAGTATTGCCATCTTCCACAAGTTTACGGTCATATTCCAAAACATTGCGCACTACCCTTTCTGCGATTGATTTGTGGATGAAATTCATTCCTTTTTCATAAAACTCAATTTGATGATTGAGCTTCAAAATAGCGTTATTAATAACTTCATTTATCGCTTCATCTGAAAATTGTAAATCATTAATTGTTAATTTTTTACCAATAAATTTTTGATATATTTCCTGTAATGCATAATGCACCAAATTACCATAACTTCTTTGGGAAAGTTCTTCCTCAATTTCAGAAGTTTCTTTTGTTCCTAAAATTTTAGTTAAATAAAAATCAATAGGATTATAAATGTAGGAAGTAAGGTGGGACGCTGAAATTCTACTTTTCCAATCGTTTAATTTTTCCAACACTTTTGGCGTTTTTTCAATCCGCATCAACTCTTGCTGAATTGGGTCTGAAGAATTTTCGATCACCACTTTTTCAATTTGATGATATGAATCCTCGATTTCTAGTTGCGTGATGAAACGGCTTTGTTCACCTGTATTCACCCCCGAACTCAACGCGTTGAAAAGCAGATGCACATTCTTGGAATCCTGAATCAATCGATAAAAATGATACGCATAAATGCTGTCGTTTTCTAAAAAAGTATGCAACCCAAAATGTTGTCGAACATCAAACGGAATGTAGGTATTTTGCGAATTTCCGAGCGGAAGTTTCCCTTCGTTTGCGGAAAGCAAAATGATGTTTTCAAAGTTTAAAAGTCGAGTTTCCAAAAGTCCCATCACTTGCAAACCTTGAAGCGGTTCTCCCTCAAAATCAATGGTTTCCGAATTCACCAATTGATTGATTAAGACTTCCAAAGTTTCCATTTTAATATCAAATGTATAGGGAAGAATGTGATTTTTAATGATTTTAAAACTTTTCTCGAAATGGGAAATATTCTCATATAAAATATCATCCAAATTTCTGAATTTCAACTGATAACAAAAAGCAATCAATAAATCTAAAAACTCAATAACCGACTTTGGTTTTTCAAAAAGTTTGAAATAAGAAAGGTTAGATAGAAATTCGGTAAACTGCTTTTTCGAAATGTAAACAATATTTCTTTCCTCAATTTTTGACTTGAAATTTGAGATGATTTCCAAATCAATTTCATCATTCGGAAGTTCTTCTAAAACTAATAAAACGTCGTTGTAGTAATACGAAGAATCCTTTTTCTCCAACTGTTTTTGAAGATAGAAAAGTTGTTTTATGGCGTTACTAAAACCTAAATTTTTCAGGGGAAATCCCATCGTGATATTCAGATGTTTCACCGAATTCATCGCATCCAAACTTGCGGGAAGGAGATTTTCATCCAATAAAATAACAGCAGTGTTTGAAAGGTTTTCATCACTGATTTCTTTAAAAATTTCAGGTAGAACTTTGGTTTGGGTGATGTTTCCCGAAACTTCGTAAACCTTGATATTCTTCTGTTTTGAAAAATCATTTTCGAGCCATTGAAAATTTCTGCTCCCGTTGAATTCCTTCCAAGTTTTTATTTGTCGCAAAAATTTTCCAGCTTCCTGTTTTTCATCATTGATATAATATTCGTCGGCTTGAAAAAAACATTGGGCTTTGTCCCATTGCAAAAGGTTTCTTACCAATTTTTCTTCAACGGGAGTAAATGCGTTGAAACCGCAAAACACAAATTTTTGGTTGGTTTTTTGAGCAAAATCTTCAATTTTATTTCGTGCAAATTCATGGGTCATTCCCGAAGTTGCCCAATTTTTTTCATTGAGTCTCTGCTTCAAAACCGGTAAAAAGAGATTCATTTTCTGCCAAAAATTCAGAAACTTCTTTCGTGGAGTTTCTTCGGATTCGCCTAAATTTTCTGACCAATTTTTGATGCGTTCTTCATCGAACATATATTCCAAAACGGCTTTGTCGCTTTGCGAAAACTTCAACATATCGTCCCAATCTTTTAACAAGGTCGGGAACCATTTTAAAAAGTTAGAAAAATCTTCATTGGGCTGAATTTCACGATAAATCTCAAAAGCAAAAAGCCATAATGAAATTCCTTGAACAGATTGTTTTTCAGAGATTTCTTTAATCAAATCTTCTATGGTAAAAAAGTTCGGAAGAAAGCCGGAATATTGTTTTTCTTTTAAAATCTGTTTGATGAAAACAACCGGTCTTTTGCCCGGCAGCACAAGATTGTATTCAGACAGATCTTTGTTCTGATTCAAAAGTTCGGAAATGATTTGGTTGAGAAATTTCATGGCTTTTCAAAAATGAAAAATAAGGATTTTAAATAGAAAAACACCAAGAAATTTATACTTCTTGATGTTTTAGATTGAAATTTAAAATTTTATTTCTAATAGACTTTTATGCTTTTCTGAATCCACACATTTTCTCCAGCTGCATTTTTTCCGTTCCAAAATTTAAAGCTGTAATTTCCCACTTTCTGAGGCTGAAAATTAATCTGAGAAGATCGGGTAACCTGATCTCCGCACTGTGCGGTGGTTTTGAATTTGTAGGAAGTCACGTTTCTGATAAACTCGTTGGTATGGACGTAATCGTATCCGTAAAAACCTTCACATTTAGACGTAAAATTTGAATACGTCTTGATTGGCATTACCGACAAAACTGCCATAGAATCTTTCGGAATATTTACGCTGTCAATTTTTACCGGATCAATACTCGTTATTTCGTCACCCTCAAAACGGTCGTCCTTACAGCTGGTTAAAAAAAGCGCTGCAACTAAAGGAGCAAGTAAAATTAATTTCTTCATAGCGTCAATTTTTTTTAATAAAACGGATAAAAGAAGCCTCTTATTATAATTTACGATTTGAAATTTCCTTTAGATAAATATACTACTTTTTTGGTCTCGAAAAATTCGCCTTCAAAAAATTTCTTCAACTCGGTGATTTCAACCTTTAATCCAGCGAGTTCATCGCCTAAATCGCCGCCTTTCAAATACAGAACTCCGTTATGTTTTGGGTTGAACTGTTCTTTTTCGAATTTTCCCTTTAACCATCGGAGAAAAACAGGCATTTGTGTCACCGCTCGACTTACCACGAAATGAAATTTTTCTTTTAGCTGTTCTGCTCTTCCGTGAATGGCAGTTACATTTTTCAAACCAATTCCTTCGGAAACTTCTTTTACGACGGTGATTTTTTTGCCGATAGAATCAATCAAAGTAAACTGAACTTCAGGGAATAAAATCGCAAGTGGAATTCCGGGAAAACCGCCACCTGTTCCAATGTCTAGAACTTTTGTGCGGGGAGAAAACTCCATCACCTTTGCAATTCCCAACGAATGAAGAATGTGTTTTTCATACAGCGAATCCATATCTTTTCGGGAAATGACATTGATTTTTTCGTTCCAGTCTTTATACAATTCTTCGAGTTTTTCGAATTGGGATTTTTGTTCTTCGGTGAGATTAGGAAAATATTTTAGTATTAATTCTACGGACATTTTTAAAAATGATTTGATACAAAATTAAAGAAACCAAACCACAAAACTAGTTTTTGCAGACTCAAACTAAACTTTTATCTTTGAAAAAAGTAAAAATTATTATGGAAAAATTTTCAGAACGTCTGAACAGGATGAGTTTTTCGCAAACTTTCGTCATGAGCAACAAAGTGCGCGAAATGAAAGCCAAAGGAATCGATGTAATAAGTTTAACACTTGGTGAACCCGATTTCGACGTTCCGAAAAATATAAAAGAAGCGGCTTTTGATGCGATCAACAATAATTTCAGCCACTACTCTCCTGTTCCGGGATTTCTGGATTTGCGTGAAGCAGTTTGCGAGAAATTGAAGAGAGATAACAATTTGGAATATATTCCCAACCAAATTTGTGTTTCAAACGGCGCAAAACAATCGATTTTAAACGTTCTTGCTTCCATTATTAATGATGGCGACGAAGTGATTCTTCCCGCTCCATATTGGGTGAGTTATGATGAAATGGTGAAAATGATGGGTGGAAAATCGGTCTTCATTGAAACGTCGATTGACACTGATTTTAAAATGACTGCTGAACAGCTTGAAAACGCAATTACGCCGAAAACGAAAGCACTTCTTTATAGTTCACCCTGTAATCCTTCCGGAAGTTTTTACACCTATGAAGAATTGGAAAAAATTGCCAATGTGATTGCAAAACATCCGCAAATCACCATTATTTCTGATGAAATTTACGAACGGATTAATTACGATGGAACACACACTTCCATTGCAGAATTCCCACAAGTTTATGAACAAACGGCAGTAATCAACGGAATGTCGAAAGCGTTTGCAATGACGGGATGGAGAATCGGTTATTCGGCTTGTCCGACCTGGTTGGCAAAAGCGTGTGAAAAAATTCAGGGACAAATGACGAGCGGAGCCAATACGATGGCGCAAAAAGCTTCGATTACCGCATTAAAATCTTCGCCATCCGAATATCAATACATGATTGACGAATTTAGAAAAAGAAGAGATATTGTGTATGATTTGCTGAAAGAAGTTCCCAACTTTAAGGTAAATTATCCGAAAGCTGCATTTTATTTTTTCCCCGATATTTCTTATTACTGCGGAAAAACTTTGAATGGAATCTACATTAAAGATGCGGATGATTTCGCCATGTTTCTTTTAGACAGTGCACATGTTGGAACAGTTGGTGGCGTTTCTTTTGGTAATCCGGAATGTATTCGTTTTTCTTATGCCGCTTCTGAGGAGGAATTAAAAGAATCCATGAAGCGATTGAGAGAATGTTTGGAGAAGGTTGAAATAAGCTAAATAAAGAACGGTTTGAAAATTTTTCAAACCGTTTTTTTTTGTTTCAGAAAGAATTAAAACTTGATAATTTCTTTCATTTTTTCGTTCTCTTCGTTTACCATATCGTCGTCGATGAGGATTTTTCCTGAATGTTCGTCGATGATGATTTTCTTTCTCTGCGCGATTTCCATTTGTTTTTGTGGCGGAATGGTAAAGAAAGAACCTTTTGGTGCACCTCTTTCAAGGCCTACAACAGCAAGTCCGGTCGGTGAACTTGAGCGGATTCTTTGGTAAGAAGCCAACAGTCTTTCGTCTATATTTTTAGCGAATTCCTTTGACTTTTCAAGTAAGAATTCCTCCTCTTTTTGAGTTTCTGCCACCAAGCTTTCAAGCTCCTCTTTTTTGAATTTCAAATGGCTTTTAAGCTCGTCAATTTTATTGGTCAATTCATCAAGTGTTTCGTTCTTGTGTGAAATCTTGGCGCCAAATTCTTTGATTCTTTTCTCAGCCAACTGAATTTCAAGTTCCTGGAACTCGATTTCTTTTCCGAGTGCTTCGAATTCTTTGTTATTTCTTACGTTGTCCTGTTGAGCTTTGTATTTGTCAATCAAAGATTTAGCGTGATTGATGACTTCATTTTTAGTTTTAATTTCATCGTTTTGCTCCTTGATTTCGTTTTGAAATTTTTCAGCTCTCTTTTCCAGACCTTCGATTTCGATTTCCAAATCTTCTACCTCGATTGGCAACTCGCCTCTCGTGTTGCGGATTTCGTCTAATCTTGAATCGATGATTTGCAGGTCATAAAGAGCTCTTAACTTATCTTCAACAGAGATTTCTACAGTTTTTTTAGCCATATTTTATAAAAAATAATTTACAGGATTGGTTTTCTCAACAGATTTTGAGACTGCAAATTTAGGAAAAATTTCCGACAAAATCTCAACTAATTGTTGGGTTACAAATTGTTCCGACTCGAAATGTCCGATGTCGCAAATCATCATTTTACCTTCATTTTGAAAAAAATCGTGGTATTTCATGTCGCCTGTTAAATAAGCGTCACATTTTCGGGAAATTGCTGCGCCGATTCCGCTTGCTCCACTGCCGCCAAGAACGCCTACTCTCTTGATTTTCTTAGAATTAAACCTTGTATGACGAATGACTTTTAGATTAAATTTCTCTTTAACGAAATTTAAAAATTCTTCTTCGGACATTTCATTTTCAAAATCGCCGAATCTTCCCAAACCTAAAAACTGATTTTCATTTTCTAATTTGATTATTTGATAAGCGACTTCTTCGTAAGGATGCGCCGATTTCATTGCCGCGATAATTTGTTGTTGTTTAAAATTCTCGAAAATCACGGAAATCATTTCTTCATATACATTTTCACGAACATTTAATTCTCCTGAAAAAGGTTTCGATCCTTCCATGGGTCGGAAAGTTCCAGTTCCTGAGATTGAAAAACTGCATTCGTCATAAAAACCGATATTTCCCGCACCTGCCTCAAACAAAGCGTTTTTTACTTTTTCGGAATAATCATTTGGAACATAAACTTCGAGCTTTTTGAGGTTTTCAGATTTCGGCATTAAAATTTTTTGATTTCTTAAACCTAATTTTTCGCAAATTCCAAAATTCACCCCGAAATAGTCGTTATCGAAAGCGGTATGAATAGCATAAATGGCAATTTTATTTTCAATGGCTTTCAAAACTGCTTTTTCAACATAATTTTTACCGGTCAAAGACTTTAATCCAGAGAAAATAATAGGGTGAAAAGTGACGATTAAATTGCAGTTCTTTGAAACAGCTTCTTCCACCACATTTTCCAAGGCGTCATGACAAACAAGAATTCCGGTGATTTCTCTGTCAGGATTTCCACATAGAAGTCCAACATTATCAAAACTTTCCGCCTGTTTTGCGGGAATTTTTTTTTCAATTTCGGAAACTGCTTCTTTTACCGTCATTTTCTTTAAGTTTGTAGCGAAAATAAGAATTTATTTCCTACAATTCTATTTATTATGGAACACGTAAACGAAAAAGAACACAACTATCTCCCGGAAAAAACAAAGTGGAAGAGACAGCTTTTCCGCATTATCTTTAAGTCCGATACCAAAATGGGAAGGCTTTTCGACCTGACTCTTTTGGTGTTAATTTTATTGAGCACCTTCATCGTCATGATGGAGAGTGTTAAGATTTATGACGCCAAACTTCACCTTTTTTTTGTGGTTTTAGAGATTTTCATTACACTTATTTTTACAGTAGAATATATTTTAAGAATCGTTGTAGTTCGAAATAAGAAAGATTATATTTTTAGTTTCTTCGGAATCATCGATTTTTTGGCAATTTTACCATTCTATCTCAGTTTGTTTTTCCCGATTACCAAGTATTTCCTGATTATTAGGATGCTTAGAATGCTTAGGATTTTCCGTATTCTAAATCTTTTGGATTTTATGAACGATGGTTATCTGATTGTGAGCGCCATGAAAAAAAGTTCCCGAAAAATCTACATTTTCCTCTTGTTTTTAATGATTTTTTCCGTGATTGTAGGTTCGATGATGTTTATGGTTGAAGGTCATCGTGAAGGTTTTGAGAGCATTCCGCAAAGTATTTATTGGGCAGTTGTAACGGTAACTACTGTTGGATATGGCGATGTTTCTCCTACAACTCCTTTAGGAAAATTTTTCGCAATTGTTTTAATGTTGGCTGGTTATTCTATCATTGCCGTTCCTACAGGAATTATTACCGCGGAAATGCGTAATAAGAGACAGATTTACGAATTGGTTTGTCCAAGATGTAGCAATACGGACATTGATGATGATGCCAATTATTGTAAAAAGTGTGGAGAAAGAGTTTCTTCTTAAAACAAAAAAAGAGCAGTTTTTTTCTGCTCTTTTTTAACTATTTATTGTTGATTATTTCACGGCGTTGCTTTTCACTTTCACCAACTCTACATCGAAAACCAGCCATGCATTTGGCGGAATTACTCCTCCTGCTCCTCTCGCTCCATAACCTAATTCGGATGGAATTAACAAAGTTGCGGTTTCCCCTTCTTTCAATAAAAGAATTCCTTCATCCCAACCTTTGATTACTTGTCCCATTCCGATAGGAATATCAATCGGCTGATTTCTTTTGAATGAAGAATCGAATTCAGAACCGTCCACCAATTTTCCTGCATAATGTACCGAAACTTGGTCACCTGCTTTTGGAGCAACTCCATTGGTAGTTTTTGTGATTTTATAATACAATCCTGAAGGAGTTGACTGCATTCCCGCTTTCAACTCGTCAACCAATTTTTGTTGGTTTGCAGCAAATTCTTCTTCTTTTCTTTTCTTTTCAGCTTCCATTTTTGCAGTGATGGCTTTGTTGTTTTCCTGGATTTTTCCTTTTCCTTCATTAAAAACTTTAGCGGCATCGTAATTTTTATATTCGTCACCTTTGCTGAAAACAGAAACTTTCTCTAAAACAACATCTGTCTTTGGTTTGTCTTGAGCGCCTTTTTCAACATTTGCAATCGCATCGATTACATTTTCGCCTTTTACTACTTGGCCGAAAATCGTGTGTCTTCCATCCAACCAAGGTGTCGCCACTTCGGTGATGAAAAACTGGGAACCGTTTGTATTCGGTCCTGAATTTGCCATGGAAAGAATTCCTTTTCCGGTGTGTTGCAAATCATTTTTTTCGTCCTCGAATTTATATCCCGGATCGCCCATTCCTGTTCCTTTTGGATCGCCTCCCTGAATCATGAAATCTTTGATGACTCTGTGGAAAATCGTTCCGTCATAAAATGGAACTCCTTTCGCTTTTGCGGTGTTATCAATTTTTCCTTCCGCCAAACCAACAAAATTCGCAACGGTAACCGGTGCTTTTTTGTCTTCGAATTTCACAATCATATTTCCTTTGGAAGTTTGGAAATTGGCATAAAGTCCGTCTTTCAGACTTTCGTAAGTTTCTTTGTCTACGTTCATTTTTTTATAAATTGGGGTACAACTTGTTAAAGATATCGCCAAAGCGATTAAAAAACTCTTTTTTATCATGAATACTAATTTTTAAAGTACTTTTATTTTAATGATTAAAGGCATGTCGTTCGGGATTTTATCGTTATCACCGTAAGTTCCGAATGCTAAAACTGAAGGGACTAAAAGTGTGGCTTCCTGATTTTTTTCCAAATATCTCAAAGCGTCTTCAACTGCCTTCAAATCTTCAAATTTTCCGAATTGTACATTGAGATTTTTTTTTGGAACTTCATACAGCTTTACGTTGTCGAAATCGTAAAGAACATATTGATAGGAAATTTCTTCTCCGTCTGCTTTTCTGTTTTTCTGACTTAAATTTTCGATATTTACCCAATAATTTAGACTCATCGGATAAAATTTTTCATTCTGATTATTGATCCAATCCTGAATTTGAATTCGTTCTGTTTGGTTTAAATTTTTTGCCCGATTCTTCGAAACATTCAAATCTTCCTGACTTAAAATTCCTCCAACGGGCGGATGAGCCTGATTGTTCTGCGCACAACCAATTATCATTAATGACGAAAACAAAATCAATTTTTTCATAAAAACTTTTGCGAAAATAAGGAATTCGCACCACATTCTAAAACGAAAAAACCGGGCGAAAATTTTTCCCGGTTTTCTATTTTATTTTAATGGAAGATTAAGCCGTTTCCATGACGTTTTTTTCAACTAAAACCCTCCATCCGAAAGGATCCTCCGAATTGTTGGTTTGAATATCCACCAAATCTTTCTGTAAAGTTAATGCGTAACTTTCTTCAGCAGGCAATTTCGGCAATTCCAATTTTTCACCCTTATAACCCAAAGCTTGGAAAACGCTTGTTACCACAGCAGTTCCAACTCCCCAAACTTCTTTTAAAGTTCCGTTTTTATGTGCTTCCACAACAGCTTTTACGGAAACAGGCTCGATTTTCACCTCTATTCCTCTGTGTTTCGCCAACTGAATGAAACTGTCTCTGGTTACACCATCAAGAATTTTTTCTGAAGTTGGCGGTGTATAAATCGTGTCATTAATTCTCACGAAAACGTTCATCGTTCCACTTTCCTCAAAATATTCGTGGGTAGAATCGTCCGTCCAAATAATTTGTTCGTAACCCTCCTCAATCGCCAATTTTGTTGGATAGAAAGATGCCGCGTAGTTTCCTGCAGCTTTTGCAGAACCTACTCCACCGTTTGCCGCTCTTGAATAGAAATCTGAAATTTTCACAGAAACCGGTTCTGTATAATAGCTTTTCGCAGGAGTTGCCACGATTGCAAACATATATTTATTAGCGATTCTTGCTTTCAAAGCTTCTTCCGTCGCGAAAATTAGCGGTCGAATATATAAAGACATTCCTTCTCCGTGAGGAATCCAATCTCTGTCGATATCAACCAACGCTTTTAATCCTTCCAAAAACATTTCTTCCGACACTTCCGGCATTGCAAGTCTAGTCGCGGATTTGTTGATTCTAGAAAAATTCTTTTCCGGTCTGAATAAAAAAACCTGACCATCTTTGTCTTTGTACGCCTTCATTCCCTCGAAACAAGCCTGTCCGTAATTCACGCCCATCATTGCGGGAGAAAAAGGAAGCGGACCGTACGGAACCAATTTCACATCGCCCCATCTCCCGTTTTCGTACTCACAAATTACCATGTGGTCGATAAAGGTGTTTCCGAAAGAAAAATTATGAGGATCGAATGTTGAAATTCTCGGATTGGTAGATTTTTGAATTATCATTTTTAAAATTTTTGTTGATGTTCTACAAATTTAAAATAATTTTTTAAATATCAAAATATTAAATTAATTTTGAAAAAATTTGCGATGAACAGAGAAATCAAAACCACTTCAGACGGAAGTAAAACTTTATATATCAGTGATTTAAATGAGAACTATCATTCCCATCATGGTGCACTTCAAGAAGCAAAACATGTATTTATTAAATATGGATTAAATTTAAAAAATAATTACGAAATTCATATTTTAGAACTCGGTTTTGGGACAGGTCTTAATGTTTTGGTGACAATTGATGAATTTTTGAAAACTGACAAAAATCATATTATTTATTATTATACATTAGAAAAATATCCCGTAAACGAATCAGAAGTTAGGGAATTGTCTTATGATTCTTTTTTCGATGAACCTAATATTAAGGAATACAACCAAAAATTACACGAGTGTGAATGGAATAAAACGACCGAAATTTTCCCAAACTTCTTTTTCACCAAATTTCAAAGTGATTTTTTCGAATTAAAAAACCTTGATTTACCCGAAATTGACCTGGTTTATTTCGACTGTTTCGGAGCTAGAGTTCAACCTGACTTGTGGGAAAAGCCTTTGTTTGAAATGGTTGCAGATAAAATGAAAACAGGCGGACTTTTAACAACGTATTCTTCAAAAGGAAGTGTGCGAAGGATTTTAGAAGAACTCAATTTTAAAGTACAAAAAAAAGACGGACCGCCGGGAAAAAGGGAAATGATTAACGCTTTTAAAAATGAACAATTAACAAGCAATAATTAATAATCTCAGTAGTGAATTTGCTTCGCTGTTTATAGTGAATTGTACTTTAATTGTAAAAGTTCACATCCCTACAAATCCCAAATCTCGTAACCCGCGTGTCACATCTCGTATCAAAGAAATTACTAAATTTGAAAAACATTAAATAGAAAATGGTCGATAAAATCAACATCAGAGTTTATGCTGCAGCAATTAAGAACGGAAAAGTTTTGGCATTGCACGAAGAATATGCAGGTGATCACCTGATGAAACTTCCGGGAGGTGGATTGGAATTTGGGGAAGGAATTCTTGATTGTCTTCATCGCGAATTTGAAGAAGAACTGAACTGTAAAATAAGAATTTTGGGTCATCTTTACACGCAGGAAGAATTTTTGGTTTCCCGTTTTCGAGAAAATGAGCAACTTCTCACTATCTACTATATGGTAGAAATTATTGATAACGACGAGTTTCTCATCATGGATCCATGCATCGAAAAAATAGAATGGATTCCCATCGATAACGATGAAAACCCATTTCCTCTACCTATTGATAAGATTGCTTTTGAAAAATTGAGAGAAAAGTTTAAATAACTATTTTTTTATCTTGAAGTCTTGATAACCTGGATACGGCGTCAAGTAACCCGCATTCCAATTGCTCTGTAAAAGAGATTCTACAAATTGGTCAGTTCTATTCACATGCGGATCATAGGGTTCTTTGATGCTCACATCGGCAATATTTCCTTTCACGTTCCACCAAAATGCACTCCATCCGCCGCGAAGTTCCTTGATGATTTCATAGACCGTTTTTCCTGTAGCTCGGTTCATCAATTTTGCAAAAACTCTACCTTCACTGGTCGTCAAATCCCGCAGTTGGGTTTCGTATTGATTCGCCAAATCTTTCTGTCTGTCATTGACATATTTTCGCTGATCGCCTTTATCAAGATTGCTTAAATCAGCCTGAATATCTTGATATTGTTCTAAGGCCGTTAAAAAAAGTGGATAAACACGATTCAGTTTTTTGTTAAGAAAATAGTAATAATTTTGGTCGAGACTGTTGTTGAAGCGAGGCTTATTTAAAAGGATCAGCTCATCCATTACCACCACATTTTCACCATTTATTTCGTAAATTCTTGCTTTCTGAGATTCGTCGTAATAATATTTGTTGCCGAACTCGTCTGTTTTCAGCAATTCAGGCGGGTACTCACGAAGTGGTTTCATTTGTCTGATTTCCTGCGCATTCATCGTAAATGCCGAAAATAATAGAAAAATAAAAACCGTTTTATATAATTTCATTACTTTTACTTCCAATTAAATCAAACAAAATTTTAACAAAATTCATTCCCTTTTACATGAAATTTGAAAAAAAATCCCTAAAATTTTTAGAAGAATATTTAAATACCGCATCTCCAACAGGTTACGAACACAACGGGCAAAAAGTGTGGATGAATTACATCAAACCTTATGTCGATACAATACAGTTTGATCATTACGGAACTTGCTATGGAATCATTAATCCTGAAGCTGAATTTAAGGTCGTTATTGAAGCACACGCCGATGAAATTTCTTGGTACGTGAATTATATCACCGATGATGGCCTAATTTACGTCATTCGAAACGGCGGTTCAGACCAAATGATTGCCCCTTCAAAAGTGGTCAATATTCACGGCGAAAAAGGAATCGTGAAAGGTGTTTTCGGTTGGCCTGCAATTCATACGAGAATCGGTGCTGAAAAAGAAACCACCCCAAAAATTGAAAATATTTTCATCGATTGCGGCGCGACTTCCAAAAAAGAAGTGGAAGATTTGGGAATTTTCGTGGGAACCATGATTACTTATCCTGATGAATTTTTCGAACTGAATGACCGATATTTTGTGTGTCGAGCTTTAGACAACCGAATCGGCGGGTTTATGATTGCCGAAGTTGCACGGCTTTTAAAGGAAAATAAAAAGAAACTTCCATTTGGTTTGTACATTACCAATTCTGTTCAAGAGGAGGTTGGACTTTACGGAGCGGATATGATTGCAGACACTATTAAACCGAATATTGCGATTATTACTGATGTCACACACGACACCACAACTCCCATGATTGAAAAGAAAAAGGAAGGTGATCAAAAATGTGGTAATGGTCCCGTAATTTTCTACGCACCAAGTATTCATCACAATTTGCGCGAACTGATCGTTGAAACGGCAAAAACCAAAAAAATTCCTTTTCAAAGAGCGGCTGCAAGTAGAGCAACAGGAACCGATACCGATGCTTTTGCACATTCCAACGGCGGAACTCCTTCTGCACTGATTTCGCTTCCGCTGCGTTATATGCACACAACGGTGGAAATGGTTTCCAAGGAAGATGTGTCCAATGTGATTCAGCTGATTTATGAAACTTTATTGAAAATAAAACCAACCATGAATTTGAAGTACCACTAAATAAACTTAAAACCGCAACCCTATGAAAACCCATTTCGCTTTGCTGTTCATTTTTATGAATGTGTGGTTCTTTGCACAAACTAAGGCGGAGAAACAACTTTTAAAGTCCGACGAAAGTTTTGCAAAACTATCCCGAGACAAAGGGGTGAAAACTGCTTTCGAAACGTATTTGGCTACAAATACTACAACATTCTCTTATAAAGCCGGAATCATTACTGATCGAGACAAGAGCATTGAAAATTTTTCCAAATTAAAATCTTTGGACTGGATTCCACTGAAGGCAGAAGTTTCTAAATCCAACGATATGGGTTATACGTATGGAGTTGGGAAGGCTACTTATGAGGTGAACGGAAAAACGGAAACTTCATATTCCTATTATGTAAGCATTTGGAAGCGTGATGAAAAAGGAAACTGGAAACTATCGCTTGATTCAGGAACTGACTGCTCCGAAGAAATTGGAAAAAAATATTTTAAAGATCAGAAAAAGTAGAAATAAACAAAGTAAAAAAATGAAAACAAAACTCATCGCTCCTTCCCTGCTTTCTGCGGATTTCGGGAATTTGGAAAGAGATATCGAAATGCTCAACCTTTCGCAAGCTGATTGGCTGCATGTAGATGTGATGGACGGAAGATTTGTTCCCAATATTTCCTTCGGATTTCCCGTGATGAAAACGGTTAAGAAGTTTTCCAAAAAATTTGTGGATGTACATTTAATGATCGTTGAACCAGAAAAATATGTAGAAGAATTTATCAATCACGGAGCGGATTTGGTTTCTGTGCATTACGAAGCGTGTGTTCATCTTCACCGAACTATTAATTTGATTCAGGATAAAGGTGCGAAAGCAGGATTAGTTCTCAATCCTTCAACTCCAGTTCTCATGTTGGAAGATATTATTGCGGATGTTGATTTGGTTTTATTGATGAGCGTGAATCCCGGTTTTGGCGGACAGAAATTCATTGAAAATACCTACAAAAAAATCGCTGAAACTAAAGACTTGATCATTTCTAATAACTCAACCGCTTTAATTCAAGTTGATGGCGGTGTGAATTTGGACAATGCGGGAAAACTTTTCGAAGCCGGAGCCGATGTTTTGGTTGCCGGAAACGCAGTTTTTTCATCCGAAAACCCGGAGAGGACCATCGAACTTTTAAAAATATAATAGAAAAAACCGTTCGATTTGAACGGTTTTTTTATAATTTAAGTATTGCTTATTAAAGTTTACCTTCCTCTAAAAGCTCCTTGTTCTGATATTCCTGAACCAAGTCGATTGCATTAGAAACTACGTCGGAAAGTGCAGTGATAAAGGTTCCTTCTTCCGCCATGCTCATTGCGTGCTTCAAGGCTTCAATTTCTTTTGGAATAATTTCATAATTCACCGCACTACCCGATTCCTGCATTCCAGAAATAATAAGGCCGTTGATTTCTTCTTCAGTTCTGCCACGCAAGTGCTTCTCGTTACGAATAATCACATAATCGAACATTCTTCCAGCAATCCTTCCGCATTCTTTGATGTCTTCATCTCTTCGATCTCCTACACCGGCAATAATTCCAATTTTTTTGGATGCTTCCACATTTTTCAGATAATCTTCTATGGCTTCATAACCTGCAGGATTGTGTGCGAAATCAATCAGAACCTTGAAATTCTTAAATTTAAAAATATTCAGTCTTCCCGGAGTTAATTGTGCACTCGGAATAAAAGTTCGCAATGAATTTGAAATATCCTCAATCTCAAACCCATAAAGGTAAGTCGCCAAACTTGCCGCCAAAACATTGGAAATCATAAATTTCGCCTTTCCTTCCATTGTGATTGGAATGTTGTGAGCTTTAGCAACACGAATTTTCCAGTCGCCTTTTTTAATGGTGATGAAACCATCTTCGTAAACACAGGTAATTTTTCCCTCTTTCGCGAATTTTTTGATGTGTGGATTGTTTTCATCCAAACTAAAGAGTGCGACTTTGGAATCCAATTCCGGCATCAATCTCATGGAATAGTCGTCGTCTGCATTCAAAACACTCCACCCGTCTTTTTTTACGGAATCGAGAACAACTCTTTTTACACGCGTTAAATCCTTCAAATTGTGGATGTCGCTCAAACCTAAATGGTCTTCTTTAATATTCGTCAAAACACCGATGTCGCAATAACTGAAACCCAATCCTGAACGCAAAATTCCACCTCTTGCAGTTTCCAAAACGGCAAATTCCACCGTTGGATCTTTCAGAACAAATTCAGCGGAAATTGGTCCGGTTGTATCACCTTTTGTAAGCATGGTATTCTGAATGTAAATTCCATCAGAAGTGGTGAAACCTACTCGATAACCGTTATTTTTTACAATGTGTGCGATTAATCTTGTCGTGGTTGTTTTGCCGTTGGTTCCGGTTACAGCGATGATTGGGATTCTCACCGGTTTTCCTTGTGGATAAAGCATATCGACAACAGGAGCGGCAACGTTTCTCGGCAAACCTTCACTTGGAGCGAGGTGCATTCTAAATCCGGGAGCTGCGTTGACTTCCAAAATCGCACCGCCACTTTCTTTTAAGGGTTGCGTAAGATTTTCCGCCATGATGTCGATTCCGCAAACATCAAGTCCAATTATTTTTGAAACCCTTTCGCACATGGTGACATTTTCGGGGTGAATCATGTCGGTCACATCAATCGAGGTTCCCCCAGTAGAAAGATTTGCCGTAGATTTTAAATATACGATTTCTCCTTTTTGGGGTACGCTTTCTAAAGTGTAATTAAGTTTTTCTAAAAGTTCGTTCGTGTCTTTATCCACCAAGATTTCGGTTAAAACATTTTCATGACCATAACCTCTTCTTGGGTCGAGATTTTCTTTATCGATCAGTTGTTGAATGTTCATTTCGCCGTCTCCTACAACATTTGCTGGAACTCTTCTCGCAGCAGCAACCATTTTATGATTTATAACCAAAACTCTGAAATCGTAGCCTGTAACATATCTTTCGACAATCACTTTTCTTGAGACGGTTTGTGCATGTTGCAAACCTATTTTCGCTGTTTCCCAATCGTTTACGTTGATGGATTGACCTCTTCCGTGGTTTCCATCGAGCGGTTTCAGCACAATGGGATAGCCGATTTTTCTAATTACTCTTTCCAAGTCTTCTTCATCCACCACCAAATCTCCGGTCGGAACGGGAATTGCGGCATCGTCCAACATTTTTTTCGTGAGTTCTTTGTTGCACGCAATATCAACCGCGATGGAACTTGTATTACCCGTAATTGTCGCCTGAAACCGTTGCTGATTTACGCCATATCCCAATTGAACCAAAGAATTTTTCCCCAATCGAATCCACGGAATGTTTCTCGCAACAGCTTCTTCCACGATACTTCCGGTTGAAGGTCCAAGTCTTTCACGTTCCCGAATTTCTTTCAAACGCTTAATGCAAGCATCTATGTCATAATCCGTTCCATCAATTAAGCATTGTGCGATTTCCACTGATTGTTCCGCAGTGTAAACTCCGGAATTTTCTTCGATATAGGAGAAAACCACGTTGTAAACTCCAGGTGTTTTGGTTTCCCGGGTTCTTCCGAAACCGGTGTCCATTCCCGCCAAAGTTTGAATTTCCAGGGCAATGTGTTCAATGACGTGTCCCATCCACGTCCCCATTTCCACACGTTGGAAGAAACCACCTTCAACACCTTCCGAACAGCGGTGCGTAATCAAAGAAGGAATCAATTTTTCCAATCTTTCTCTAAATCCTGGAATTTTATTGGTGGGTTGATGTTCAACTTCTTCAAGATCTAAACGCATCTGAATCAATTTTTTTCTGCGGATGCTCCAAATATTCGGACCTCTTAAAACCTGTATTTTTTCGATTTTCATATAGTTAATGGACGTTTTTTTAAACTTTTAAATTTATTCTATAACCAAAGATAATAGAAAAGCTTAACAATTCCGACAAAATATTTGATTTTCTGAATGATTTCTGCAACTGATTAAAAATTTTCATTGTTGAAAATGAATTCAATTTTATTGGTAAAGATTTTAACATCATTTAATAATTTTTTTAAATTTGCAATATATGAGACCAGCCGGAAAATTAATGATCATCGGCGGTGCCGTAAACAAAGGCAGTTTTGCGGAGACCGATTACGATAACAATGTCGAGAAAAACCTCAATTTTTTTGAAAGAGGAATCTTAAGAAAAATCATCAACGAATCCAAACTGAAGGAAGATTCTGTCATCGAAATTATTACCACTGCCTCACAAATTCCCCAAATTGTTGGACCTGAATACAAGAAGGCGTTCGAGTTTTTGGGTGCGAAAAATGTCAATATTTTGGATATTCAAAACCGTGAACAGGCTAATTCAGACGCAATGGTGGCAAGAGCAAATGCCGCAGATGTGATAATGTTGACCGGTGGTGATCAACTTCGCTTGACTTCGATTTTGGGTGGAACAAGATTTCATGATGCCATTCTTCTAAAATATCAGGAACAGGATTTTATTTACGCAGGAACTTCTGCAGGTGCAGCCGCCGCTTCGGAAAATATGATTTATCAAGGTTCGAGCAGCGAAGCGCTTTTGAAAGGCGAAATTAAAACCACACAAGGTTTAGGATTTATTGAAAATGTTATTGTTGATACGCATTTCGTGCAACGTGGAAGAATTGGAAGACTTTTTCAGGCAGTAGTCAACAATCCGCGAACTTTGGGAATAGGACTTGGTGAAGATACCGGACTTTTCATAAAAGATGACGTGATGACCGCCATTGGTTCCGGACTCGTGATTTTGGTGGACGGTAGATTTATTAAGGACACCAATTTAACCAACATTCAACTTGGAGAGCCGATTTCTATTGACAATTTGATTGTGCATGTGATGTCGCAAAACGACCATTTCGACTTGAAAACTAAAGATTTAACGATTGTGAATTCGCAGTATAGCCCGATTCCACAAACGTAAAAAAGAAACAATATACAAGGCAAAAGATAAAAGTGAATTTGCTTCGCAATGAATTTTGCTTCGGAAGTAAATTGTGAATTTTTGAAACTTGAAACCTGGAACTTGAAACCTTAAACTTTAAACCTAAATAAATTCTTTGATGAAACTAATCATCCACGGTGGATTTTTTTCCGAAAGCGACCAAAGCCACGAAGTGAAGGTTGCCAAACAAAATTCCTTGAAAGAAATCGCTTCAAAAGCTTTCGACTTTTTGAAAAATCATTCTGCGGAAGAAACAGTGGTTTATGCAGTTTCTTTGTTGGAAGATGATTCGCTTTTCAATGCAGGAATTGGTTCTCAAATTCAAAGCGACGGGAAAATCAGGATGAGTGCTTCTTTGATGAATGGCGAAACTCAAAAGTTTTCGGGTGTGATTAATATCGAAAATGTAAAAAATCCGATTGAAGTTGCCCAAGTTTTGATGAAAGAAGATGATCGAGTTTTGGGCGGAAATGGTGCGAAAAAATACGCCACAGAATATGGTTTCCAAGATTTTTCAACGGAGATTCCACAACGTAGAAAAGAATACGAAGAAAAATTAAAAAACGGCGGGAAAGGAACGGTTGGTTGTGTGGCGATCGATGCTCATGGAAATTTAGCCGCAGCAACTTCCACAGGTGGAAAAGGTTTTGAATTGGTGGGAAGAATCTCCGATTCTGCAACCGTTGCCGGCAATTACGCCAATCAACATTGCGCCGTTAGTTGCACCGGAGTTGGCGAAGACATCGTAAGCAACGCAACCGCCGCAAAAATTGTCACCCGAGTTTCTGATGGAATGACGATTGAACACGCGTTCGACCGAACTTTTCTTGAGTTAAAAGAAATCGACGGATTTGCAGGCGCCATTGGAATTGACAAATACGGAAACATTTTTCACAAAGATTCTTACCCTAAAATGGTTTTTGCAAGTTTTGATGGGGAGGAGTTTGAAATATTTGAATAAAATAAAAAAAGAACGCACCAAAAGGCGCGTTCAAAAATATTTTAATCAGAAATTACTCATCAAACAAGCTTCCAATCTGTCCTTCTTCCGGAAAATCCTCGTCCTTCACGTCTTCATCGATGAAACTGATGTGGCCTTCCGTAGATTCCACCACATCGAAACCTTCGTTGATTTCTTCGGTCGGTTCAGGAATTATGATGTTGATGGATTTTACTTTGTCTTTAATAAACTGATTTCCAATCGCTTTAATTCCTTTTACGGAAATGAACTCGTCGATATTGATGGTTTCAGGTTCTTTTTCTTTGCCTTTGTCTTTAGCAAAAATAATTTCAGCGATTGAATTATTCGCAACAATCACGTTTTCTACAAACGATTTCGGATGGTCCGATGGCATGAAGTTTTGAACATTGGTGGTATTTTCCAACAAAAATCTCTTAATGAAGTAAATTCCTTTATCTCCATCAAAATAAATGCAGGTAATCGGTTGTTCAGGATTCCATTTTTCGAGGATTAAATATTCGTCATCGAAACGGTTCATCAAATCGAAAGAAACCAATTTCGCTTCACCGTGTGGATTGATGGTCAAAATTTTATCGTCCCCTTTGAAGGTTCCGAGCAAGGTTCCGCGTGCATCTGCGTTTAAGCGACGAACCGTATCATCAAACCAAATTTTTCTCGGCGCCAAAGTAGAATGGCCTTCTTCCTTCAAATCTACTTTTTTTACTGCATATTTTGTGACCAAATTTCCTTTGGAATCACGACCTTTTATCGCCAATTCAGAGAAATCGATTTCAATTTTATTTTTTCTGATTCTGGCGTTGGGTTTTAACAAAACCGTTACCAATTCCGCTTCACCGTTTGGATTTGCCGAGAAGTAAAGCATTTCTGAACCTTTTTTGTCGGATGCTAATTTATAATCCGTATTTCTGGTAACTCCTGTCACAGAAAAACGTTTCATGTAGTAAGGACCGTCTCTTCCTTCACGGTAAATCATATTGTAAACCGTGCGTTTATCGTTCTTTTTCCATACTGCGACGTGTTCGATATTTTTTCCGATGAAGGTTTTTGGTTCTACTTTCACCACTTTCATCGTTCCATCTTTTTGGAAGGTAATGATATCGTCAATATCGGAACAGTCGAAAAGATATTCATCCTTTCTCAAGGAAGTTCCAATGAAACCTTCTTCTTTGTTGACATAAAATTTTTCGTTGGCCACCGCTACTTTCGTCGCATCAATTGTGTCAAAAATTCGAAGTTCGGTTTTACGCTCCTTCCCTTTTCCGTATTTTTTCTGAATGTTGGCATAATAATCAATCGCATAAGCAATGAGATTCGCCAAATGATGTTTAACCTGCTCGATTTTTCCTTCTAAAGCGAGGATGTTTTCTTTGAATTTATCCAAGTCGAAACGCGAAATTCTCTTGATTCGGATTTCGGTCAATCTGGTGATATCTTCTTCAGTTACTGCTCTTAAAAGATGTTTGGTGTGTGGTTTTAAACCTTTGTCAATGGTGGAAATAACTTCTTCCCAAGATTTTACTTCTTCGATATCGTGGTAAATTCTGTTCTCGATGAAAATTCGTTCGAGGGACGAAAAATGCCAACTTTCCTGCAGTTCGTGAAGTTCGATTTCCAATTCTTTTTTAAGCAAAGAAACGGTGTGGTCCGTATTTCTTTTCAGAATTTCAGATACTGATAAAAATTCGGGTTTGTCGCCCACAATCACACATGCATTCGGAGAAATGGGAATTTCACAATCCGTAAAAGCGTAAAGCGCATCGATGGTTTTATCGGGAGAAACATCGCTGTTTAAAAGGATGTTGATTTCAACTTCGTCGGAAGTATTGTCCTCAATTTTTTTGATTTTAATCTTTCCTTTTTCGTTGGCTTTGATGATGGAATCAATTAAATCTCCCGTGTTTTTTCCGAAAGGAAGCTCGGTAATACAAAGTGTATTTTTATCTTTTTGGATAATTCTTGCTCTTGCCCGAATTTTTCCGCCACGTTCACCATCGTTGTAATTGGAAACATCCAACATTCCGCCTGTCAAGAAATCAGGAAAAAGCTCAAGTTTTTTGCCCTTCAAATAAGCAATGGAAGCATTAATCAACTCGTTGAAATTGTGCGGCATGATCTTCGTGGAAAGTCCAACCCCAATTCCTTCAACTCCTGATGCAAGAAGCAGTGGGAATTTTACAGGCAAATCAATTGGCTCGTTATTTCTGCCGTCATAAGACTTTGCCCAATCTGTAGTTTTCGGGTTGAAAACCACTTCCAAAGCGAAAGGCGTCAATCTCGCTTCAATATATCTTGCAGCCGCCGCAGAATCTCCGGTGTAAATGTTTCCCCAGTTTCCTTGAGTATCAATTAAAAGTTCTTTTTGACCAATTTGCACCATTGCATCGGTGATTGAAGCGTCTCCGTGCGGATGATACTTCATCGTATTTCCTACAATGTTCGCTACTTTGTTGTAACGGCCGTCTTCCAACTCACGCATCGAATGCATAATTCTACGCTGAACCGGCTTGAATCCGTCGTAAATCGAGGGAATTGCCCGGTCTAAAATTACATAAGAGGCATAATCTAAAAACCAATCTTTGTAAAGACCGGAAACTTTTTTCAGGGTTTCTTCGTGGTGATTTTCTTGTTCTTCCATCAACTAATTTCTCGCTCTATGGTTGCTGCAGCTGCTGCCGCTTATTGTTTTCTGTATTTGCCTTAATCACTTTACTTAATGAGAGCTTAAGATCGCTAAGTTCCCTTTTCGTTAAATATGAAACATCGTATTTTAAAATAGTAGAATGTCCCTTTCTACTCAAAATCGTAATGTAAAGGCGCTTACAAACGTATGCATTGACAATTTCATAACTTAACAGTTTATATTTTGGAAACTCATCATTTGCAGGACGATCCAAAAATAAAATGACATTTCTGTTCTTGAAATTTAACGCTTCTCCATCACTGTCATACTCAAAAATTTGCCTTCCTCTCAAATAAAAAATGCCGAGAAGAATTGCCGGTACTACAATAAAAAGTATGCTTTCAAACCCCCAAACATCAAATTTATATCGCGCTAAAAGAAAAACGCCTACTCCGCCAAAAAAAAACATCAGTAAGAAAGTACTCAAAAAATTGTACAAACCTGCTTTGTTTCTATTATTTAATCTCATCTGTTTGTGTTTTTGTGCTGTGTGTTTTTGTGATTTTTATTTATCATTCTGCATCACTCAGAACTTGTTTTTTGTCGATATCGGGATCTTCAACCACCAAATTTTCAAGGATGAAAGTTTGTCGGTCAGGCGTGTTTTTTCCCATGTAAAATTCCAGAAGCTGGTCGATGGTTTGATCTTTCCCAATGACAACCGGCTCTAAACGAATATCTTTCCCAATAAAGTGTTTGAACTCATCGGGCGAAATTTCTCCCAAACCTTTGAATCGTGTTATTTCAGGATTTCTGCCCAATTCTTCCAAAGCTTTGATTCTTTCCGGTTCAGAATAGCAATATCTCGTTTCCTTTTTATTTCTAACCCTGAATAAAGGCGTTTGCAAAATATAAAGGTGTCCGTTTTTAATTAGATCCGGGAAAAATTGCAGGAAGAACGTAATCATCAAAAGTCGGATGTGCATTCCGTCCACATCGGCGTCGGTTGCGATGATCACGTGGTTGTAACGCAAATCCTCCAAAGAATCCTCTATGTTTAAAGCAGCTTGAAGCAGGTTAAATTCTTCGTTTTCATAAACCACTCTTTTCGTTAAACCATAACAGTTCAAAGGCTTTCCTTTCAATGAAAAAACCGCCTGAGTTTCTACATCACGCGATTTTGTGATGGAACCGGACGCAGAATCACCTTCGGTAATGAAGATCATGGTTTCCGCCTTTCTCAACGCTTTTTGGTCGTTGTAATGCTGTCTGCAATCACGAAGTTTTTTGTTGTGAAGCGATACTTTTTTGGCGCGTTCTCTTGCCAATTTTTGGATTCCCGAAAGTTCCTTTCTTTCCCTTTCAGAGATAATGATTTTGCGGTGAATCGCTTCTGCAATTTCTTGGTTTTGATGCAGGAAATTATCGAGTTTATTTTTAAGGAAATTGGTGATGAAAGTCCGCACCGTTTCTTTTCCCGGCTCCATTTCATTGGAACCTAATTTTGTTTTCGTTTGAGATTCAAAAACAGGTTCGATGACTTTAATAGAAACTGCTGCAATGATGGATTTTCTGATATCCGCAGCCTCAAAATTTTTGTTGAAAAACTCACGGATTGTTTTTACATAAGCTTCTCTGAAAGCATTCAAGTGAGTTCCACCTTGTGTTGTATTTTGTCCGTTGACGAAAGAAAAATAGGTTTCAGACTGTGACTTGTCGGAATGGGTAATCGCCACTTCAATATCTTCATCTTTCAAATGAATTACGGGATATAGAATGTCGCCTTCAATTTCTTCCTGAAGCAAATCCTTCAAACCATTTTCTGAAAAATAGGTTTCGCCATTGAAAACTATTTTCAAACCTGGATTCAGGTAGCAATAGTTTTTAAGCATCTTCTCGATGTACTCTTTTCTGAACTTGAAATGAGTAAAAATTGTTGAATCCGGAATGAAGGTAATTTCAGTTCCGTTTCGGTCTGTAGATTCAGTTTCTTTGAAATCTTCGGTGATAATTCCTTTAGAGAATTCAGCCATTTTCACTTTTCCATCACGAACAGATTTTACCTTGAAATAATCGGAAAGTGCATTCACTGCCTTTGTTCCTACTCCATTTAAACCTACCGATTTTTTGAACGCTTTCGAGTCATATTTCCCTCCGGTATTCATTTTGGAAACGGCGTCAACTACTTTCCCTAAGGGAATTCCACGGCCGTAATCACGAATCGTTGCCTTGCCTTCATCAATTTTGATTTCAATCCTTTTTCCGGATTTCATCACAAATTCGTCAATGGAATTGTCGATGATTTCTTTGAGCAAAATGTAAATCCCATCGTCCGCAGAAGAACCATCACCCAGTTTTCCGATGTACATTCCGGGACGAAGACGGATATGTTCCTGCCAATCGAGGGTTCTGATGTTGTCGTCGGTATAATTTACAGTAGTGTTTTCGCTCATATTTTTTTGTGATAGGCTTTCAACAATCGTTTTACAGCTTTGAATTCAATAACCCACAAATTTAGCGAATTGTAACAGAAATTAAAAATATTGTGGAAAAATTTTATAGAATTAGAAATGATAAACGAAAAGCGAACCGAAGTCCGCTTTTAAATTAAATATTTCTAAAATCCGTCGCCATCGAGAAGATTTCCCAATCCACCTAGAACACTTCCCTGCTCTCCTTTTTTGGTGGTTCCATACTGAAGAATTCTACTCGCTAAACGAGAAATTGGCAGCGTTTGAATCCAAACTTTTCCAGGACCGCGAAGCTGCGCGAAGAACAAACCTTCACCTCCGAAAATGGTATTTTTAATTCCACCAACAAACTGAATATCATAATCAACATCTTTGGTGAAAGCCACGATACAACCGGTATCAATTTTCAGAATTTCTCCTGGTTGAAGCTGTTTTTCAATGACATGACCTCCGCTGTGAACGAAAGTCATTCCGTCTCCTTCCAATTTTTGCATAATAAAACCTTCACCGCCGAAAAGACCGGTTCCCAATTTTTTCTGAAGTTCAATACCTACGGAAACGCCTTTTGCAGCACAAAGAAAACTGTCTTTCTGACAAATCACTTTTCCGCCAAGTTGAGCCAAATCCAACGGAATAATTTTTCCAGAATATGGAGCGGCGAAAGAAACCTGTCTTTTTTGTTGGGAATTGTTGGTGTAAACAGTCATGAAAAGGTTTTCCCCCGTCAACATTCTTTTTCCTGCAGAGAAAATTTTTCCCATCAAACCTTTTTCGTTTCCATCCCCAAACATCGTCTGCATTTGTATTCCTTCCGTCATCATCATAAAACTTCCCGGTTCAGAAATGACGCTTTCACTCGGATCTAGTTCTATTTCTACGCACTGCATTTCTTCTCCGTGGATTTTGTAATCAATTTCGTGGTTGTTCATTTTTAAAGATTTTTTTAGATTTTCTAAATTAGTAAACTGATGAGAAGTTTTGTTACAAAAAAAAAGCGAACCGAAGTCCGCCTTTATCAATATCATAATTTGGACAAATCTCGAGTTGTCCGTACAAAATTATACGTTGAATCTGAAATGCATCACATCGCCGTCTTGAACGATATATTCCTTTCCTTCAACACCCATTTTTCCTGCTTCTTTCACTTTTGCTTCTGTTCCGTATTTTACGAAATCATCGTATTTAATTACTTCTGCACGGATAAATCCTTTTTCGAAATCGGTGTGAATCACTCCTGCTGCTTGCGGCGCAGTCCAACCTTTACCAATAGTCCAAGCTCGAACTTCCTTTACTCCCGCCGTGAAATACGTTTGAAGATGCAACAAATCGTACGCCTTTCTAATCAATCGGTTCACGCCTGGTTCTTCCAAACCAAGTTCTTCCAGGAACATTTGCCTTTCTTCAAAAGTTTCCAGTTCATTAATGTCGGCTTCGATTTGAGCGGCTAGAACAACTACTTCTGCGCCTTCTTTTTTTGCCATTTCTTCAATTTTCGGAATCCATTCGTTTCCGTTTTTGATGGAGTTTTCATCCACGTTACACACGTAAAGAACCGGTTTTTTTGTCAACAAATGAACTTCGTCAATTACCGATTTTTCAAAATCATTGGCTGGAAATTCTCTAGCATTTTTTCCGTCCTCTACAAATTTTTGAAGATTTAATAAAGTTTCGTAAGTCAAAACATCTTCTTTTTTTCCTGATTTGATGAACTTTTTTGCTTTGTCAACCGCTTTTCCTAAAGTTTCCAAATCCTTCAACTGAAGTTCGATATCGATGATTTCTTTGTCGCGCATCGGATCAACCGTACCTTCCACGTGAACAATATTTCCGTTTTCGAAACATCTCAAAACATGGATAATCGCTTCACATTCGCGGATGTTTGCCAAAAACTGATTTCCCAAACCTTCTCCTTTCGAAGCGCCTTTCACCAAACCTGCAATGTCCACTATTTCTACAACAGCGGGCAAAACTCTTTCAGGATTAACCAACTTTTCCAACTCGAAAAGTCTTGGATCAGGAACGGAAACAGTTCCTAAATTCGGCTCAATCGTACAGAAAGGATAATTTGCAGACTGCGCTTTTGCATTGCTTAAACAGTTAAAAAGGGTTGATTTTCCTACGTTGGGAAGACCTACGATTCCACATTTCATATTTAAAAATTTTGCTTTCGGCAATCAGCGTTCTGCGTTCTGCCATAAAATTAAAAGTCCGCAAAGATAATGATTTTGAAAGAGTTTGGAAATAGAAATTTGTGGCGAGAAAATACTGCATTTAAGTATCAACAGGAACGGACTTTAGTCCGTTTTTAAGAAGATTTAGAGTCTATTGGCTTTAGCCAAAACTTTTAATATTAAAATTTATACACTGATTATCAATCATTTAAATGAACTATTTTATTATCACTAAAAAAATAGTTGTACGATTAAAATTAATTCCTACATTTGTATCACTAAACAAATAGTGATATGAAAATTCCCCAACTCACCAAAGCCGAAGAACAAGTGATGCAATATCTTTGGGAACTGAAAAAGGCTTTCCTGAAAGACATTCTAGAACAATTTCCTGAACCAAAACCGCATACGAATACTGTTTCTACCATTCTAAAAGTTTTGAAAGAAAAAGATTTCGTGGATTACGAAGTTTTCGGCAGACAACATGAATATTTCCCATTGATTTCCAAAGAAAAATACAGCGGAAAATCCATGAAAAGTTTGGTAAAAAACTATTTCGAAGGTTCATACAAAAACGCAGTTTCATTTCTCGTAGAAAAAAACGAAATGAGCGTGGAAGATTTGGAAATGTTACTTAATGAATTAAAAGAGCCAAGTAAAAGGAGCCAAGAGTCAAGTGTAGCAAAAGGAAATTCAAACCAATCAAAGGATTAGTCATGGAAACGATCTTTATCTATTTCGGGAAAGTTATTTTGACTTCGGGTGTAATGTTTTTGTACTATCGGTTGTTTCTTAAAGACAAGACCTTTCATCATTACAATCGGTTTTATTTACTGTCGGTTTTGTTGGTGAGTTTGCTTTTGCCTTTGCTGAAAGTGAGTTATTTCACACTTGAAGTAAATAACGATATTTATCTATTAATTAACAAATTACAAGATTTTAACTCTAAAAATAATTTAAGTCATGATTTCATTTATCTTAAATTTGCTGCTGTCGCTTTTGGATTGGTTTCTGTCTTTTTTCTAGCGAAACTTATTTATGGTTTAGCTAAAATTCAGCAATTCAAAAAACAGTTTTCAAAAGAAAATTTCGGGGGCATCAACTTTTACCAAACCAACTTACAGGAAGCTCCATTTTCCTTTTTCCGAAACCTTTTTTGGAAGGATTCCATTCATCTTCAATCCGATTTGGGACGCCAAATTTTGAAGCACGAAATGGTTCACATCGAGCAAAAACATTCCTGGGACAACATTTTCACCGAAATCGCCACTTCCTTATTTTGGTTCAACCCGTTTTTCTATTTTATTAAGAAAGAAATCAATCTAATTCACGAATATCTCGCCGATAAAAAGGCGGTTCAAAACTCGGACACGAAAGCATTTGCGCAGATGCTTTTGGCAAGTCACTTTTCCGGAAAACAGTTTCCTGCAACGAGTCCGTTCCTCAGTTCCAACCTTAAAAAACGATTAACAATGCTAAAAAAATCAAAAACAAAATTCAGTTATGCGCGCAGGATTTTTGCGTTGCCACTTTTATTCATCCTCAGTTTTATTTACTTGGTGAATGCGAAAAATAAAGAGATTAAGGAAACCAATTCAGAAATTGAAAAGATGGTTTCCGATCTTAAAATTGAACAGTTGAACTCAAATTTTAAGCAAGACACGATTATTCCTAAGAAGTCGGACCATCCGCAAATCATTATTTTAGATTCAACCAAGGGAAATATTGGTTATGGAAAAGACGGAACCGCTCTGTACAAAAGCAATCCGGAATTATTCAAAGATTCTGATACCAAAGATTTAAGTTCGATTGAAGAAGTTCGTAAAACAATCGAGAAGAAGCGTCAAGAAATTGAGCCATTAAGAAGCAAACTTGACAAAGACTACGAAATTGCTCGAAAGTTTTATGATGAAATGCGGGTAAAAAATGATGCATTAAAAAAACTTTCCGAGAAGAAAGATTGGGATAATCCTGATTTTTCTAAACTGGAAAAAGAGATGAATGAAATAGGCAAGAAAATAGATGCGGTTTTTAATTCTGAAGATTTCGTAAAAAATCAAAAATCGATGGAAATGAAATTTAGCGACATGGATAAGCTTTATGCACAACTCGATAAATTTTATAATTCCGACGACTTTATTAACAGCTTAAAAAATGCTGAAAATTTTGGGAAGCTTTTAAACGAAAAAGAACTTAAAGAAATCTCTTCCAATGCGAAAGTAACAGCAAAAGACGCAGAAATTGCAGCAAGAGATGCAGCGAAATTGGTGAATTCCAAAGAATTTAAAAAACAAATTGCCGATGCGGAAAAAGCAGCCAAAAATGCGAAAAAATTAGTCAACTCAAAAGAATACCAACAACAAATTAAAGACGCCCAAAAAGCTGCTGAAGAAGCCACTAAAAACGGGAACAAATCAAAAGTAATCATTTTGAACAGTTCCGGAAAAGGCGATGAAAATATCAAAATCTACATTGATGGAAAAGAAGTTTCCAAATCGGAAATGGAGAGGTTTCCACCTGAAAAAATTGAAAAGATGGAAGTGAACAAGAAAGGTTATCTTGGTAAAAAGAATGCTGAAATTCATATTACGACCAAAAAATAAAATAGCAGTTAACGGTTCAAAAAAATTGAGCCGTTAATTTTTATATCTTCACAAAAAATATATTGATGAAAAAGTATCTTCTTTTCCTCGTTTTCATTTTCGTTTTTTCAAAAGCACAAAATCAACAGTTTACCTACGAATACAAGTTTGTTTCCGACTCAACCAAGAAAGAAAATATCGAGAAAGAATTTATGGTTTTGGACGTGAATCCGAAAGGTTCGAAATTTTACAGCTACGAAAAATTCAAAGCAGATTCTCTCGTTACTATCGAGTTGGAAAGACAAAAAAACAGCAACTCAGAAATTATCAGTATCAAAAATTACTACAAAGGAAAAATTCATTACACCGTTTCAAAGACCTATCCCAATTTCGAGACTTTTTATCTAATCGGGATGGGAATGAACACTTATAAAGTTTCAGACGAAAGAAAAGCAGTCTGGAAAATCCTTCCTGTCAAAGAAAAAACTGGTGAATTCAACACCCAAAAAGCTGAAACTGAACTATTCGGCAGAAAATGGACGGCTTGGTTTGCCACAGAAATTCCCATACACGACGGACCCTACAAATTTCACGGATTGCCTGGTTTAATTGTAAAACTGACGGACAAAACCAATAGCCATTCTTTTGAACTAAAGGCGGTAAAGAAATTTTTCGAAAACGATAAACCAAAGCCAGCCTCACCTTTTGTCACTTCTCCCGAAATTTCACTCAACCAAAAACAATATCAGAAAATGTATTTGGAACTTAGAAACGACCCCGCCAAAACTTTGCGCGAAATGCTGAGCCAAGGCGGCGAAATAAAATTGATAGGTCAGGATGGAAAAGAACTGAATCCAGCGGATGAAATAAGAAAGCGCGAACAAAAGGGAAAAGAAGATCGTGCAAAAGACAACAATATTATTGAACTGGATATGTTGAAATAATTTTGCTGACAATTTTCATATTGAATTTCGCCGAAATTTTTCCTAACTTTAATTTATTAAACAAGTAAAATTTTTACGTCATGGAAAACCACACCTTAACCCACGAATTCCCTGAACTGGCTGAAAAAATCAGCACCTTGAAACTGAATGACGAAACTTTCAAAAAACTTTACGTGAATTACGAGGAAGTGAACGCGCTCATTCAGCATTACGAAGAAGGGGAAGAAAATCACACGACAGACGAACATTTGACAGACTTGAGGAAAAAACGGGTTCATTTGAAGGATGATATTTATTCGTACTTAAAGGAACATTAAGATAATTTTCGAAAATAAATTTAAGCGGTTGAGAAAGCCGCTTTTTTTATTGCGCAATCTGCCAAAGAATCGGGTTTCCCTCTTTCAGAGGGGTGGATTTTTTCCGAAGGAAAAAAGGCGGGGTGTTTTAAAATAAAAAAGTTAAGTACTTGACAAAAAAAATTTACCACAAAAGGCACAAAATAAACTATTAAAATTAATATAATAAACTACAATATTTTAGAAAAACTTTCAGCGCACAAAAGATGAAAATCTTCGATTTATAGTTTTGTGTTCTTTTCATTAAACTTTATATCTATAAAATCGCGAATCAAATATTTAAAACTTTTGTGACTTTTGTGGTTTTTTTCTATTTGTCAAAATTTGTCACGTATCAAATTAAAAAGATCTATTTCTTTTGGCATAAAGTTTTCAGCCCTTTCAAAAACTTCTTTTGAAAAAAATCCACTGCATATTGCTACTCACGCTTCTCTCCTGCTCTGATTCCGACATGAAGAATCTGCAAAAAGAATATTCAAACTTGATTTTTAGAAATTCTAAAGATTCCATTTCAGTAAATATTGATTCAACCAAAGTTCCCGAAATTTCTCCAACTAAAAGAATTGAAATTCCTACAACTCATTCTTCTTCTCCAACTGAAAATCGCCGTGTAGAAATTGTAGATTTTGCTCAAAAATATTTGGGAACACCTTATTTATACGGTTCTACAAATCCGGAATTTGGTTTTGATTGTTCGGGTTTCATCAATTATGTTTATCAGCATTTTGGATATGTCGTTCCTCGCTCAACCAAAGAATTTTTCAATTTCGGAAAAGAAGTTTCCATCGAAAATGTACAGAAAGGTGATTTGTTGATTTTCAACGGAACTGATTTAGATTCGCCTGAAATTGGTCCTATTGGAATTGTTATAAATCCCAAAGGAAAAAATTCCGACTTTATTCATTCCTCAAGCGGAAAAGCGAATGGAGTCACGATTACTTCTCTTTCTGAACCTCATTATACCGCAAGATTTGTCAAAGCAATTTCTGTTATTGAATAAAAAAAATGCCCCTAAAAAGTGTCTAACTTTTTGGGGGCAGTCCAAATTTCAGGGATTTCTATATTTACGTATTTCTACATTTCCGGTTGCGGATCATCCAAATGGAATTGATCTGGATACAATGTTTTCAACCGTTCTATTTCCGCTGCATCATCTTCTGCATCATGGGAATGTTTTTGAAGATATTTTCTTCTGCTGTTGATTTTTCTTTTCGAAATCATGTAAAACATGACCGGAACGATAATCAGGGTAAGGAATGTCGCAAAAGTTAACCCGTAAATAATCGTCCAGGCTAAAGGTCCCCAAAACGCTACGTTATCGCCACCCAAAGAAATGTGCGGATTTAATGTAGTTAAGAAAGACGCGATATCAAAGTTTAAACCGATTGCTAAAGGAATCAAACCTAAAACCGCAGTTGTCGCCGTTAATAAAACTGGTCTCAAACGTTCTTTTCCGGATTCGATGATGATTTCTTTTACTTCATCAATTTCTAAATCGTCATGGGTTTCAACGCCTTTTTCTGCAACTTTCTCATCGAGTTTCAGGACGAAAAAGTCCATCAATACAATTCCGTTTTTCACCACAACTCCG
The DNA here is from genome assembly GCF_020084865.1 of Candidatus Kaistella beijingensis. Classification (NCBI taxonomy): domain Bacteria; kingdom Pseudomonadati; phylum Bacteroidota; class Flavobacteriia; order Flavobacteriales; family Weeksellaceae; genus Kaistella; species Candidatus Kaistella beijingensis. The sequence goes on along the minus strand of NZ_CP071953.1, from coordinate 473,535 downwards.
GCGAGGGAAATAATTCCCATCATCGTCATCAAGATTACGAAATCCATTCCTGTAATGGCTAAACCAAGGAAAACTCCCGCAAAACTCAGCATAATCGTCGTCATAATGATTAAAGTTTTAGACAATGAATTGAACTGATACACGATAATCGCAGTTACAGAAGCCATTGCAAGGAACAATGCAAACAAAAGGAAATTCATGTTTTTTGCCTGCTCTTCCTGTTCACCACCAAAACTGTAGGTAATTCCATCCGGAGTTTTGTAGTTTTTCAATGATTCACGGATTTTTCCAACAATTTCGTTCGCGTTGTAATTTTTCAGCACGTTGGAATAAACCATGATTGTTCTTGTATTGTCTTTTCTCTTAATCTTATTGAAAGTGAAAGCCTCCTGCATTTTAGCGAACGCCGACATTGGAACCTGAACCGTTCCATTCGGACCACTCAAAGTGATGGGCTGATTGAAAAGTACACTTCTGTTTCTTCGTTGGTCTTCCTGAAGTCTGACAGAAATATCATAATCTTTATCAATATCCTTAAACGTAGAGATATCCTGTCCGAACAATGCTCTACGAAGCGTAATTCCCGTATAAGCTGTGGAAACGCCCATATTTCCTGCAGTTTCTCTGTCGATATCGATAATCAACTCGGGACTTTCCTTATTCACATCGGTTTGCAATTTTTCAATTCCTTGAAAACCTTGTCCGTTGATATAGGTAATCATCTTGTTCGCTTCCGTCAAAAGGTGGTCATAATCGTCACCTTTCAATTCAATTGAAATCGGATAACCTACAGGTGGCCCATTTTGATTGGCTTCTACAATCACACTTAGTCCCGGAATTTGTGGAACGGCTTTTCTAATCTGTTCCATTACGTCGGAAGTTTTTATTCCTTTTCTGTGAGCATATTCCACATAAGTAACGGTAATTTTTGATTTGAAAGGGGTTTCTGCGGCAGAACCTGCATCAACTTGCGGATTGATCGCTCCTTTCCCAACTTGCGTCACCATCGATTCAATGAGGAAGTTTTTATCTCCTTCTTTATATTGGTTCAAAACTCCCAAAACTTTTTGTTCCACCAATTTTGTGGCGATATTGGTTTTACCAATGTCCGTTCCCTGTGGGTATTCCATGTAAATCATGGTTTGTTTCGGTTCGCTTGAAGGGAAGAATAGAACTTTTGAACGGCCAATTCCCATCATTGCTCCATAAACGATGAAGGAGAAAAGCAACACTCCGAAAACTCCCAATAAAGCGTATCTCGGCTTTTTCCCTTGTAGAAGATTTCCTAAAAAAGCTTGATATTTTTTCGCCAGTCGTGGGAAAAACGTGTATTGAAAATGTTCAATTTTATCGTGGAAAAAGTTTTTATATAACCAAATAGCAGCGATTGCCAACACAGAAAATGTGGTAACACCCAAGAAGAAAGGAACTCCTGTTACAATTCTTAAAATTCCAAAAACAATGGCGATAACTCCAAAAATTAGGGTGTATTTTTTCGCCTGTTTTTGAGTTAAATTCTTATTATCTAAAGTCATTGAACCTCCCGTCATTGAAGCATTAATAACTAAAGCCACAAATAATGAAGCCATCAAAGTAACCGAAATGGTAATTGGGAAATACTTCATAAATTCTCCCATAATTCCTGGCCACATCAACATCGGAAGGAATGCGAATACGGTAGTTAAAGTCGATGTAATTACCGGAAAAGCAATTTCACCAATACCGTATTTGGAAGCCATTCTTCGGGACAATCCCTTTTCCATATTGGCGTAAACATTGTCTACAACCACAATTCCGTCGTCCACGAGCATTCCCAGTCCCATAATCATGGCAAAAAGTACCATCGTGTTCAGCGTAACACCCATGATAAAGTACAGAATAAAAAAGGCAATCAACATCGAAAGCGGAATTGCTGCTCCTACGAAAAGTGCGTTTTTCATTCCCATCGAGAAACTTAAAACCGCCATTACGAGAAGGATACCAATTAAAATGTGGTTTGCCAGTTCGTTTACCTGATGTTCAACTTGCGTTGACTGGTCCGAAGAAAGAGAGATGCTCAAATCTTTTGGAAGATAGGTTTCCTGTGCTTTTTTGATTTTTTCCTTTGCCTGTTCAATTGCAGAAATCATGTTGGTTCCTGCACGTTTTTTCAGGTTAATCATCACCACATCACGTCCAGATTCTCTCGCATAAGTGGTTTTTTCCTTTTCACGGAAATTTACGGTTGCAATATCTTGAATACGAACTCCGGGTTTGATGACGAAACTGTTCAGATCATTTGGTGAAGAAATCTGACCTTTGATTCTTACATTGGTTCTGTTTCCGTCTGTAATTAAATTTCCTCCTGAAATGGTGATGTTTTCATTTCTAATCGCGTTGATTACCTGGTCAAAACTTACTCCTGCTGCATTCATTCTGAATAAGTCAAGAGCAACTTCCACTTCATTATCATCAACACCAACAATCTGTGCTTCCTTAACTTCCGGAATGTCTTCCAAATCATCTTTAATGTCTTCTGCATAATTCTTCAGATCAAACTTTGAATAATTCCCTTTAACATTGATGTTTAAGATGGGAAATTCCTCAGAAATATTAAGGTCAAAAACATTTGGTTCCACCTTTGAACCTGAATCCAAAGTCGGCCAATCTTGGTCTCCTTTTGCTTTGTCCACCTCATCTTTAATTCTCTGTTTTGCTTCTGCAATTTTTACTTTCTCGTCAAATTCAACAATAATCAAACTGTAGTCTTGAAAAGTGTTTGAGGTTACTTTATTTACCCCCGAAACATTTTTGAATTTGTCTTCAAGTTCCTTGGTTACTACTTTCTCGACATCTTCCGCAGAGTTTCCGGGATAGATTGATGAAATGTAAATGTTGTTTTGTACCACTTCCGGGAAACTTTCTCGAGGCATCGAGAAGAAAGAGAAAATCCCCAAAACCACAATAATGAACGTGATGACGTAAACCGTAGTTCGGTTATCGACCGCCCAACTCGAGATAAAGGATTCCTTTTCGTGGTGATTCTTTTTGTCCATAATTATTTTTATGTTTTCGGCAATCGGCGCTCAGCTTTCGGCATCATAAAATCACCGAAGCTTTTTGCAGATAGCTGTTTATTACTGAATTTTAATTTTCTGTCCGTCGGTAAGGTTTTTAGAACCATCAAGAATGATGACATCACCTGCATTTAAGCCTGTAGTGATTTCTAGTTCGTTTTCAGATTTTTCTCCAACGTTTACCACAACTTTTTTGGCTACCGCGTTTTGCCCGTTTACATTGGTTGCGATGAAGACGTATTTTCTTTTCGCAGCATCTTCGTAAACATACTGTGCAGGAACCTGAATCGCGTTAGGATTCACATAATCCTGAATATGAACTTGCGCCAAAAGATTAGGCTTCACTACTCCACCTTCGCTTGAAATGGGAATTTCTATCACGAAAGTTCTTGTTGCAGGGTCAATGTAATTTCCGACTAGTCTCACACTTGAATTTAAAGTTTTATTTAAAGTCGGCAAGAAAATTTTCACAGGAGTTCCTCTTCTCACACTTGCAAGATAGGTTTCAGGCACTTTGGCTTCAACGCGCATGGTTCCAAGGGAAATTAATTTCACAATGTTTGTTCCAGGAGAAACAACTTGTCCGTTTTCAGTAATAACATCATCAATTACCCCACTGAAAGGTGCAACAATCGCAGTTTTTGCAAGATTAGCTTTCACCGCATCTGCTGCTTTTTGAGTTGCTGCAACTTGACTTTGAAGCCCGGAAATATTTTTCTGTGCTGCTTCATAGTTGGTTTTAGCCTGAAGATATTGGAATTCTGAACCAATTTTCTGTTTCCATAAAGCAGATTGTTTTTCGTAAGCAATTCTAGCCAAATTTGCATTGGATTGAGCCGCAAGAAGCTGAGCTTTAATGGTAGAAACCGAAATCAACGCCTGTTGATATTGGTCACGTAAACCACCATCTGCAACTCGGCCGATCACTTGTCCTCTACCAACATTCTGCCCTCTTTTCACATAAAGTGAAAGTGTTCCTGCGAATTGTGGCTGCACCATCACATCCTGGTCTGTCGTAACATTTCCTTGAATTTCGATGCTGTGTACGAAATTAGAAATCTCCAGTTTTTTTGCCTGAACAAATCCGCTCGCAACATCTGTAACGCCAAGTTTGTTCAAACCTGCATCAATTTGTCCCATCACCTGATTCAAACTGTCTAGCTTGAATTTTTGGCGGTCTTTGTATTGTTGTAGGCCTTTTACGTCTTTGTTTTTAATTAAAGTTTCCAGACGTTCGTCTTTCACTACTGTTTCTTTTTTGCACGATACAGCAACAACCGAAAGTGCGATTAAGGGGATGAATATTTTTTTCATGTAGAGTTTGTTTATTATTTTAATGTTTACAAAGTTCCAAGAGCTTCGTCTAGTTTTGTTTTTGCCTGAACCAAATTCAGGGCGGCTTCGTAATATTTTGTTTGTGCCTCGAAAAGTTGGGATTCTGCCTGTGAAAGCTCGAAACTTGTTCCCATGCCTTCTTTAAACTTAATTTGTTGTTTGTTGTAGATGCTTGTGGAAAGTGCGATAAGTTCTTTTGCATTATTATAAGAAGCAAGTGCATTCTCGTAATCGATGTAAGCTGAACCTGCTTTGTTTTCAATATTTCTCTTCTTGTCGTCCAAATCCAAATTGGCTTTTTCTAGGTTTAATTTGGCTTGCTCTGTTTTCCAGTGTCTTTGTAAACCGCTAAAAATCGGCACATCAAGCTGTAAACCCCACAACATCGGATGATTCCACATTAAATTATTTAATTTAGGTCCTTGTGCATTTGCATTTGCGGCGTAAAAAGCAGATAATGAAGGTAAAGCTTTGGATTTTTCAAGTTTTAATAAAAGTTCACTGATTTTAACTTGGTTTTTCTGCAATCTTAAATCAACATGATTGTCAAAATTTGTTGCATCTTTTGAAACCAACACATTATTTTTTGCAATGACCTCATCAAAGCTCGAAGTTAAAACAATTGATTCCTCCAGAGGGTAACCAATCATGTATTTTAATCCCAATTCTAATTTTTTACGGGTACGTTTCAAGTTATCAATTATGGTCGCCATATTTTTTGCGGAATATTGCAGCTGCTCCACATTTTGAAATTCTGTCAAACCCGTTTTGTAGGTAATTTCTGTATCATGAAGATTTTTATTCAAAATGCGCTGGTTTTCCTGCAAAGTGAGTATGTTTTCATCGGTTGCTAAAATTCCTGCGTAGGTCATTAAAACACCTTCTTTAACAGAAATATTGGTTTTTTCTTCTGCTAAGGCAGCTGTTTCCTTATAAGCTTTAGCACTTTGCAAACCAACCAGATACGAACCATTAAATAAAAGTTGCGAAACGGTAATTCCGCTTGTGATATTTTGTTTAAAACCCATTTCGAACTCTTGACCACCAAAAACTACCACCGGAATTTTAATATTGTCCGTGTATTTCGCCTGTGCATTAATCTGTGGAAAACCAATACCGGTTGTTTCCTTCACTTTTTGGTCTGCAATGGTACGGTCGATTTTTGCTTTTTTAGAATTCACATTATTCTCGATGGCGTATTGCCAAGCTTCGTCGATACTCAATGTTTTCTGTGCAAAAATTCCCGTTGAAAGTGCAGTTACAGCCAGTAAGGTTAATAATCTGTTTTTCATTATTTAGATTTGTATATTTTTTTTAATATTTCTCTTCCTTTTTCAGTGGTGATGGCGTTCATATAAAGCATCATGGCTTCCTGATGAAATTCTTCTCTGTCGATTTCCGAGGTGTCGAAAAAGGGTGACGATTCGTAAGACATCATTAACTGAAAAAATAATTTTGAATAGATGGATGCATCGAAATCTGTTCGGTAATATCCTTGTTTACGCCCTTTCTCGATATTTCTCACCAAAACTTCTGCAAACTTTTCGGAAAAATTCAGCATGTGTTTGTTAAATATGGAAGGATAATATTTAACCAACTGTTTAATCAGCATTGAATCGTTTGACTTTACAGCCTTTTCTATCTGCTCGTCGCGACAAAACATTCTTTCCACTGCATTTTCAATTTCCACATCCAATTTCAGCATTTTGAAGATAATTTCCTTGAGTTTGAAATCGAGAACGTCCTCTAAAAGTGCTTCTTTGTTTTTGTATTTCTGATAAAGCGTTTTTTTGGAAATCCCGAATTCCTTCGCCACATCATCCATTGTGAGCGTCTTTGCACCGTTTTCTATAAAAAGTTCGGTTGCTTTTAGTAAGAATAAATTGTTTTCCATTGTAAATTTTCGGGTGCAAATATACAAAAGGAAACTAAAAAACCAAAAAAGTTTCCGAGTTTATTTGTAAATTTTTCATTACGATTTTATTAACTGATCTAATCATCAGCGTCCAGAGAATTTAATTTTCATCTTAGACAACCAACAGCTTTTCACTGGAAATCCCTATTTATAAGACTTCCGAAGTATTTTTGAGGATATGAATTTTCTTATAGGGTGATTTCACCATGTCTCTCATTGTTTCTGGTGATTTTTTGAAATTCATCATTTCGGGGGATTTATTGCCTTTTAAATCGTTCTACATTTGTCCTACAATTAACCAATAAAAATTTTTTAACCATGAAAAAATTATTAGCAAGTGCATTCGCACTTATGGCAGTTACAATCGGTTTCGCACAAGACAACCATGACGTAACAACACAGTTAGGAAACTTGAACAAAGCAAATGTTGACCAGCACGGAAAAGAGAATTCCAATGGCATCTTGCAGTGGGGTAACCAAAACAAAGCGAAAGTTTCGCAGTTTGGTACCAAAAATGAGAATGCAACAACCAGTATTGGTAACAAAAATGAAGAGCTCGTATACCAAAGCGGAAAATCAAACAGCAACTCTACTTGGCAACAAGGCAACAAAAATGAAGCTACGACTAAGCAGTACGGCGACTTCAACAAAGTTGTACAAAAACAAAAAGGAGACGACAACTCTGTTTATGCTTTGCAGTGCGGTGATAAAAACGAAGCGTATCAAACCCAGACCGGAGACGGTAACAACGCAAAGTCTGAACAATATGGTAAGGACAACAAGGTTAATCAAACCCAAAAAGGTGATGACAACAAGGCAATCGCTTGGCAAAATGGTATGAGAAACTCGATCGACCAAAATCAAGATGGAGACGACAATAAAGCAACAGGAAAACAGACAGGGTACGATAACAAGATCATGCAAAAACAAGTTGGTGACGATAACGTAGCATTCGCAACACAAATTGGCGACAGAAACTCAATCAAGGAAACTCAATTAGGCAATAAAAACTTGGCTACCGATTTCCAAGACGGATGTGATAACGATATTATTGTAAAACAAGTTGGTAATCTACATGACCATGTTGGAATCCAGGTGGGTAACAATAATTCACAAGATATTTTCCAAGAATCAGGAAATGCGAATGGCGGAACTTGCTGTGATGCTCCTACATTACCAGATCCAAAATGTCCACCACATTCAGGAGGCGGTTGTTAACAAACTGATCATCTGATATTAATTCAACCCTTGGGAGAAACTTCAGAGTTTCTCCCTTTTATCCAAAAAAATATCATGAAAAATTTAATACTAATCCTGCTCGTTTTCTTTTATTATCCTTTTTTATCGCAAAATTTAACTTTTAGCGAAATTAACAGTAAAAATATTTTGAACCTTCTAAATGCCGAAAGCATCAAAAGTTATGAACAAGGTTCCAAAACCGCAGTAATTCAGATTGGGGATAACAATAAGGCAAATGTTTACGACAGAAGTAAAAAAAGTGATTTGATGATTCGCCAAACCGGGGATTTCAATACCACTTTAATGACCAACACCAATCCGGAAATTGAGAATAAGCAAAAAGTAAGTGTTGAAGGCAACAACAACTATATAGACATTACAGGAAACAACAGCAATTCCAAAGAAATGCAGATTAACCTGAAAACAAATGATAAAATGATTTTTGTGCGACACTTTTAAAATAATGTGATGAAAAATTTAATCCCATTTCTTTGTTTCAGTATGTTGCTCTTCCCCTTTAAAAAATTTAATGCTCAAGAAAGCGCAACAGTAAAGGCAAAAATTGAAACTCAAAACATTGAAGGTTCTCTTGTAATGAAGGCAGTCGCCCAAAACTTGGGTGATGTTCACCAGTCTTTAAACTACATTTTTCTTGCGGTGAAAAAGGACAAAGGAAAAAACATGTCCTCATCACAACAGCAGAATAAATTCACCCTTCTTCCGAAAGAAACCAAAACACTTTCGGAAATCAGCATGAATGTTGAAAAGAACGATGCCTTGAAAGTTTATCTGTTTATCAAAGACGAAAAAACTCAAAAACCAATTGCAAAAGACAGTTTGGAAATGAATGCGCAAAGTTTCAAAAACAGTGTTTCTTATGAGAAAGTCGCAAACGAAGAAAATATGATGATGAAAGGTTTGATCATCAATGAAACAAAAACTAAAGTTGGCGATGATTTCTATAGTAAGTTTCACTCACTGTTAATGTTGAATTCTTTGCAGTTCAGTTTTCGAATCAAGATTTCCGAAGTTCCTTCAACTGGCAGAAACACACAACTGCAGGTTTTTGCTGACGATGAAAATATTTTATCGTTTATGGCAAAACCTGATGACGACTATTTAGATGACGCCGTGAAAGAAACTATTGCTAGTCTCATTAAATATGACAGCAGCAAAAAGATTTCTAACAAAGGTTTCCTCTATTAAACAAAAAAAACAATCTTATGAAAACATTACTCATTTATTTATTCTGCGGAATAGGTTTGATATTCGGGCAACAGTTCGTTTACAAACCTATAAATCCCGCATTTGGAGGCGACACGTTCAATTACCAATGGCTTTTGAGTTCAGCGTCCGCACAAAATCAGTTTAAAGGAACTACAAATCCTTACGGCTCCTTAAGCACTTTGGATAGTTTTACAGAAAGTCTCAACAGGCAGTTATTAAGTCAGTTATCCCAAAAACTCTTCGGAGACCAATTTGGCACAGGAAATTTAAAACCAGGAAATTACACTTTCGGTTCCATGTACATACAAGTTACACAGTCAGACAAAGGTTTAATCGTACGAATTCTAAATACTTCAACAGGTGAACAGTCAGAAATTATAATCCCGAACTAAAGAATTAATATCATGAAAAGTTTATTAACCACCAAATTATTACTCCTTATCCTATTAGGAATAATGAGCAGTTGCGGCACGATGATGAATCTACCCGCCGAAGGCGACACCTCTACTTTGGGTGAAATGACGCCTTATACAAAGCAACTGAAAGAACTTCCCGCTCCCGAAGATAAAATTGTTATCGGAGTGTACAAATTCAAAGACCAAACCGGTCAATACAAAATGGCGGAAAACGGAAGCAACTGGAGTACTGCAATTCCACAAGGAACTACTTCTATTTTATTAAAAGCATTAGAAGACAGCAAATGGTTCCGGCCGATAGAACGCGAAAATATCGGCAATCTCTTAAACGAAAGACAAATCATACGTTCCACCCGAAAAGAATACGAAGTTGCAAAAGATGGAAAAACCATCATCAGTGACCAACTTCCACCCCTTCTCTATGCAGGAATTCTTTTGGAAGGCGGAATTATTTCTTACGATAGCAATGTAATGACAGGCGGAATTGGCGCAAGATATTTTGGAATAGGCGGTGGAACGCAATATCGACAAGACCGTGTTACAGTTTATTTACGTGTAGTTTCCAGCATGACAGGAGAAATTATGAAAACCGTTTACACTTCTAAAAATATCCTATCAACAACAGTTAATGGTAGTTTCTTCCGATACATTGATACTGACCGAATTTTGGAAGCCGAAATGGGATTTACCCAAAACGAACCGGTAAGTTTAGCCGTTACACAAGCCATTGAAAAAGCGGTTTACACTTTAATTTTAGAATGTGTGGAAGATGGAACTTTTAGAATTGAAAAAGTTCATGAAAAAGAAGTGAAAGATTTGCTTGCAAAACATCATGCTGAACAAATCCGGAACGAAAAGCAACTTGTAGGAAATAAATTTAACGATAAAGAAAGATCTAGAGCATCTGTTTTGGCAATCGTGAACGGCGATTTAATTAAAGGAGATTACACCGACGCAAAAATGAATATCGGCGGAAAAGTAGGTTTCAAATATTTCTTTACCGACCATTTTAACACCGAATTAAGTGCAGGGTTTGAAACCCTTGAAAATAAGGACATCGTGAAAAATAATTTCATGTATACCGAATTGAATTTGGAATATTTAATGCTCCCAAAGTTTTCTGTTTCACCTTACGCTTATGTTGGAATCGGAACAATGTTTAAAGATAAAAATTTTTTGAAGTATCAGTTTGGTGGTGGATTAGAATATTTGGCGGGAAACAATCTTTCATTAAGATTAAATGCTCAATACGACATGGGGTTTGATGATACTTGGGACAATTTCGTGAACGGGAAAAGGAAAGATCAGGCATTTCATATTGGTTTAGGAATCAATTACTATATCAAACAGGCGAAAAAACACAACATAAAAAATTAAAACCATGAAAACTTTATATAATATCTTATTTCTATTTATTCTATTTTTTTTCTGCCATTCGTGCAGTGAAGACTTGGTTGGTAAAATTACAACTGGAACAATAACCGGAAAAGTGGTAAAAAAAGGAACCAATACCCCAATTGCCAATGTGAAGATTTATACTTCTCCAACAACCCAAACTGTATTTAGCGGAACAGACGGAACTTTCAAACTTGAAAACGTTCCCTTGGGAGATTATTCTGTAAAAGCTGAATTAACAGGATATTTGGCATCATTTCAAGGCGTTAATTTGAAGACAGAAAATGCGGTAAGCGTTGTGTTCGAACTTTCAGATGATAATTCATTAAATTCCCCACCATCCATTCCTCAACTTCTAACTCCCGCGGACAATTCCGTTGATCAACCAACCTCGGTCACTTTGACCTGGAGTTGCACCGATCCAGATCCAGGAGATTCCTTGAAATTGAAATTTAAACTAATTGTTAAAAATAGTTTATACAACACCGTTTTTGAAAAATCCGATATCAAAACAAAGAGTTATGTTTTAGATAATCTGAATTTTGGAGTTACCTACTTTTGGCAAATTGTTGCAAATGATACTGTAAATCCTGATGTTTACAGCGCTGTGAAACAATTTAAAGTTTCTGATACCCCGAACAACCGTTTTCATTATGTGAAGAAATCAGGCTCTAACTATTACATTATTTCAAGCAATGAGACGGGACAAAATTTTCAGTTAACCTCCAACGCAGTAAACAGTTGGAGACCTAGACTTAATAATGATGCAGGCTTAATTGCCTATTTGCAGACAGTTTCAGGTACAACGCAAATTTTTACGGCTAAAAAAGACGGTTCAAATGTGAAACAGGTTACTACAAATCAGCCAGTTTTAGGCTACAATTATGAGGATTTGGATTTTTGTTGGAGCTCAAATGGAAGTGAATTAATTTACCCAGCGTTTAATAAACTTTACAAAATTAATAAAGACGGAAGTGGTTTAACTTTAATCTATACGACGTCCGATGGAAATTTCATCACCGAATGTGACTGGAGTATTGATGGAAGTAAAATTGCCTTAAAAACCAATGATGTAAATGGATACAATGTGAAAATCTTCATTATCGATCTGTTGGGAAATGTCGTTCAAACTGTTCTTTCCGGTCAAAGTGGAGCGGCAGGAGGTTTGAATTTTTCCATTGCAGGAAACAAATTACTGTTTACCCGAGACATTTCAGGTTATGAAAATCCAAATCATCGGCAATTAGATTCACGAATATTTTTATATGATTTGAATTCAAACACCACCACCGACATTTCGCAGATTAGCAAAAAACCACTTGGGACCAATGATTTAGACCCGAGATTTTCACCAAACGATGCTGAAGTCATTTTTATGAATACTTCAAATGACGGTATTTCACAAAAAGATATTGTGAAAATAACCTTCAATAACGCCAACACTGAGTATTTGAGAACGACATTATTCGCCAATGCAGAAATGCCTGATTGGGAATAATAATCTCCCCACAAAAAAACTGCTTTATCAACGGATAAAGCAGTTTTAATTTTAAATTTATTCAAACTTAATTCACTAAATTGTTTTCCATTGCTAACTTTACGAGTTTTGAAGAATTATTGACATTTAATTTAAGCATGATGTTTCTGCGATGCGATTCAACGGTGTGAGTACTGATAAAAAGTTTGTCGGCGATTTCTTTTGTACGATAACCATCACATAAAAGAGCTAAAACGTCTTTCTCACGGCAAGTTAATTCATCACCGCCATAATTTTTTTTATCAGATAATTCTTCCTGATTGCAGATATAGTCGAAAAGGGATTTCTTTGCATCATCATTGATATATACTTTGTCCTCAATTACCGCTTTCAAGGCATTCAAAAACTCCGCACTGTTTGTGTTTTTAGTAAGGAATGATTTCGCTCCTTTCTCAAAGAACTTTTTAATAACTTTCATTTCCATATTGGGCGATAAAATCATGATTTTTAGATTACAAAATCGTTTGAGCGTGTTTTCTATAAAATCAAAAGTATCACTTAATCCTAATCCTACAATATTCATTATCAGGATTGATGTTTTATCAGAAATAAAATTTTCAATCTGATCAAAATTAATGGTGTTTAGAAAATCATAATCTTTTCCAAAACCATTTTTCTCTAGGAGACAGGTCATACACTCTAAATAGAGATAATAACTGTCATAGGTAATAATTTCTGTTTTCATTTTATTAGTTATTTGTTTGTACGAAGGTAAAGAGTTTCAACAAAAAAAAAAATCGTGATTTCACCCTTTTTTAACTGTTGTTTGAAAGCAAAAAAAAACAGCAACCTTAGTCGCTGTTTTTAGTAATCATGAAAAACTCTAAGTCTAATTCAGAAAAACCTCATATTTCTGCATTTCATTGATGACGTTCAAAATATCGCCGTTGATTTCCACATGGGCTTTCATTGACATCAGTTCTATTGTTGAATTATCTGAAGGATTTTTCACATAGAAATTGAGTTTTTGTTCGCCCTTATTTTCAATGAAATTCTTTTTGAAAAACTCGATGTCCTCTTTCCGTAAATCGTTGATATCGACAACAACCGTCATTTTTTTGGCAAATTTTTCGAAAGCGTCCTTTAAATCGATAATATCTGCAACATTCACGAAAACCCTGCCGTCATTGGATTGAGAAAATTTAATCTTAAAAATGACAAATCGCTGCACATCCACTTTGTCGCGTAATCGCATATAATCGCGGTCACCCAAACGAAAACTGTAACTTCCGCTGTAATCTTCCAAAGTGATGAAGGCGACTTTTTCACCACTGTTTTTTCCGTCTCGAACAGAATATTCCGTCACCATTCCTGCAACCATGTATTCGGGTGCGTTGTTTTTTATTGCCTGTTTCTCTTTCCAGGACAGTTTGTCGTTGTTGAACAAATCAGGTTGATTTCCAAACACCGTTTCTTTAAAAGCATCCACTTCATCCAAATTCAGGAAGTTGAAAGTTCCTTTTGGTTCTGCCTTTTTAGTCGGTTCTTCAATCAGCGAATCTTCTTCATCTAAATTTTCTGAAGGAATATCCACCAAATCTTCATCCGAATCTGCGACTTCGGAAACATCGATTGGAAGAATCACTTTTTCCAGTTCCACCACTTCCTCTTTTTTGCCTTCCAAAATTTCCTTTTTGCTCAAAGCTCCCTGAATAAACTGATATTGATATTTATATTCATCCAACGGATGCGCAGAAAGATAGAAACCAATGATTTCCTTTTCCTTGTTGAGTTTGTGCATGTTTTGCCATTCCGGAGCAGGATTGATCTTCGGTTGTTCAATTTTCACTTCGTCAGCAAAATCGGCGAAAAGGGAATTTTCAATCTCGTTTTTATTGTCCTGAAAACTTTGTCCGTAACGTAAAAGTCGCTCCACATTGGTTCTTCCCGAACTATCGATATCGAAATATTGTGCACGGTGATATTTGTCCACTTCATCAAAAGCACCTGCAATAACCAAACTTTCCGCCACTCTTTTGTTCATTTGACCCGATGGAACTTTCTCGAAAAAATCGTAAATATTTTTGAATCTTTCTTCTTTTCTTGCCTCCACAATCGCTTCACTCGGACCTTCACCAATTCCTTTAATTGCACCCAAACCAAAACGGATTTGTCCTTTTTCGTTCACCGCAAATTCATATTGGGATTCGTTCACATCCGGTCCTAAAACATCTACACCAATACTTTTGCAATCCTCCATAAATAGGGTGATTTGTTTGGTATTGTTGATGTTATTCGACATAACGCTCGCCATATATTCCGCCGGATAATTGGCTTTGAGATAAGCGGTGTGATAAGCAATCAAGGCATAACAGGTGGAGTGCGATTTATTGAAGGCATATTCTGCAAACGCTTCCCAATCTTTCCAAATTTTGTTGAGTTTATCAACATCGAGGTTGTTTTTTTCTCCCCCTTCAATAAATTTCGGATACATTTTATCGAGAACATCTTTCTGCTTTTTACCCATCGCTTTTCTCAATGTATCGGCTTCACCTTTAGTGAAATTGGCAAGTTTTTGAGAAAGCAACATTACCTGTTCCTGATAAACAGTAATTCCGTGGGTTTCCTTTAAATATTCTTCGGTTTCCTCTAAATCGTATACAACTTTTTCCAAACCATTTTTTCGGTTGATAAAATTTGGAATATATTTAATTGGACCCGGTCTGTAGAGTGCGTTCATCGCAATTAAATCCGCAAAAACTGTCGGTTTCAGTTCACGCATGTATTTCTGCATTCCCGGACTTTCATATTGGAAAATCCCAACCGTTCTACCCTCTTGAAAAAGTTGGAAAGTTTTGGTATCAGTCAATGGAATTTCATCAGGATTGATATCGATTCCATGTCTTTGTTTGATGAGTTTGATGGCGTGTTTAATGATGGTTAAAGTCCTCAAACCCAGGAAATCCATCTTCAGCAAACCTGCACTTTCCGCCACGGAATTGTCAAATTGCGAAACCAAAATATCGGCATCTTTCGAAGCAATCGTAATCGGAACGAGATTCGAAATATCTTCCGGTGTGATAATCACTCCACATGCATGAATTCCTGTATTTCTAATGCAGCCTTCCATTTTTTGTGCTGCGGAAAGAACTTCAAATCTACCATCTTCTGGATTGGCAAGAATATCTTTCATTTCCTGTGCAAGAATTTTATCTTCAGGGCTTAACTTATCGAATTTTGAAAAAGCTTTCGCAATATTCATTCCCGGAGTTGACGGAACGAGTTTCGCAATATTGTTGGTTTCCGCAATGGAAACATCCAAAACTCTTCCCGCATCTTTAATTGCAGATTTTCCACCCAAAACGGAATAGGTGATAATTTGTGCGACATTACTTTTTCCATATTTTTCCACCACCCATTTGATGATTTTATCGCGACCTTCATCATCGAAATCGATATCAATATCGGGCATGGAAATTCTTTCAGGGTTGAGGAACCTTTCGAAAAGTAAGTCGTATTTAATAGGGTCAACGTTGGTAATTCCGATGCAATAAGCCACCGCAGAACCTGCCGCAGAACCACGACCTGGACCAACCCAAACTCCCATATTTCTCGCCTCGTTACAGAAATCCTGAACAATCAAAAAATATCCGGGATAACCGGTATTCGCAATAACTTCCAATTCAAAATCTAATCTATCCTTGATTTCATCGGTGATTTCGGTATATTTCTTTTTTGCACCTTCGTAGGTTAAATATCTTAAATAAGCATTTTCACCACGTTTTCCCCCATCAATTTTATCTTCCTCACTCAAAAATTCTTCAGGAATGTTGAATTTGGGAAGTAGAACATCACGCTTTAAAGTATAAGGTTCAAACTTGGCCAAAAATTCCGTATACGCTTCAAACGCATCGGGAAACTGTCGAAAACTTTGCTTGATTTCCTCTTCGTTTTTAATGTAAAATTCATTGGAAGGAAGTCCTCTCCTTTTTCCGAAACCTTTTCCAACAGGCGATGACAGTTTTTCGCCATCCTTAATACAATATAAAATATCCTGAATATTCGCGTCTGTTTTTTCGGTGTAGAACGTTTCGTTTTGAGCTAGAATTTTGACATTATATTTGTCGGCAAATTCGAGTAGAACATCATTTAAGTGTTCTTCTTCCTCCACTTCATGGTTTTGAAGCTGAACATAAAAATCTTCACCAAAAGTCTCTTTCCACCATTTGAAAACTTCTTCTCCTTTTTGTTCCCCAAATTCTAAAATCGTATTCGGAACATCACCGAAAGTTCCCGCCGTTAAAGCAATTAAATCTTCCTTATATTGAGCAATCATTTCCTTTGAAATCCTTGGAACGCCAAAATAAAATCCGTTCACATAACCAATACTCGAAAGCTTCGCAAGATTTTTATAACCGTTGAAGTTCTTTGCCAACAAAACCACATTGGTTCTTCGGTCGGGGTCATCTTTGGTAAACTGCTTTTGTTCAGGCCGGTCGGAAATATAGAATTCACAACCGATGATGGGAATGAGTTCTTCTTTTCGTGGTTCGGTTTCTTTAAAATCATTTCCTTCTTCTTCCGCTTTTTGTTTTTTCTCTAAAAATTCCTTGTGATTTTTTTTGATGGTTCCGTTCGCTTTTTCAACCTCGGAAACAAACTTAAAAGCCCCCATCATATTTCCCAAATCAACCAAACCAACTGCTGCAAAATTATTTTGCAACGCTTTATTAATCAGTTCATGAATATGCGTAGAGGCTTGAAGCGACGAATAAATACTGTGGTTATGGAAGTTGAAATAATCGCCGATTTCAATTTCATCGCTATCACCAAAATCGACTGTTTTTTTCTTTTTCGAGGCGGCAACCTGTCTTCTGATAACAATTGCAAACGGTTTAATCGGACTTTTATGATTGCTGATGAAATCCTGTAATTCTGCTTCGGTAATTTTGAGATTTTCTGCGGGAATAATTCCAATCCGCATCATTTCGAAGAAAACCTGTGCAGTTGCATTCACGTCGGCTGCAGCGTTGTGTGCTTCATCGAATTTTTCACCATATAATTTTTCGTAAAGTTCCTCCAATTTTGGAGACTTGTATCTTCCGTTTTTTCCACCGCCTAATTGGCAAAACTCCGTTCCCAATTCCATCGTATCTGCAGATGGAATCTTTTCTAACGTATTTTCTAACTCCTTTCTAAAAAATTCTGCGCCCACAATTTTGTAATCGAAATCGATGTTGTGACCTGCAACAACTTCCGCCTTTTTTAAAACTTCTTGAAATTCGATTAAAACTTCGTTTAAATCTCGACCTTCTTCGTTGGCTAATTTTGTGGAAATTCCGTGGATTCTCGCAGCGTTGAAAGGAATGTCGTAACCTTCCGGTTTGACGATGTAATCCTGATTTTCTAAAAGATTTCCGTCTTTGTCATGGAGTTGCCACGCAATTTGAACCATTCTCGGCCAATTGTCGGAATCGGTTAATGGGGCGTTGAAGTTTTTAGGTAAACCGGTAGTTTCGGTGTCGAAAATCAGATACATTTAATTAAAGAATTTTGGTAAAATTAGTTTAAAATTTCTTTAAAAAAAAGGACAAAAAAAAAACCGACATAAAAGCCGGCTCTTCTTTTTTTCCATTATCTGTGTAATATTTATGGTTCAAAGGTAAACTAAAAAGTGAAACAACGCTACCGTGAAAACACCCTATTTTTAATATAATTCATTTTTTATCGCAAAAAGTACAATTCCTACCCTCGATTTTACATTGATTTTGCCAAAAATCGAGTCCCGATATCCGTCTATCGTTCTCGGGCTCAGAAACATTTTGTCCGCGATTTCACGGTAAGTTAACTCGGAACATGCCAATTTAATAAATTCCACTTCTCTGTCATTTAACTCTTCTTTCACCTTATCTGCAAATTTTTTCTCGCTTTTTATCTTCAGTAAACTTTGATTGATCATGTCGGTATAAAAAGTTCCTTTCTCATGAACGATATGAATAGCTTCAAAAAGATTATCAGGAGACATATCTTTCAGCAAGTATCCTTTCGCACCTGCATTAAGCATCTTAATAATAGTAGCTTCGTTATCTTCCATGGTGAGGGCGATCACCTTCAGATCTGGATGTATTTTTTTTAGAGCGCCGGTTGTTTCTATTCCATTTTTCACCGGCATATTTATATCCATCAACACAACATCAGGCATTATTTTTTTAGTCTCCAACTCATTTAAGAATTCTTCGCCGTTGAAGCAGGTCATGATCACCTCAAAATCTGAATTGACAGAGATCATATTTTCGAGCGCCTTAGAAACCAGTTTATGGTCATCAACGATAGCAATTTTAATCTTTTCCATAATTTTTTTTTCGGTATAGTACCGTAATATCTGTTCCTTTGTTTTCCTGCGATTTTATATTGAAATCTGCATTGATGATCTTGGCTCTGTTTGCCATACTTTTCAATCCACTTCCGTCATAAATATCCTTCTCTCTAAAACCTATACCATCATCACTAACTTTTACTTCTATAGAATCGCTATTTTCGTGAACGGCAAGAACTATTTTTTTTGCTCTTGAATGTTTGATGACATTATTGATACATTCCTGAATAATTCGAAATAAAATGAGTGCGTGATCTGGTTTCATTTCCAAATGATGATTATTGTTTTGGTACTCCACTTCCATCAAGCTTAATTTCCTTAGGCGAAAAACCTCTCTTTCAATAGAATCCACAAATCCAAAATGTTCGACTTGTTTGGTGATGAATATTTTGGATAAATTTCTGATGTCTTGAATACATTCTCCCACTAAAAGATTAATTTCTGTCCCAATTTCCTTTATATCTGTTTCTTTTGAAAAAGAGATTTTATTGGTCATGAGACGTGCCACCGATAATTTCTGCCCTAAATCGTCATGTAATTCCTGCCCGATGTAATTGAGGGTCTGCTCTTTAATTTCCACTTGAGAAATTGCCAGTTCCTGTTCGAAAATGGCTTCTTTCTTTTGCTGTGACAAAAGGAGTTCAGATTTCTTTTTTATGAAAACTCCATAAATCAATACCATCATTAATACAACTATCAGTATAATGAATGTGGATAATGTAATCAGAAAATCTGTTTCCGAGAAGTTCATTATTTATTATATTTCTGTATTTTTTGCGTAAAAAATACCAGTTAACAAAATAGAATATCCTATTACATTTACCGCAAATAAAATTATGAAAAAAATATTTAAGTTCATCATTGTTTTTGCAGTATTACTTACGATCAGCAGCGGAACAACACCCAAATAAATAACCATCAAACCTATGCTCACCCAAAAAGGATAGTATGACTTTAGTTTCAAAATTCTGTCTGAATTAAATGTTTGCCACAGAACCAAAAAAATAATCATAGAAAGCAAGGCAACCTCCGCACAATAAAAGACAAAAGGAAAACTATTGAAAAAATCTTTTTGGGCTATCGCAGAAATGAGATAACCCAACAAGAAAATTACAATTAAAGCAACACCTATTCTTTTAAAGCGCTTTACTTCTAATAATTGATAGAAATAAAGAAAGAAAATAAAAAAAATAATGAGGTTAACTCCAATAATGTAAACAGGCACTGAATTGTATTCCTCATCAAAATATTTACTAACGAAATTAAATATCTCGATGCCGCAACCCAGTGATATTGCACTAATAAAGTAATTGATGCTTTTGCCAAGTTGGTTTCTTCTTAAAATTAGAAAAAACAGAGTTAAAAGCATCAACAAAATTTGGATTAGGACACCCAATTGTTTGTTCCACTCAATCATGATTTTTTAACCGTTCAATTAATACGGTGGTGCGATGGTTCCAAAATCTAAAACTGGTCCATCAGGAATAGGAGCGGATTCGACACGATCTGTTGCCGAAGCACCATCCATATCTTCACCCGAAAAAAAGATGGTTTGATATCCTAAAAAATCTGGATTTAATCTCGGGTCAAAACTTATGTCAGGATACTTTCCTAATGAAATACGAATACCCTTGTTTCTAATTCCACGTTTTTCCATATCATCACGGATCAGATTAATGTACTCCTGTAAAACCTCCAAATCATAGATGTAATGCTTTGAATCTGGCTTACCGGATGGTCTGGAAGAGTTAATCTGGGAATAGTTTGTTCTTTCGTACTCTTTCGAAAGAATTTCCGCTTGTTTGCTGTTCAGCAAATGATCGTTAAGATTTTTCATCGTTTTTAGGTTTTATTTTAACAAATATACTGATAACAATACTTTAAAATTAGGGTGAAAACACCCTAAAATGTATTTGAAAAAATTTATTTTATATTTAAAGCATAATATTTCCTTATTTATAGTCGGAAACCAATTATTTCCTCCCTACTTTTGAAAAAAATTATTAACTTTTCGGAAAACAACTGAACCATCAATGATTAATGACCTTGTTCTTCTACATAATTACCAAGAAATAATTAAGCAAATCCCCGAAAATGTACAATTAGTTGCGGTCTCAAAAATGCATCCAGTTGAAAAAATTCAGCAGGTTTATGATTTGGGACAAAGAGTTTTTGGCGAAAATAAAGTGCAGGAACTTTTGGAGAAATTTCCGCTTTTACCAGGTGACATTCAATGGCACTTAATCGGACATCTTCAAACCAATAAAGTGAAATATATCGCCGAATTCATTGATACGATACAAAGCGTGGATTCCGAAAAACTGCTAACTGAAATTGATAAGCAGGCAGAAAAATACAAACGTAAAATCAAGGTTTTGCTTCAAGTAAAAATTGCGGAAGAAGAAACAAAATTCGGGTTGGAAATCAACGAAGCAAAAGAACTTTTCACCGATTATCTCAACGGAAGATATCCAAATATTGAAATCACAGGTTTGATGGGAATGGCGACTTTTACCGAGGACAAAAACCAAGTGCGAAAAGAATTCATGTACTTAAAACAGATTTTCGACCAACTTTCATTATTGAAAAAATTGGACACCTTATCGATGGGAATGAGTGATGACTTCCAGATTGCCATTAATTGTGGTGCAAATTCAGTGCGGATTGGTTCGGCAATTTTCGGAAACAGAAATTATGTCCGATAACTGCTTTTGGGTACGATTATTGCTGCACAATTTGCAAATTTTAAACTAAATTTTTATTAAATCCATAAAATTTAACGAATGCAAAAAATCTTGATTGTAGAAGATGAAAAGGCCATTTCCGGCGTACTGCAAAGCATCCTTTCCGATGAACTTACCGACTATGAATTTGTCGTAGCAGAAGACGGTTTGGAAGGTTATAAACACATTGAAAAAGAAGATTTCGCTTTGGTCATTTCCGACATAAAAATGCCTAAACTTTCGGGTACCGAACTTTTGAAACAGGCACTTCAATTGAAACCGGACACCACTTTTGTCATGATTTCCGGACATGCCGATATCGATACCGCCGTGGATTGCTTAAAAGAAGGTGCGTATGATTTCATTTCAAAACCAATTGACATCAACCGATTGATTACCAGTGTAAAAAATGCACTGGACAAAAGAATTTTGCAGAAAACCAATCAAAATCTAAAATCGGAAAATTCTACCCTAAAGAAAAAAGTCAACAAAAAATACCAAATGATTGGCGAATCCGCTCCTTTGAAAAAAATTCAGGAGATGATTCAAAAAGTAGCCACTTCAGACGCAAGAGTTTTAATTACAGGACCAAACGGAGCCGGAAAAGAATTGGTTGCACACGCAATCCACGCACAAAGCGACCGCAGCAAAGGACCAATGATTGAGGTAAACTGCGCCGCAATTCCCTCGGAACTTATTGAGTCTGAATTGTTTGGACACGTTAAAGGAAGTTTTACCGGAGCCATTAAAGACAAGCAGGGAAAATTTGAATTAGCGAACAATGGAACTATTTTTCTTGACGAAATTGGTGATATGAGTCTCGTTGCACAGGCAAAAGTTCTTCGTGCATTGCAGGAAAGCAAAGTATCACCCGTAGGAAGCGACAAAGAAATCAAAGTGGATGTTCGCGTTTTGGCGGCAACCAACAAAAATATGCAGAAGGAAATCGAAGCGGGCAAATTCCGTGAAGACCTTTATCACCGACTTTCTGTGATTGAAATTTATGTACCGCCTTTAGATGAAAGAAAAGAAGACATTCAACTTTTGGTCCGTCATTTTGCGAAAGTGATCTCCGAAGAGCACGGAACAGCACAAAAAGAATTCAGTGCAGATGCTGTCAAAGCTCTGGAAAATTTCAGCTGGACTGGAAATATTCGTGAACTTCGAAATGTGGTGGAACGTTTGATTATTCTAGGTTCAAATCCTGTATCTGCAGCGGATGTTGCAAGTTTCGTACGAAAATAAATTAACATTAAGGTAAATAGATTAGGAAAAGTTTGCAGTATTTTTGCTGCAAATTTTTTTTGAAATTTTATGGTATTTCTTAATCAACAACACACCAAAGCATGTCTGAAACTCGCACTTCCTGTAATGTTAACGCAGGTTGGTCAGGTTTCCGTAAACCTGTTCGATAATATTATTGTCGGGAAGTTATTGGGTGCGCAAGCTTTGGCATCGGTTTCATTGGGAAATGCCGTATTTTTCTCGATTTTTGTTTTTGCGTTGGGATTTTCGTTTGCCATTCCCCCACTCGTTTCCGAAGCGCATTCACAGCATAAACACGAAACGATTAATTCGGTCTTTCGTCACGGCTTTGTGATTAATTTGGGAATCGGATTATTGTTGATGATTCTACTTTTCGCTGCAATGCCACTGCTTTATCACATGGACCAACCACCGGAAATTATTCCCGACACGATTGGTTTTTTGAGCATCATGACTTTAAGTATTTTACCGTTCATGGTCTTCCAGACTTTGCGCGAAGTTTCTGAAGGTTTATCCTACACAATTGGAGTTACGAAAGCAACGATTATTGCAAACGTCATCAATGTCATCTTAAATTATGTCTTTATTAAAGGGATGTTCGGAATTCCACCGATGGGCGTAAAAGGTTCGGCTTTAGCGAGTTTGATTGCTAGAATTTTCATGATGGTTTTCCTTTATTACGTCCTAATGAAACAGGAAAAAACCAAAAGGTACATCAAAGATTTTTCATTAAAAATTTCAGAATTTTCCAAGGCAATGTTTGATAAAATGCTCAAGATCGGCTTTCCGACTGCTCTTCAAATGTTTTTTGAAGTAACTGCATTTGCAGGAGCCGCGTTTATTTGCGGATTGATTTCGTCGCATGATATCGCTTCGCATCAAATTGCCCTTTCCATGGCGTCCTTTACTTTTAATCTCTGTATCGGGTTCAGTGTGGCTTCAACAGTGATGATTGGAAGGAAATTAGGAGAGCAAAACTATGTAGAATTAAAAAAAGTCGGCATCAACAATTTGAAAATCGTTTTCATTTTCATGTTCGTTTGTGGATTGTTTTTCATTTTCGGAAGACATATTTTACCGACCTTCTTTACTAAAAAGGAAGATGTTGACGTCATTCAACTCGCCGCAAAATTGTTGATCATTGCAGCTCTTTTTCAGCTTTCGGATGGAATTCAAGTTGTAGCACTCGGTTGTCTCCGAGGAATTCAGGATGTGAAAATTCCTTCCATCATTACGTTTATTGCTTATTGGTTGATTGCAATTCCTTTGGGATATTTTCTCACCGTGACTTTAAAAATGGGTGCGTTCGGAATGTGGATTGCACTTGGTTTGGGATTAACGGTTTCTGCGATTCTTTTGGTTTTCAGGTTTTTAAATCTTTCTCAGAGAAAAATTAATTATCACGAGAAAAATAAAAACTCAGTTGCATAAACCTATTAAAACTGTATGATAAATTATTATTTTACAATTAATCTTTGTGCGTCTATGAAAAGCGCACTTGAAACGTTTTGTTGCAAACATTTGTTTAAATAGGAATTTTGGTTTTCTACACATCTTCAAAGTCATTTATCTTCTCATCAAACTTTTGACTTCCAGCACCCAACATCCACGACCCAGCAAACCTTAAATTCAACTTTCCTCAATTTTCCACATTAATTTTTATTAATTCTTTACGGTTTAATAAATTATCCGACAAAAAAGATTACTTTTGCACCGTCAAAAAACGATTATGCAAAACATTAGAAATATCGCGATTATCGCACACGTTGACCACGGAAAAACAACTTTGGTCGACAAAATTATTCACGCCACAAACATCTTCAGAGAAAACCAGGAATCTGGTGAACTGATTATGGACAACAATGATCTGGAGCGCGAAAGAGGAATCACCATTTTATCAAAAAACATTTCCGTAACCTATAAAGACACGAAAATTAATGTGATCGACACTCCTGGTCACGCCGATTTTGGTGGTGAAGTAGAACGTGTTTTGAAAATGGCAGATGGAGTTTTGCTTTTGGTGGATGCTTTTGAAGGACCGATGCCACAAACGCGTTTCGTTTTGCATAAAGCGTTGGAACTCGGCTTGAAACCTATCGTTGTCATCAATAAAGTGGATAAACCCAACTGTCGTCCGGAGGAGGTTCACGACCAAGTTTTCGATTTGTTTTTCAACCTTGATGCAACGGAAGAACAATTGGATTTCCCAACTTTCTACGGCTCATCCAAACAGGGTTGGTTCAACACCACTTTGGAACCTGCAGATTCAATTATGCCTTTGTTAGACGGAATTTTGCAATACGTTCCTGAACCAAAAGTAGAAGAAGGAAACCTTCAAATGCAGATTACATCGCTTGATTTTTCTTCATTTTTAGGAAGAATCGCGATTGGAAAAGTAGCAAGAGGTTCCGTAAAAGAATCGCAATGGATTGGTTTGGCGCAGGAAGACGGAAAAATTATAAAAGGAAAAGTAAAAGAATTATACGTGTTTGAAGGACTTGGCAAGAAAAAAGTTCAGGAAGTTCACGCAGGAGATATTTGTGCGATTGTAGGTTTTGATTCCTTCCAAATTGGCGACACGTTTGTAGATTTAGAAAATCCGGAACCATTGACAAGACTTTCTATCGATGAGCCGACTTTGAACATGACCTTCTCCATCAACAATTCCCCTTTCTTCGGGAAAGACGGAAAATATGTGACTTCAAACCACTTGAAAGACCGTTTGTATAAGGAATTAGAGAAAAATTTAGCATTAAGAGTTGAACCAACCGATGATGCAAATACATTCTTGGTTTTTGGTCGTGGAATTTTGCACCTTTCCGTTCTTATTGAAACGATGCGTAGAGAAGGTTACGAAATGACGATCGGTCAACCGCAAGTAATTTTGCGCGAAATTGACGGGGTAAATTGCGAACCTTACGAATCAATGGTGGTAGATGTTCCGGAAGAATTTGCTTCAAGAGTTATTGATTTGGCGACACAAAGAAAAGGCGACCTTCACATCATGGAAACCAAAGGCGAAATGCAGCATTTGGAGTTTGAAATTCCTTCCCGTGGGTTAATCGGACTTCGTTCGCAAATGTTGACCGCAACTGCAGGTGAAGCGATTATGGCGCACCGTTTCGTGGATTATAAGCCTTTCAAAGGTTCCATTCCGGGAAGAAGTAATGGCGTTTTGATTTCAAAAATTCAAGGACCTTGTACAGAATATTCCATCAATAAATTACAGGATAGAGGACGATTTTTCGTGGATCCAGGTGAAGATGTTTATGCTGGAATGATTGTGGGTGAACAAAACAAACCGGGCGATTTGGTAGTAAACATCGTGGAAGGAAAACAATTGAACAACATGCGTGCATCCGGCAAAGACAAAGACACCGGAGTTGCCCCAAAAATCCTTTTCTCGTTGGAAGAATGTATGGAATACATCCAAGCCGACGAAGCCATCGAAGTAACGCCAAACTTCATCAGAATGCGTAAAAAAGTGCTTTCTGAAGAGGAAAGAAAACGTGCGGAGAGAGTTGCGAAAGGGTAATTTTTTATTGCGAGCGAGAGCGCGGCAATCCATCGATAAATATATTTTAAAAGACGCTTTTTGGAGCGTCTTTTTTTCTTTTACACCGTCATTGCGAGGAGTGAGGAACGAACGACGAAGCAATCCGTTGATAAAAAGGAAATAATGAACAACAAAGCAATCCCATCAAATAAAAACTGAATTCCTAAAATTTCTTAAAAACTTTAAAAACAAAACATTTTCACCTATTTTTATCCCATGAAAATATCAACTCTAAAATACACCCTCCCAATATTAACAGGTCTCTTCATCGCATCCTGTTCCACCCAAAAAACCTCAACCCCACCCAAAAAACCAACAACTGTCACCACAAAACCGGTCACAAAGCCAGTAACCAGCAATCAGCAACCAGCAGCTATACAATTACCCGAAGTCAACCGCGAATTTCGTGCAGCGTGGATTGCAACCGTGGCAAACATCAATTGGCCTTCAAAAAATAATCTTTCTACTGAACAACAAAAACAGGAAGCCATCAAAATTTTGGATTTGCTGAAAGACGCCAATTTCAATGCGGTGGTTTTTCAGGCGCGACCTTCTGCAGATGCGCTTTACAAAAGTGATTTGGAACCTTGGTCTTATTTCTTGACGGGACAAATAGGGAAATCGCCGTCGCCGTTTTATGATCCTTTGGAATTTTGGATTTCCGAGGCACACAAACGTGGGATGGAACTTCACGTGTGGCTCAATCCTTACCGAGCGCATCACACAACTGGCGGAGCCGTGACTTCCGAAAGTATGGCCTCTAAAATGTCCAATGAAACTTATCGCTTGAGAAACGGAATGTATTGGATGGATCCTTCGGATGAGAAAGTGCAAAACCACGCTTCATCGGTCATCAAAGACTTGGTGAAACGTTATGATATTGATGCCATCCACATAGACGATTATTTTTATCCTTACAAAGAATACAACGGCGGAAGAGATTTTCCTGACGATAAAACTTGGACTGTTTACAAAAATTCGGGCGGAACTTTGTCGCGTGCAGATTGGCGACGCGGAAATGTGAACAAATTTATCAAAAGAATTCACGATGAAATAAAAGCCGAAAAATCGTACGTCAAATTTGGAATTTCCCCATTCGGAATTTGGAAGCCGGGATTTCCTGCAGATGTGACGGGAACTTCGCAATATGATGAACTTTACGCCGATGCAAAATTATGGCTGAACGAAGGTTGGTGCGATTATTTTTCGCCGCAACTCTATTGGAAAGAAGGCGGTCCGCAAAGTTATTCCTCACTTTTAAATTGGTGGAAATCAGAAACACCGAAGAACGTCCATCTTTGGCCGGGATTGAACACGGTGGGAGTAAAAAATGTTGCTGACAAAGTGGAGGAAATTTCAAATCAAATAAAAATCACGAGAAGTATTTTAGGAAATAATTCCGGTGTCATTCATTACAGCATTGATGGAATTTCTAAAAACTATGTGATGCAAACGGCTCTTCAGAACTTGTATAAAGAAAAAGCTCTGGTTCCGGCAAGTCCGTGGATTAAATCGGAACCTGTTTTAAAACCTGAAATTACCGCCAAAAAATCAGGTAATAATGCAGAAATTCATTGGCTTTCACGAAATCCGCAACAGGCAAAACATTTTATTCTCTTCGCTAAATACGGCAACAAATGGGAAACCGAAATTTTGAACAGCGACGAACACAGCAAATTTCTTCCTTTATTAAAATCGGGAGTTCATTTAACGGATTTGGCGTTGAAAGCGGTGGATCGTTTAGGAAATGAAAGCGATTATGTGGCGGTGGAAATTCATTAAAAACAAATTTGACTGTCAACTTTATTTATCAAGCCGAAACAAGGTTTTAGATGCGCAATCAGAATGAGATTAGTTCCTTTTGCTGAGAACCGCCAAATACTGATCGTTTTCATCTTCAAAAACGACTTCCGCATTCCAACCGCATTCAGTCGCGATTTGGGTCATGGTTTTTTTGTCGAGATAAAGCCACTCAAACCAATCGGTCAAAAGTTGGTCATATTCGTAGCGGCATTTTACTTGACCGTAATAGTAATCAGGCTTTTCCGCCATTTCATACATATAGGAAATATCGCACGAATCGAAAATTAACTGTCCATTTGGATCGAGTAAATCTTCAGCTTTTTTCAAAAACTTTTTAAAACCTTCTAATGTAGAAGAAAGTCCAATTCCATTCATCAGAAGCAAAAGCGTGTCGAATTTTTCACCTTTATATTTGAAAATATCTTTACAAATCACGTTCTCCACTCCTCTATCTTTCATCACTTCACAAGCTGCAGGAGAAATTTCAAGCGCATAAACTTCATCATTATTTTTTTGAAGCTCCAAAACATGGGAACCGGAACCTGCACCGATATCCAATATTTTTCCTCGACCAAGTTGTAACGCCTTCTTTTCTAAATCGGGCATTTCAGAAAATCCACGAAAATATAGGGACAAAGGCATTTCTACTTTCGGCCCGAAAATATCTTTGACGTACAATTTTATCTTACTCTTGTTAAAATAATAATCGTGAATGGCTTTTCCGGGAAGATCTGTCATGAAACCTCATTTAAATAAAAAAGAGAATCACATTTGTAATTCTCTTTGCCTTGGTAGCGGGGACACGACTCGAACGTGCGACCTCCGGGTTATGAGCCCGACGAGCTACCTACTGCTCTACCCCGCGATATTGTGGTGCAAATATACAACAATTCTGTGGATCTGCAAATTTTTTGTAAAAATTCTTTATTCATCTAATTTTACTAAATTTGTGTATGGCTAAAATCCTTAAAATATATCCCGAAAATCCACAGGAAAGTGCGATTGACGAAGTGGTGAAGACTTTAAAAAACGGCGGACTGATTATTTATCCCTCCGACACGGTTTATGCGTTGGGTTGCAATATTTTCGACATTCGAGCGATGGAAAAATTGGCGCAGATTAAAAAAACAAAACTTGACAAAGCGCAGTTTTCCATTATCTGTAACGATTTGAGCCACCTGTCAGAATTTACAAAACCCATCGATTCTGCAATTTTTCGTTTCTTGAAAAACAGAGTTCCCGGACCTTTCACCTTTATTTTGGAAGCCAACAAAAATCTTCCGCTCGCCTACAAAGGCAAGAAAACCGTCGGAATAAGAGTTCCCGACCATCCGATTCCCAAATTGATTGTAGAAAAATTGGGACATCCGATTGCGTCGACTTCCATTAAAGACGACGACGAGGTCATCGAATACTCCACCGATCCCGAACTGATTGCAGAAAAATACGACCATTTGGTGGATATCGTCATAGACTCCGGATATGGCGACAACGTGGCGTCAACAATTGTGGATTTAACGAGCGGTGAACCGGAAGTTCTGCGACAAGGAAAAGGGGAAATGTAATAAGTGAACGGTGAATTCGCTTCGCTGTCAATAGTGAATTTATCAACTTGGAACCTTAAACTTTAAACAAAATAGATGAAGATAATCACCTCACCCGCAAAATTGATGAATATTGAAAACAAAACGGACATGTTGAAATCAACAACTCCGAAATTCATTGACGAAGCGGCATTTATTCAATCGTATTTAAAGGAAAAATCTCCCAAATATTTGTCGGATTTAATGGAAATCTCCCAAAAACTTGCCGACGAAAATTGGGAACGAAACCAAAACTGGAAAGCAAAACCTTCCGCGAAAGAATCTGCACCTGCAATGTTTGCTTTCACAGGCGAAGTTTACCGAGGTTTGGACGCAAAAACTTTAGACAAAAAAGCGGTGGATTATCTTCAAAAAAATTACAGAATGCTTTCCGGATTGTACGGACTTTTGAAACCTTCCGACAAAATCATGCTTTACCGATTGGAAATGGGCAGAAGTTTTGAATTTGAGCACTACAAAAATCTCTATGAATTTTGGCGTGAAAAAGTCACCCAGCAACTTAATTCCGAACTGAAAAGCAAAGATTTAATTTTAAATTTAGCAAGTTCAGAATACATCAAAGTTTTAGATAAAAAGAAACTTAACGCTCCAGTTATCGATTTTGATTTTTATGAAATGAAAGACGGAAAACTAAAAACCATCGTAGTTTACACAAAACATGCACGAGGTTTAGTCGTAAGATTTTGCGCTGAAAATCAAGCAAAAACCTTAAATGACGTGAAAGCGTTTAACTTGGAAGGATACCGAATCGACGAAGAACTTTCTTCCAAAACTAAACTTGTTTTCACAAGATAGCTTCAAAGAAAAAACATTTCAGCCAAAAGTCAATTGCTGAAAGCCGAAAACAAAAAAATAAAAGAAATGAATTACCATACCCGAAAATGGATCAAGCCCGAAGATTTAAATCCAAACCACACTTTATTTGGTGGAAGATTATTGCAGTGGATTGACGAAGAAGCCGCACTTTACGCGATTGTACAATTGGAAACTCCACGTTGCGTTACCAAATATATTTCGGAAATTAATTTCGTCAGTTCCGCAAAACAAGGCGACATTATTGAAATCGGGATTGAGGCAATTGATTTTGGAAATACTTCCATCACTTTAACTTGCGAAGTTAGAAACATGATGACGCGGCAAACCATCATCACCATCGATAAAATAATTTTCGTAGGCGTTGATGAAAACGGAAAACCAACAAGGCACGGCAAAACAAAAATTGAATTTATAAGTGACCGCCTAAAATCAAAAGAATAAAAATGGAGCACAAACATCATCCTATTCCGCCAAAAGACCGCGTTTCGCCAAGTTCCGTCTATTATTGTCCCATGGAATGCGAAGGTGAAAGAGTATATTTTCAGCAGGGAAAAAGATGTCCTGTTTGCAACATGTACCTCGTTCCAATCGAAGAAAAAGAGGAATTTAGAAATAAACCGCAACAATTTTCAAAAACCAATTTACCTGAAAATTTCAAAGAAAAAATTGGCGAATATTTTTGTCCGATGTTCTGCGAAGGCGATAAAACCTACAATTCCGACATTGGTTGCCCGGTTTGTCACATGCATTTGGAAGAAATTACCGACGATTTAATTCAAAATTCAAAAAAACACGACCGCGGAAATGCCCATAATCATACGCATCACCCAGTTCCATCCAATGGAAATAGTGAAAATCATGCCGGCAAATACTATTGTCCTATGTTTTGTGAAGGCGATAAAGTGTATGATTCCAATGTAGGTTGCCCGGTTTGCGGAATGGATTTGGTGAAATATCCAGAAAAACCAAAACCCACTCAATACACTTGTCCAATGCACCCCGAAATTGTAAAAAATGAACCGGGAGACTGCCCAATCTGCGGAATGGATTTGGTTCCTATACCTTCAAAAAACAGTGATAATGAAGATGATACCTTTAATATCTTAAAGAAAAAATTCCTGATTGCTTTGGCTTTCACGATTCCAGTTTTCGTCCTTTCGATGGGCGGAATGTGGATTGATTTTCCTTTTTCCAATCAAGTTCAGGGAATTTTGGAATTGGTTTTATCCATTCCCGTGATTTTTTATGCAGGATGGTTTTTAATGAAACGTGGGTGGGTTTCCTTTAAAACCTGGAATTTAAACATGTTTTCACTTATTGCTTTAGGATCAGCTGCGGCATTTATTTTCAGTTTGGTTGCCTTATTTATTCCCAATATATTACCTCACGAAATGGCTCACGGTGGAAAAATTCCGCTCTATTTTGAATCGGTTTGCGTGATTTTGACTTTGGTCATTATGGGACAAATGTTGGAAGCCAGAGCTCACCAAAAAACCGGAAAAGCCATTGAAGAATTGATGAATCTTTCACCCGATGTTGCGAATTTAATTGTTGAAGGAAACGAGAAAAAAATTCCACTTTCGGAAGTTAAGATTGGTGATTATTTAAAAGTAAAACCGGGCGAAAAAATTCCTGTGGACGGAAAAATTACGGAAGGTAATTCAACCGTAGATGAGAGCATGATTACGGGAGAACCTATTCCTGTCGAGAAAAAAATCGATGATAAAGTCACATCCGGAACGATTAACGGAAATGGAGTTTTCGTGATGAAAGCCGAAAAAGTAGGTGATGAAACCTTACTTTCACAAATCATTAAAATGGTGAATGAAGCAAGTCGAAGTCGCGCTCCAATTCAAACTTTGGTGGATAAAATTTCGAAAATTTTTGTGCCGGTGGTAATTGGGATTTCAATATTGACTTTCATCTTATGGATGATTTTCGGTGGAGAAAATAAACTCATTTATGCTTTTGTGAATGCTGTTGCCGTTTTGATTGTGGCTTGTCCATGCGCTTTAGGATTAGCTACACCAATGAGTTTAATGGTCGGAATTGGAAAAGGAGCAAAGAATGGAATTTTAATTAAAAACGCCGAAGCTTTGGAGGAAATGCACAAGGTAAATGTGCTGATTACCGATAAAACAGGTACTTTAACAGAAGGAAAACCGAGTTTGATATCCATAGAAATTTTCGAAAATTCGAGTAAAAACGAGATTTTGAAATTGGCGGCTTCTTTAAACCAAAATTCGGAACATCCTTTGTCGAAAGCGGTTTTGGATTCTTTCGCCGTTGCTCAAGAAAATTTTAAGATGCTTCGGGAAACTCAGCATGACAAAAGAATCGCATCGAAAGAAAGTTTAGAGAAAGTCGAAGACTTCAGAAATATTTCCGGAAAAGGAGTGAAAGGAAATATTGATGGACAAGAAGTTTTGCTCGGAAATGAAGCACTTTTAAATCAATTCAACATTCAAGTTCCTGAAGATTTAAAACAGAAAGTTGTTGAAAACCAGGACCAAGCAAGAACGATTTCGTATTTGACTAAAGATAGAAAAGTTTTAGGATTTTTGAGTTTTTCAGATAAAATTAAAGAGAGTTCTAAAAAGGCGATTGTATATCTTCAAAATCAAAATATCGAGGTTGTGATGATGACGGGAGATAATAAACATACCGCAAAAGCTGTTGCAGCCGAACTCGGCATCAAAAAATATTTCGCAAACTGTCTTCCTGAAGATAAAATGCACGAAATCAAAAAACTTCAAAACGAAGGAAAAATCGTGGCGATGACCGGCGACGGAATTAACGATGCTCCTGCTTTGGCGCAATCCAACGTAGGAATTGCGATGGGGACAGGAACCGATGCAGCCATTGAAAGCGCAGGAATTACCTTGTTAAAAGGCGATATTTTGGGCGTTGCAAAAGCCAAAATTTTAAGCGAAAAATTATTGAGAAATATCAAGGAAAATCTTTTCTTCGCCTTTATTTACAACACCTTAGGAATTCCTGTTGCGGCAGGTTTGCTCTACCCTTTCTTCGGGATTTTGCTTTCACCGATGATTGCGGCGGCGGCGATGAGTTTCAGTTCGGTTTCGGTGATTTTGAATTCGTTGAGGTTGAATAATGCTCATTTGGAGGTAAAATAAATTCATGAAAGAAAATATTTCAAAAATATTTCTATCTTCGCATCATCTAACAAAATAAAAATAAATTTGATATGAAAAAAATTATTTCGGTTTTAGCGATTTCAGCTTTTACGTTGACTTTCGCTCAAGAAGCTCCAAAAAAATCTTGCTGTGCGGGGAAAGACGCCAAAGAATGTAAAATGGATAGTAAGAAAACCGCAAAAAATTGTGATATGAAAGATCACAAAGATTGTAAAGGCAGTTGCGACGCAAAAGCAAAAAAACAGGAAGCAAAGAAAGCTGCTTAAAATAAAGCCACCCGAAAAGGTGGTTTTTTTATGCCGATTTGTGGATGTATCGAGAGAGCTTAATCCCCAAATCCGTCCACACAATTTTTGCGTTGGCGTTTCTTTCCAGATGATAATCGGCGTCGGAAATTTCATCGATAATTGCTTCAATGTTTGCACCGTGGATGAATTTTGAAAAGCTGTCCCACTTGAATCCGCCCGAATCGATTTTTTTGTACACCAAATTTTCGTTTCCATAATTCTGTAACAATGCAAGACGGAACATTTCGCCGCAATAATTGAGGAAACTCTTTTGTTTTTCACGGTTCCAACCTGCAATATTTCTTCCCCAAAAAACGATATTCTTTAAAAATTCGGGTTTCTTTTTTACCTGGAATGCTTCACGAACCCAAGTTACAAAAAGTTCCTCAAATTCGGAATCGGAGTTTTCCTCCAGTACAAGTTTTCTGGCAACGTTTAAATTTCCTTGGGATTGAAAGACGACTTCTTTGATTTTTTCTTCCGAAATCTGATAATTTTCACTTAAATAAGCTTCAACATCTTCATCCGCAACTCTCGGAATTTCGACCAGTTGGGTTCGCGAAAAAATCGTAGGCAAAATATTGTCGGTATTTTCTGCGGTGAGGATAATTAAGGTTCCTTTTGGCGGTTCTTCGAGGAATTTCAGGAATTTGTTTGCTGCAGAAACATTCATTTTGTCGGCTTGCCAAACGATGAGGATTTTACTTCCGCCTTCAAAACTTTTCAAGGAGAATTTTTTGTTAAGTTCATCCACTTCATCGGCGTAAATCGTCAACTGTTTGTTTTCCGATTCAAGAATTTTGCTCCAATCTTCGCTATTTGCGTAGGGATTTTCAAGAATCATTTCCCTGAAATTTTCGTAGAAATTAGAGGAAAGTCCGCTTGTTTTCTCTTTAAATACGGGGAAGCTGAAGTGCAAATCCAAATGATTCAGTGTTTCTACTTTTGAGGAAGAGTGTTCGTTTTCTTTTTTGAAAACCTCTTTAGCAAAAGCCAAAGCAATCGGCAAAGTTCCGTAACCATCTTTCCCCACAAATAGTTGAGCGTGACTTACACGATTGTCCTGAATGCTATCTTTCAGAAGCTTTTTCAGATTATCCTGTCCTGCGATTTGTTCCCAATTCATGTGGTAAAAATAACGTATTTAATGAAGAATTAAAAATGAATAATTAATTATTGTGAATTTGACTTTGTGAGTGAATTTGCGGCGCAGTCAATTTCCTTCAGGGTGAATCAGACCGTTTTGAATGTTGTTTTATAAATAATGCTAAAACTTCATCGAAATATTTGACTATCCATTAAAAAACATTTGCATTTTAAACAAACCACGATTTGTAACAGGAGCAACTTTCACCACTCCAAACTCGTGTCCCGTAATTCAAAACTCGCATCTCCCTTAACAAACTTTAACCAAAGTAAATTTTCTCAATTCAGTATATTTTAAGATATTTGCGCATTATTTTTAAAAATAGAGAATGAAAAGATTTTTTGTGTTACCACTCGTCGCTGCGGGATTTTTCCTCCAAGCGCAATCGATTGGTAATTCTCCTTATGCTGCCTTCGGAATTGGGGATGTGAAGTATGACAATACGACGGATGTGAATGCGATGGGCGGTATCTCTACTGCATATATTTGGGATTTCAACAATAATTTTAATTTCAGCAATCCTGCAGCAAATAAAAATTTAGAATTGGCAACTTTAAAAGTTGAGGCCACCAACGAAAACAATTTCTTCAAGTCTGACTACGGAAATATCAATGTTACCAAACATTCTACCTATCTATCCAACATCAGCATTGCATTTCCTATTTCCAGTAAAGTTAAATTTGGGATGGGTTACCAACCGTACAGCTCGAAAAAATATTCCATTCTCAGACAAACTACCTTTGATACTGGAACTGTGAGGTCTGAACTTTTCCGTGGTGAAGGAACTTTGAGCACTGTTCAAGCTGCGGTATCATATCAAATTTCCCCGGAATTTGCTATGGGTTTCAGAACAAATTTCTTCTTTGGAAATCTTTACGATAACAATGAAGTCGCTTTTTCCAATTCCGAACTAATTAACGGTTACGAAACAAAAAACAAAATCAAAACCTTTAATTTTACTTTAGGAACCGCTTATCAAAAAAAGTTGGAAAAAGACAGAAAACTAACTTTGGGAGCTACTTACACTTTTGGGAATACGGGTCAAATGGAAACTGCTTACACCAACAGTACCTATTTTTACTTGCCCGGAGAAACCAAAGCCAACCAAGCCATTATTGATCAAAAATTCAGTAAAGACAAGAATTTAATTCCTATGGAGTTCAGTGTTGGAGCTGGTTACGGACAGGATGCGAAATGGTTTATGGGTACGCAGTTTGATTTCAAGAAAGGCGAAACTATTCAGTATTTAGGTCAGCCTTTCTCCAACCAAAATTCCTATAAAATTGCAGCCGGTGGATGGTATTTGCCGAATTACAATAATTTCAGAAATTATTTTTCCCGTGTAACTTACCGTTATGGTGCATATTACGAAAAGGGAAATCTTTCAATCAACGGAACCAACATCAATCAGTTTGCTTTAACTGCGGGTGTAACGTTACCTTTTGAGAACCGTTCTGTGAACCGTATGAGCGGAATTGACCTGGGTATTGAGTTAGGAAAAAGAGGTACTGTGGATAATAATTTGATCCGCCAGAATTTCATCAACCTGCGAGTTGGAATTAATTTTGCCGACAAGTGGTTTATGAAGCGTCTTTATGATTAAGAAATGAAGTTCTTCCGCAAAATATTCTATAAAAATATAGCCGCCGTTTTCGGTTGTGCTATATTTTTTGTTCTGAATTCCTGCGACGAAGATCTTACTAAAATAGATAAAAACAACAACACCAATTTTCCTTCGCAGATTATCAATAATGCCAATATTGTTCAGCGTGATTCAGGAGTGGTAAAACTCCGTGCAACTGCACCGCTTATTGAAAAATATGAATTTATTGATTCACCTTATATTGTGGCAAAAAAAGGAATAAATATTTTGTTCTACGACAAAAAAAAGCCAAAAGTTCCCGGAAAAATCAATGCGAAATATGCCAAGTTTAATGAGAAAAAGAAGTTTTACGAGGCAAATGGAAATGTAAAGATCATCACGTCAGAAAATCAAATGTTCGCGATGCAGTCGGTTTATTGGGATCAGATTAAAAGAACAATTTACACTTCAGATACCGTTTATGTAACCGATAAAGACGGCTCCACTTTGGTCGGCGCAAATGGAATGAAGGCAAAAGACGATTTCTCGGAATATACCTTCTTCAATAATTCTGGCAATATTAATGCCAAGAAGATTCCGGAGAAAGGAAGATAATGAAGGTAAAGAAACGAGTTCGTTAACCAGCCTTTATTCAAAATTTCAAAAATCCAAAACTGTCAACTTGGTTCTTGGCTCTTTTTACTTGGCTCTTTCATCAAAAATTCACTATTTTTAGCCTAAAATTACCTTAATGACTTTTCGTGCTTTAGGATTAATGTCGGGAACAAGTCTCGACGGATTGGATATTTGTTGCGCTTCTTTTGAAAAAACCGAAATTGGAAAATGGAGTTTTGAGATTGAAAATGCGGAAACCATTCCTTATTCCGAAGATTGGGAATTTAAATTGAGAAATTCGATTCAGCTCCATTCAGAAGAACTTTTGGCTTTGAATTCGGACTACGGTTTTTATTTGGGTGAAAAAACAAAAAATTTTATTGAAAAGTATTCTGTAAAAAATATCGATTTAATCGCTTCTCACGGTCATACCGTTTTTCATCAACCACAGAAAAAATTCACTTTGCAAATTGGCGACGGTCGCGCTATAAAAATCCTCAATAAAATTCCTGTCGTTTATGATTTCCGAAGTCAGGATGTTTTGATGGGTGGAAATGGTGCACCTTTAGTTCCAATCGGTGATGAATTATTATTTTCTGAATTTGATGCGTGTTTGAACATTGGCGGATTCTGCAATATCTCCTTTAAAAAAGATGGAAAAAGAATAGCTTTCGATATTTGTCCGGTCAATATTGTCTTGAATAAATTTGCACAAAGTTTAGGTAAAAACTACGATGAAAATGGTGATTTTGCACGAAACGGAAAAGTGAACTTTGAAGCTTTAACACTACTAAATTCATTAAATTTCTATCAGGAAAATCCACCAAAATCTTTAGGAATTGAATGGGTTAATGAAAATATTTTGCCTATATTAACTGATGAAGATTCGGAAAACGTTTTGGCGACTTTCACAGAACACGCCGCTTTTCAAATTGCGGAGGTTTTCAATAAAAACCAATTAAGCAAAGTTCTATTCACCGGCGGCGGAACTTATAATTCGTATTTAATAGAAAGGATAAAATCCAAAACACAAACCGAAATCTTTATTCCGGAAAGCAAAATTATTGATTTTAAAGAAGCCTTAATTTTCGCTTTCATGGGCGTTTTAAGGGTGAATAATGAAATTAATGTGCTTTCATCGGCAACAGGAAGTTCTCTCGACCATTCATCGGGAATTATTGTTTAAATTAAAATTAAAAATGATGCAGATTGATATAAGAAACTTAAAAATTGACGATTACAACGAACTGAGAGAAGCCATGAAAAAGGCATATCCCGCAATGTCTGAAAATATATGGTCAAAAAAAAGCATCGAAAAACTTATCAAAATTTTTCCCGATGGGCAGATCTGCATCACGGTTAATGATAAAATTGCGGCGGTTTGTTTGTCCTTAATTGTACAATACGAACTTTTCGGCGACGATCACACTTATGCTGAAATTACCGGAAATTATACCTTCAACACCCATTCTGAAACCGGAAATGTTTTATACGGAATCGAAATTTTTGTAGATCCAGAATATCGCGAACTTCGATTGGCGAGAAGGTTATATGACGCGAGAAAAGAACTTTGCGAAAAACTCAATTTAAAATCCATCATTGTTGGTGGCAGAATTCCAAATTATCATTTGTACAGTGCAGAACTTTCTCCGCGGCAATACATTCAACAGGTTCGAAAAAAAGAGCTTTATGATCCGGTCCTGAGTTTTCAGCTGGCAAACAATTTTCTTCCTGTGCGAATTCTTAAAAATTATTTACCCGAGGATTCTCATTCCGAAGAAAATGCGGTTTTGTTGCAGTGGAACAATATTTATTACAGCAAAAAGCCAAACACCATGCAGGATTCGGTGATTCGGTTGGGTTTGGTTCAGTGGCAGATGCGGCATTTCAAAGATATTGAAGCGTTTTATGAACAGGTAGAATTTTTCGTGAATGTGATGGCGGATTACAAATCGGATTTCATTATGTTTCCGGAATTGTTTAACACGCCACTTCTCGCTCCTTTCAATCATCTTTCGGAAAGAGAAAGTATGTTGAAACTGGCAGAATTTACTGAAGAAATAAAACGTAAAATTTCTGAGTTTGCGATTGGCTACAACATCAATATCATCGCTGGAAGTATGCCGATCGAAGAAAATGGCGAACTGTACAATGTGAGTTATCTTCTTCATCGAAACGGAAAAATTGATGAATACCGAAAAATCCACATCACGCCCAATGAAAGGAAATATTATGGGATGAAAGGCGGAAACGAAATCAAAGTCATCGACACCGACTGCGGCAAGGTAGGTTTGGTCATTTGCTATGATGTGGAATTCCCGGAATTACCAAGACTTTTGGCGCAACAAGGAATGAAAATTTTGTTTGTTCCATTCCTTACCGACACGCAAAATGCGTACACAAGAGTTCGTCACTGCGCTGCAGCGAGAGCGATTGAAAATGAATGCTATGTCGCAATTGCAGGTTGCGTAGGAAATTTACCAGGTGTGAATAATATGGATATTCAGTACGGGCAGGCTGCGGTTTTCACGCCTTCTGATTTTCCGTTTCCATCGAATGCGATAAAAGGTGAAGCGACGCCGAATACCGAAACCACGCTGATTGTGGATGTAGATTTGAATTTATTGAAAGAACTTCATCATTACGGCGCAGTCCGCACCATCAGCGACCGAAGAACGGATTTGTATGATGTGGTTTCGTACCAAGAAGGTGAATAAAAAAAGTCCCGAATTTTAAAATTTCGGGACCTTCAATTATAGTTTAAAATCAAGTTTTACATTAAAGAACCTGCCTGTTAAACGTACCGGAACCGCATAAACATTTCTATTTTCACTGCCTACATCAGTAATCCACTGATTTGCAACGGTATTGCTAATGTTAAATGCGTTGAAAATCTGAACGCCCAAAGTAAGTTCCTTAAAATTACTCCAAAAACCGCTTTTCACTTTGTTGTCCTTCTGATCGATGAAGACTTTGGATAAACCAATGTCAACCCTTTTATAAGACGGTAGCGTTTTCTGATATTTGTACGGCGCTTCATAATCAGGTTTTCCGTTGGCATCAAGAGAGATCGGAGTACCGGAAGGAAGTCCGTTGGCATAAACCAAAGTCAGATTCACCCTCATTGAAGGGAATTTCGGCATATAATCCTGATAAAACATGGAGAATCTGAAACGTGGATCCGTTGGTCGTGGAATATATCCTCTTCCATCGATATTTTCATAAACCCGTGCATAACTTGCAGAAATCCAAGAATCTACACCCGGAACAAACTCACCAAACAATCTAGTGTCGATTCCGTATGCATAACCTTCGGAATTATTTTGACCAGAATATCGGATTCGCACATTATCCAAGTAATAAG
This sequence comes from Candidatus Kaistella beijingensis, assembly GCF_020084865.1. NCBI lineage: Bacteria > Pseudomonadati > Bacteroidota > Flavobacteriia > Flavobacteriales > Weeksellaceae > Kaistella > Candidatus Kaistella beijingensis. Next base: position 433,178 of record NZ_CP071953.1, on the reverse strand, counting down.
GAATCAGGTGATCCATTTTTTTGTAGTATAATTCGGTGGTGAGCTTGAACGGTCGGTCCACCATTCGGAATTCGTAATCATTCGCCAAAATCACCTGCATCGATCGTTGCGATTTGATATTGGGATTAAAGTTGCCATCCAAATCTTTGATTTCCTTATAAAATGGCGCTTGATAATAAATACCACCAGAAATTTTGAACAGCATATCCATGTCCCAATTTGGTTTAATTGCAAACTGTGCTCTTGGCGAAACAATGGTTTCATTATTAAAATCCCAATGCGAAGCTCGAACTCCTGCATTAGCAAACACTCTGTTGTCCCCCCAGAAAAACTTTTTTGAAAATTGTGCGTACGCTGAAAGTCTCGTTGGTTGAATATGATTTGCACCCGAAATATTGAAACGCAGTCGGAGTTGCGAAGGGTCTAAAGTTCCAGGATTGGTATAAGTCCGCGGCGTACTGTAACCAAGCGAATCTACCAATTGCCATTCGTTTGTAAAATCTTTTAAGTTTTCTTTTTCAAATTTAAAACCTACTTCAAAATCGGTATTTACATCAGGGGAGAATCTTGTTTTAAGCTGTGTTCCGTAAGTTTTCACCAACAAATCGTTTCTTGCGTGATCAATTTGTCCGCCTACGTCGTAGGAGGTGATGGGCTCATTGGTAACCGGATCGAAAGTCTGCAACATGTAACCCGAAGCAATGGAGTAATATTCTCTTTCACGGTTTTGGTAGGCGAAATTATCTAAAGTAAATCGCCACTTTTTATTGGGTTTAAAATTGATGGAAGCTGTACCCATCATGTTTTTATACTGGTCGTCTTCCTTTCCGTTATAGTAAACGCTCAACTTAATTGGGGTTTGCAAAGATCCAAAATCAACTTCTTTAACCTTTGGAACCATTTCATAATCATTTTTACTCCAGTATCCTATAAACGAAATGTCCCATTTTTCGTTGAACTTATAGGTAAGGTAAGACTGAAAATCCATGTATTGAGGATTGAAATCAGTGTCTTCGTTCAGCGTATTTAAAACCAAATTTGTGTTTCTGTATCTCCCAGAAAATAATGCCGTCAACTTTTTATCTTTCGAGGCAAAACCAGCGGAAAGTCTTGCTCCAATTAAGCTCGCTTCACCAGAAATTTCAAATTTTGTTGGTTGTCGGTAATAAATATTTAAAGCAGATGACATTTTATCACCATATTTCGCCTCAAAACCACCCGCTGAAAAGTTGATGGCTTGAACCATGTCGGGATTAATGATGCTCATTCCTTCCTGCAAAGAATTTCTAATCAAGAACGGTCTATAAATTTCAATATCATTAATGTAGATGAGGTTTTCATCGTAATTCCCACCTCGAACCATGTATTGGGAGGAAAGTTCGGTGTTGGAATTTACGGATGGTAAAGTTTTCAAAAGACCTTCCACTCCACCGGAAAGTGAGGCAACCTGTTGAGCCTCTTTGGTAGAAATTTCCATTGAAGTCAAGTCCGTTACTTTTGGTTTACCTTTTTTCTGAAAAACAACCTCCTGAATTTGCGATTCTCTTTCTGATTTTACGAACAAAACATTGATGTTTTGAACTTTCGGCGTGGTCTTGATATTTTTAGAAAAACCACGGAAAGTTTCTTTGTCAACGGTTAAAGTCTGTTCGGAAACTGCCAACGGAATCTTCACAAAACCATTATTATCGGTAGTAAAACTTTGGTTGTTGTAGAAAACATTGGCTTGAGAAACCGGAGTTCCGTTTTCATCTAAAACTTTGAGGTTGATTTGCGAAAAGGCAAAAAGTGGTAAAATGAAAGCAAAAAGTAGTGATAATTTTTTCAAGATTTTTTATTTAAAATTTTTAAGCAAGTTGAACACCCAAATCCAACATTCGGTAAGGATGATTTTTGAAATTTATTAATGAATGGAAGTTTAAATATGGACTGATTTCTATCAATTGATTCGCTGCAATTTCAAAACCTTTTCCACCTGAAACCCCAATTCCCAATCCGCTGTATTTACGGAAATAGTTATCCTTTTTACTCAAATCCATCAATGCTACAACGCCGGATTTAAAATAAAAATTGTGTTTAAAGTTAAAACGATAATTTAGTGGAATCCAAATAAAATTTTTAGTGGTATTGCTATATTGTGAGATTCCAGAAGAAAATGGATGATTTTGCAGCCTATTTTGCTGAAAAAAAATTCCTAGTTCTACCGCATCACAATTCTTCATTGAAAATCCGTTGACATATCCAATATGATCTCCTGTTTGGAATTCTTGACTTCCGTCGCTGTTGTAGCCACTTCCACCAATCACCGATGAAAACGCAACTCCTGCAAAAAATTCGTAGGTCGTTTTTTGTGCAAAACCAAATTGAATCCAAAGAAATAACCCAATCAGAAGATAGATTTTTTTCATTAAATAATATTTTTCAATGCGGAAAATTTAGGTTTTAAAGATAGCAAAAAATTACAGAATCGCTTCTCTCAATCTTGTTAATTTTTTCAGCAAATCATCGAGTTTATCTAGCTTTAACATATTGGCTCCATCAGAAAGTGCGCAACTTGGATCGGGATGAGTTTCGATGAAAAGACCGTCGGTTCCCACTGCAATTCCAGCTTTTGCGATGGTTTCAATCAATTCTGGTCTACCTCCCGTAACGCCTGAATTTTGGTTCGGTTGCTGCAAAGAATGAGTAACATCCAAAATCACCGGTGCAAAATTTCGCATCGTAGGAATCCCACGGAAATCCACCACCAAATCGGTGTAACCGAAAGAATTTCCCCGCTCGATGATCGCTGCTTTTTCGTTGCCGGAATCTTTCACTTTTTCCACTGCAAATTTCATGGATTCGGGAGAAAGGAACTGTCCTTTTTTCAAAGTCACACATTTTCCTGTTTTTGCTGCTGCAATCAATAAGTCTGTTTGACGAACCAAAAATGCGGGAATTTGCAACACCTCTACATATTGTGCAGCCAGTGCAGCGTGTTCGTTTTCATGAATATCCGTTGTAGTAGGAATATTGAAAGTCTCTCCTACTTTCTTTAAAATTTGTAAAGATTTTTCTTCACCAATTGTGGTAAAAGAATCTACTCTGCTGCGGTTGGCTTTTTTAAAACTTCCTTTGAAGATGTAGGGAATTTCATATCTGTTGGTAATTTCAACCACTTTTTCGGCAATTCTTAAGGCCATGTCTTCCCCTTCAATGATGCATGGACCGGCAATGAGAAAGAAGTTTTTTGAATTTTTGTGGTGGATGTTTTCTAGGAATTGTATCATTATTGGTTCTAATTTTTCAAAGATTTCAAATTGTTCAATTGTACAAAAATAGTGATTTTTTATGTGGATTCTTTCTATAAATTTCGGCTAAAGCCAAAGAATTATATCAAAAAATAAACGGGCTAAAGCCCGTTTCTATTGATTTTTATTTTGTTGGATTTATTTTGAATCTTTTATTAAAACTTTTTCAAAATCTTCTCAAAAGTGTTGATATTCCTCGAAGTCATTTTATCTTTCAAAGATTTCTTGCCAAGAATTTTCCCGAAGTTGGAATTTAAAGTATTTCCTTTCTTAACCTGCCAGTAAAAGGTTTTTCGAACGATTTCGCCTTTTTCGTCTTCAGATTTTTCGGCTTGTTGAAATTCTTCGAGCAACGTTTTTTCAACTTCTTCAATTCCTACAAAAGCATAAATATGATGATCTGTTGAGGTTTCAAATGGATTTTTGTCGAAGATTTCTTTCACTTCTTCTTCGGTTTTAATGAAAAGGTAGGCGTCGTAAATAAAATGTTCCGACATTGCTTTTTCCAAAACAACTTTCAATTCTACTGAATTTTTCTCTGAATTAAAAACAATATTTCCTGTCGCTAAAACAGATGACACATTCTTCATTCCCGCCTGTGAAAAAACCCCGCAGACTTCTGCCATTTTCATGGAAGTTCCTTTCACATTTACGCCGCGAAGAAATGCACAGAAACGGTTCATTTTTTAATGTAACAATTTAACAATGTAGAAATGTATCAATCACGAATACTCAAATACTCGCACTATCAAACTCTCTAACCCTCAAACAATCTACTGCGCCGCCTTCATAATCGCATCCGTAATTTGTGCCTCTTTTTCTTTAGCATAAGTAGAATCATACGGATTCATCACATCGAACAGATAAGTGTAGAAAGGTGTGATTTTTTGTACGTTTTCGGATTCTTTGTAGGCTTTTTCTTTGCCCATTGCTTTGAGCTCTTTCACGAAATTGTTGAAACGCTTGTCGATTGGTTCTAAAGATTTCACCAAATAATCGTAACCTTTGTTTTTCTGGCCGATTTTGTCGTAACCATCAGAAACTGCAGCCACAACCAAAGAATATTCCACCGGTTTTGTGCGCATCGCTTTTCCGATAAATCTTTGCTCATTTGGTGACAATTTGCTGTAGTAATCGTATTCCTCAAAGATTCCCTTTTTCAGATCTTCCGCGAGTTTAAGTCCTTTCTGTTCCTGTCCGGAAACAATGTAACCATAAACAATCGAGCTTAAAGAACGTGGGTCATTGTATTTTGAAACCGGAATTTCTTTTGAAGCCAAATCCAAAATCTCAATGGCTTTCGCTTTTTGTCCCGAAAGTGAAAGTGCTTCTGCAGCACGACTTGCCGAACTTCTATAACCTATAATATTTTGCGTACAGGTCTCATCGAAGTGAACACTCAGGTCTTTGAAATTACCCCATCTGTAATTTTTCACGATGTTGTACAGCGAATTTGCATCTACTCTACCCATTTCTCCATCTTCTCTTTCCGGCGTGTTAATTGGAACCAGTCGGTAGCTGAAACCATCAAACTGCAAATAATCGCCGAGATAGAAAATATTTTCAGGGTCGTAAATTCCGCCCGAAGAAAAATTGATTGGTCGCTTCCAATCGAAGTTGGCAAGAATATCCATCATCATCAAATTATTCTTGAACATGCTGTTGCTTTTATACTCAATCGGGATTTGGTCAACGGTTTGTGATAAATCTTTAGCCTCAATAATTCCAGATTTTATCGCATTTTCTTTGTTTACAGGTAAGATAAATTTCGAAACCGGAAGGAAGTTAAATTTCTCGTATTTTTCTTCACCATAAAGCATTTTCAGGATTTCATCTTTTCCAGCAGATTTGTGTTTGATGAAATTGACCGCTTCTTTCAACGTCATCGAATCCTGCGTTAAATACTTTTTAAATTCAGCAAATGGTTCTTCGGGAGCTCCTGCATCTTTCAAATTAGCAAAAATATTTTCCCAGTCGTCTTTGCTCATCAAATAAATTTGGTCGTTGGAACCATCACGGTAATCCTCATGATTAAAAACGGAGGGAACCGGCATTGAATTGTAGGTTCTTCTCTTTACTTGGTCAATATTCCAAGGTGTGGAAAGTAAAGTGAAATTCACCACTTTTACATCATCGCGAAGTCCTGAAGTTTCCTGCATTCCCCAAATTGGATAGGTGTCGTTATCACCGTAAACAAAAAGAATATCGTTTTTTGGTAATGATTTTAATGTGGAATAGGAATAATCATAGGCAGTATATCGATTGCTTCTGTCGTGTGGATTATAATTCTGAAACCCCATCATTAAAGGAATTCCTAGAAGAAAGATTCCTGCACCAACATTTACAGCATTAGATTTTATTTTTTCCTGAATAAACCAAAGCAAGGCAGCTGCTCCAAGTCCAATCCAAATGGCGAATGCGTAGAAGGAACCTACCATTGCGTAATCTCTTTCACGAACTTCGAAAGGTTTCACTCCGGTATAGAAAACAATTCCGACACTGGTTAAAATGAATAGCGAAAGTATCGCGTAAAATCGACCAAAATCTTTATTGAGTTGAAAGAAAAAGCCGATTAATCCCAATAAAAGCGGCAAGAAGAAAAAAGCCACCGTAGATTCATTCTTGTATTTTGCAGGCATTTTACTTTGGTCGCCATACATAGAATTATCGATAAACGGAATTCCAGAAATCCAGTTTCCTTTGGTATTTTCCATATTTCCTTCAAGGTCGTTTTGTCGTCCCACGAAGTTCCACATCAAATATCTCACAAAATAATATCCGTTTTGGAAAGTGAAAAAATAATCCAAGTTTTGCGCTAAAGAAGGTCTTTGAACATTGATTAAATTGTAAGGTTTTACTTTCAGATAATCAGATGCCTTAATGGTGCCGTCTTCATATTTTCTGCGTAAATCCTCAAAAATCTTTTTAGCTTCTGGATTATCGGCGACATCTTCATTGGCATAATTAAAGGAGAAATCCGGCGCTCCGTACATCGAAATGTAGTTTTGCATCACATCTTGATCCTCGCTGAACATTCTCGGCAGAAAACTTACATGATCCTGACTGAAAACGTAATTAAACCTTTCCCCAACTTTTCTGTACGTTCCCGTTTTTTCGTCTTTTTCGTAAACATCTCCAGTTTTGTTGGATTTGTAGCTTCCGTCCTCATTTTTTTGGATTCCGTTTGCATCGAGGTAAGCGGTATAATTTTGGCCGTAAGAAGTTGGCCAGTCGCCATATTGTTCACGGTTGTAATAGTCGAGCATTCCGATTGCGTTGTCTGGATTGTTCAGGTTCATCGGCGGATTTGCAGTGGCACGAATCGGAATCACCATCCAACATGAGAATCCAATAATCATATAAATCACCGATAAAACGATTGTTTGATAAATATTTTTACCACTTTTTCTGGCATAATTTAAAGCGAAATAACAAAGCGCTATCAAAATGATAAACGCAATCACCGTTCCCGAATGGAAAGGAAGACCAATTCCATTCACTGCAAAAATCTCCATTTTACCGAAAAGCGTCATGATGAGAGGGAAAATTCCTTTAAATACAATTCCAAGAATAACTAAGGTAACTACATTTGCCCAAAGAAAACTTTTCCAGGTGAACTCGTAATTTCTTGCGTAATACATCAGACAAACCGCAGGAATCGCCAACATGCACATCATGTGAACACCTACTGACAAACCAGTTACAAAAAATATAAGGATAATCCATCTTTCGTTATCAGAATCATGGTACTCATTTTCCCATTTGGTTATGAGCCAAACCAAAAGTGCGATAAACATGGATGCCATCGAATAAACTTCACCTTCTACCGCAGAAAACCAAAACGTATCTGAAAACGTAAAACAAAGAGCACCGATAACTCCTGCAAACAATATCGAAATTTCCTGATGCTTCGTGATTTCATCAAAATCTTTATTTAGAAGTCTTCGAACCAAATGGGTAATTGTCCAAAACAGAAAAAGTATCGTCAATGCACTGAACAAAGCCGACATAGCATTAATCACGATGGAATAATTTTCACCATTTCCAAACGCAAACATTGCAGCAACTGCTCCTACCAACTGAAATAATGCAGCTCCAGGTGCGTGAGTAACTTCCAATTTTACGGCAGAAGCAATATATTCTCCGGTATCCCAAAAGCTAAAATTCTTTTCAATTGTTGATAAATAAGTGAAAAAAGCAATGACGAAAACCACCCATCCCAAAATGGTGTTCCACTGTTTAAAAGTCCAGTTCTTCATAAATAAATTTCAATGTTGCGAAAATAAGGTTTTTCGTTTACTCTATTTGGATTTTAACAAAAATTAAGGATTGGCGTTGTTTTTGCAGCGAAAAAAATTAGCGTTTTCCGAAAATATTCGCCTATTAATATGCAATAAATCATAAACTTACAGAACTATTGCTGATTTATTAATTTTTTAGTATTTTTGCAGACGGTTTTATAGAGAAAAAATGACGAAAAATGACTAATGTTTACGATAACATTCTTGGCTTAATCGGCAATACTCCTATGGTGAAATTAAATACAGTAACCAAAGATATTCCCGCAACTGTTTATGCCAAATTAGAATCTTATAATCCCGGCCATTCCACCAAAGACAGAATAGCAATCCATATTATAGAGGCGGCTGAAAAAAAAGGTCTTCTGAAGCCAGGTTCAACGATTGTTGAAACCACTTCGGGAAACACCGGATTTTCCATCGCCATGGTATGTATCATTAAAGGTTATAAATGTATTCTTGCAGTAAGCAATAAGACAAAGAAAGAAAAAATAGCCTACTTAAAGGCACTTGGAGCCACCGTTTATATTTGTCCGGCAAATGTTCCTGCAGATGACCCTCGTTCTTATTACGAAGTCGCTAAAAGAATTGCTGCGGAAACTCCGGGTTCTATCTACATCAACCAATACTTCAACGAACTGAATATTGATGCTCATTACCAAACAACTGGTCCTGAAATTTGGGAGCAAACGGAAGGTAAAATTACGCATCTTATCGCTTGTACAGGAACTGGTGGAACTTTATCGGGTTCAGCAAAATATTTAAAGGAGAAAAATCCTAACATCAAAATTATCGGAGTTGATGCTTCAGGTTCTATTTTAAAAGGTTTCCACGAAACCGGAAAAATAAATAAAGACGATATCCATCCCTATCAAATTGAAGGTATGGGAAAAAATCTGATTCCTTCCGCGCTTCTTTTCGACCAAGTAGATGAGTTTGTTCGAGTAAATGATGAAATGTCCGCATACAGAACAAGAGAAATCGCACTGAAAGAAGCCATCATGGGTGGCTATACAACTGGAGCTGTTGTTCAAGGGCTTTTGCAATATGCAAATTCTCACGAGTTTTCAAAAGATGATGTGGTGGTTGCCATTTTTCCAGACCACGGTTCAAGATACATCACCAAAGTGTATAGCGATAAATGGATGGAAGAACAAGGATTCATCAGTAATTGCGTTCATAATTATGACGAAGTTTTTAAAACTGAAATCATCAAATAATAAACAGAAAATTAATTTCGATCAATTTTCATAGTTATCATACTAAAACCTTTTGTTTCACTGCAAAAGGTTTTTATTTGAGGTGAATTTTAATTAACTTTGTTACTTAATTTTAAATTTAAAAACCAAATAAGATAATGACAGATATTTTTGACCGGTTACGAAAAAATCCGGGACCTTTGGGACAGTTTGCAGATTATGGAGAAGGATATTTCGTTTTCCCAAAATTAGAAGGACCAATCGGACCGCGAATGAAATTTCAAGGGAAAGAGGTAGTTTTTTGGAGTGCAAACGATTACCTCGGATTGTGCAATCACCCAGAAGTTTTAGAGACCGACGCAAAAGCAGCCGCAGAATACGGAATGTTCTATCCGATGGGAGCAAGAGCAATGTCTGGAGAAACCGAGCAACACCAACAATTGGAAAGAGAATTAGCAGAATTTGTTGGAAAAGAAGCTGCATATCTTTTGAATTTCGGTTACCAGGGAATGGTTTCTACAATTGATGCTTTGGTTTCAAGACACGACGTAATCGTTTATGACGCAGATTCTCACGCATGTATTGTGGATGGAGTTCGTTTACACATGGGAAAAAGTTTTACTTTTAAACATAACGACATTGAGAGTTTAGAGAAAAATCTCGCAAGAGCAACCAAAGTTGCAGAAGAAAACGGCGGTGGAGTGTTAGTGATTACGGAAGGAGTTTTTGGAATGCGTGGAATGCAGGGAAAACTGAAAGAAATTTGTGATTTGAAGGCAAAATTCAGTTTCCGACTTTTGGTGGATGATGCACACGGTTTCGGTACTTTAGGAAAAACTGGAGCTGGAGCAGGTGAAGAGCAAGGTTGTCAAGACCAGATTGATGTTTACTTCTCGACCTTCGCAAAATCGATGGCGGGGTTTGGAGCATTTATCGCAGGAGATAAAGACATCATCAGAATTTTAAAATATAACCTGCGTTCGCAAATCTTCGCAAAATCTTTAACGATGCCAATGGTTATCGGAGGATTAAAAAGATTGGAATTGCTTCGTTCGAGACCAGAAATCAAGGCAAAGCTTTGGGAGAACGTGCACAAGCTTCAAAACGGTTTGAAAGAAAGAGGATTTAACCTGGGAAACACCAATACTTGTGTTACTCCCGTTATGATGGAAGGAACGCCGGTTGAAGCTACCCTGCTTTCAAAAGATTTGAGAGAAAATTACGGAATTTTCACTTCTGTAGTGGTATATCCCGTAATTCCAAAAGGAATGATTTTGTTGAGATTGATTCCAACCGCTTCGCACACCGATTCCGAAATCAACGAAACTTTGGCGGCGTTTGAAGCCATCCACGAAAAGTTGGTTTCTGGTTTTTACAAAGAACAGGCGCAAAAACTTTTAGAAGAACAAAACTTGTCTTTCAAACCGATTTAGAATTTTTCAAAAATTATTTTCTTATAAACCGTTTGAAAAATTCAGACGGTTTTTTTATTATTAAACCAAACATCATGAAACAAATATTAATTACAAAACAAGATTATACAAGGATCCATCAAGCGATAACCAACGCCAAACAGAGCAATTCCATTAAAAAAGATGAAGCCGAAAAGTTGTTGGCAGAGCTACATTCCGCAAAAATTGTAAAGTCGGAAGAAATTCCCGCAGATGTGGTGACAATGAATTCTATCGTTAAATTTCATTTTGAAAACAATAAAAAGGAAATGCAGTTTCAAATTGTATATCCCAATCAGGCAGATTTCAGAAACGGAAAAGTTTCGATTTTTTCTCCAGTTGCAGCTGCTTTGATCGGTTATGGCGTAAATGACGAAATCGAATGGATTGTTCCTTCCGGAGTTACGAAAATTATTATCGATGAGATTATTTATCAACCGGAAGCGGCGGGAGACTTGGATTTGTAGAATAGAACTTTGATAGATTTCCGCAACTTTGGCGAAGATTTTTTTAATCAAATTTTAAGGAAAATATTCTAAAAGTGGGTGCAAAATTGCTGTCACTTTTTTATCATGGAAAAACTGAATAAAACCAACTTCAACAAAGTTGCGGAAATTACCCTTCTTTTTTGGTTGATGAAAATTATCGCGACGACTTTGGGCGAAACACTCGGAGATTTTATCGCGCAGACTTTGAACTTGGGTTATGTGGTCGGAATTGCAATTACTTTTCTGTTCTTTATTGTGGTCTTAACGATTCAACTATCGCTGAAAAAATATATTCCCGTTTTTTATTGGCTCGTCATTATCGGAACCACAACTTTTGGTACGGAAATTTCGGATTTTATTGACAGAAGTCTGCATCTTGGTTATGAGTGGGGAAGTTTGCTATTGGTTTGTGGGCTTTTGTTAACGCTATTTCTGTGGTACAAAAAATTTGGAAATCTGGAATTCTACCCTATTTTTGAGCGAAATAAAGAAATCTATTTTTGGATTGCGGTTTTGTTTTCCAACAGTTTGGGAACGGCTTTCGGTGATTTCTTGAAAGACAATTTGGGTTTGAGTTATTTACAGGGCGCGATGATTACGGGTGCTATTATCATGATGGTGGTTCTACTCCACTATTTCACCGAATTCAACCATATTTTGTTATTTTGGATTGCATTTATTTTTACAAGACCGTTTGGAGCAACTTTCGGTGATTTCCTCACAAAACCTGTGGCAAAAGGCGGTTTGGATTTGGGAACGCTGAATGCTTCAATTGTTTCGGTAATGTTGATTGGGATTTTAATTTTGGTTTCACATCAGAGGATTAAAAAAATTTAAATATATTCTAAAGTAGATGTCTTCCTTAAAAATAGTAACAAATTGAAAAATGAAATCGAATTGTCTCAAATGTGTAGTAATTGTGTCTAAAACATTCGCTAAATTTGCTGCAAGCGGAAAATCAGCTAATAATAATTAAATAAAGAAAAAATTCCCGAAAAAAAATTTCGGGAACTATAATTATGTTTTAAAGCCAATTACTCAGCGAGAATAATACCTTTATTATTATTGAATTCAACCACTCCGCTTTTCACGGGGAAAGAGAAAACACTTTCTTTTTCATTTTCTTTCGTGAAATGTTTTGCGAAATCTTCCTTGATTTCATTTGTGAAAACTTTTACCTTTCCACCTACCAACGAAGCTACAATCGCGGCGTGATCTTTCATGATATGGAAATCGCCATTCTTACCGGGAAGAAGCACTGAACTTACTTCGCCATCAAAAACTACAAATTCCGGAGTTAAAATTTTGATATTCATATTTTTAGACTTAAAGAGTAAAGAGAAAAGAAAAAAGAGAAGTCTTAACTCTTTTTTCTTTATTCTATTTTCTAATTATGCGTTTTCCGCCAACATTTTTTGTCCGTGCTCGATCGCTTCCTCGATGGTTCCTTTCAAGTTGAAAGCCGCTTCCGGAAGGTGATCCAACTCACCATCAATAATCATGTTGAAACCTTTGATGGTATCTTTGATATCAACCAATGCTCCTGGAATACCTGTAAACTGCTCTGCAACGTGGAACGGCTGAGAAAGGAATCTCTGCACTTTTCTCGCACGGTAAACCGCCAGTTTATCTTCTTCTGAAAGTTCTTCCATCCCAAGAATCGCGATGATATCCTGCAATGCTTTATATTTTTGAAGGATTTCTTTTACTCTTTGTGCACAGTCGTAATGTTCATCTCCTAAAATTTCGGGAGTCAAGATTCTTGAAGTTGAAGCCAATGGATCAACAGCTGGATAAATACCTAATGAAGCAATTTTTCTGTCCAATACGGTAGTTGCATCCAAGTGAGCAAACGTTGTTGCAGGAGCCGGGTCAGTTAAGTCATCCGCAGGAACATAAATCGCCTGAACTGAAGTAATGGAACCATTTTTAGTGGAAGTAATTCTTTCCTGCATCGCACCCATTTCAGAAGCCAAAGTTGGTTGATAACCTACCGCAGAAGGCATCCTTCCAAGAAGTGCAGATACTTCAGAACCTGCCTGTGTAAAACGGAAAATGTTGTCAACGAAGAACAATACGTCTCTTCCCTGTCCTTGTCCGTCACCGTCACGGAAATATTCTGCAATCGTCAAACCTGAAAGTGCAACTCTCGCTCTTGCTCCCGGTGGTTCGTTCATCTGTCCAAAAACGAAAGTACATTTAGAGTCTTTCATTTCCTCAAGATTTACTTTAGACAAATCCCATCCTCCATTTTCCATAGAGTGCATGAAATCGTCGCCATATTTAATAATACCAGATTCAAGCATTTCTCTCAAAAGGTCGTTTCCTTCTCTGGTTCTTTCTCCTACTCCTGCGAATACAGAAAGTCCACCGTGACCTTTTGCAATATTGTTAATTAATTCCTGGATCAATACCGTTTTACCAACACCTGCTCCACCGAACAAACCGATTTTACCTCCTTTTGCGTAAGGTTCAACAAGGTCAATAACTTTAATCCCTGTAAAAAGAACTTCCGCAGAAGTTGACAATTGGTCAAATTTCGGAGCTTCTCTGTGAATCGGCAAACCTGTTTCTTTAGAAACCTGTTGAATTCCGTCGATCGCGTCTCCAACCACGTTAAAAAGTCTTCCGTAAACACCTTCACCTGTTGGCATCGTAATTTGTTTACCTGAACCTGTAACTTCCTGACCTCTCTGAAGACCGTCGGTTGCATCCATTGCGATACATCTTACAGAATCTTCACCGATATGTTGTTCAACTTCGAGAATAAGTTTTGTCCCGTCAGTTTTAGTGATTTCAAGAGCGTCGTAAATCTTTGGAAGTGCTTCTGCATCTTTAAAAACCACGTCGATAACCGGACCGATAATTTGAGAAATTTTTCCTTTAATTGGGTTTGCCATTGCTAAATTTTTTCGTGTGTGCAAATATAGTGATATTTAGTAAATCTGCAATTTCAGAAAAGAAGATTTTTATCATATAATTTGCGGGGTGTTGGATGTTGGGTGATGGATGTTTTTTTAAGCGCACAATTCATTTAAAAAAGATATTTTTGCAAATCAAAATTTCTCGGCTTGAAAATCATTAAAGACTTAAACGCAATTTCTTCAACTATTCCACTTTCACTTTCAATAGGAATGTTTGATGGCGTTCACAAAGGTCATCAAAGCATCATTAAAAAATTGAATTTGATGGCGGAACAAAAAAATTTGGAATCTGCAGTTTTTACTTTTTGGCCACATCCAAGAACTGTTTTCAACCCGAATGACGATTTGAAATTGCTGAACACGATTGATGAAAAAACCTATCTATTAGAAAAGAACGGTGTTCAGAATTTGTTTTTAAAGGAATTTGATGAAGATTTTAGAAATTTGACCGGAGAAGAATTTGTAAAACAAATCTTGGTCGAAAAACTCAACGTAAAACATTTAATCATCGGTTACGACCATACTTTTGGGAAAAATAAAAGCGGTGATTTTCAACTTTTACAAAAAATGGCTCCCGAATTTGGTTTTGAAGTGGAACAAGTTGAAGCGGTTGATTTTCACGACAAACACATCAGTTCTACCCAGATTAGAAATGCGTTGAGTGTAGGAAATGTGAAGGAAGCCGCAGAAATGTTGGGTTACGTTTATTCTGTTTCGGGAGAAGTTGTCCACGGAAAAAAAATCGGTAGGACAATCGGTTATCCAACTGCGAATATTGCTGTAAATCCTATAAAACTTTTACCGAAAAAAGGTGCTTATATTGTTGATGTTTATGTTAAAAATAATCACCTGAAGGGAATGTTGAGCATTGGAACAAATCCCACCGTAAATGGAAATTCACTCTCTACCGAAGTTTATATCCTTGATTTTAATGAAGAAATTTATGGTGAAGAAATCTCCGTGAATTTCCGAGAATTCTTGCACGATGAAATCAAATTTGAAAGTATGGAAAAATTGATTGAAAGACTCGACGAGGATAAGAAAATTACTGAAATTTACCCTTTCTAAAGCAATTTAAAAACCAAATTTTTTAAAAATTCCAAAACGTATTCTCGGTGTTCATTAGTATCATTATCCGTAAGTTTGGGAAGGTGCATACTGAAAAACTGTTGGTCATGAGCGGTTTCCATAATGGTACTTGACAAAGATTTTGGGTACTGATAATTTGGATTTACCAATAAAATGATTCCTGCAATGTAGCCGCACAAATCCTTATATGGCGTAAAAACGTTTTCCTTATTAATTTCATCCACCTCCTTTACCAAATATACTTTACTGCTCTCGGAAATGACGATTTCATAGAGCGTATCGATATTGTAATCCAACAGATCAGAAAAATTCTCGTCGGTGTGTGTGATAATTCTTAAAATTTTCTGCAATTGTTCCCTGGGAGTTTTAGCGCTGTTTGCAACAATTTGCGAGAGGTAAAAAATATAGTTCCAATACCAGTTCAGGATATAAAGCAATAATTTATGTTTATTGGCAAAGTATCGATAAATAGTAGCTTCCGTAGTGTGATTATACGCCGCCAATTTTTTGAAGGTAAACTGTTCATAGCCAATTTCACCCATCAGTTCTATCGACGATCTAACAATAGATTTTCCGGTGTCCGTTGATTCAGGGTCGCGTAGATAAAGTGCGTCGGTTACTTTAAATTTTAATTGAATTTCCACATGAAGAAAATTTTATTTTACATACAAAAATATTAAATTAAAATAGCCTTACAAAATATTGTTAAATATTTACAATTATTAACGATAGTATTACTATCATTTGGTATAATTTTTGCTTTTGCAAGACGAAAATTTAATCAAAAAATATGGAAATAGAAATTATTATCTCACTGCTTACCTTAATCGCACTAGAAGTGGTTTTGGGAATCGACAACATCATTTTCATCTCGATTTTAGCGAATAAACTACCAAAAGAACAACAGCGAAAAGCCCGCAACGTCGGAATTTTGCTCGCAGCAGTAATGCGTTTAGGACTTTTGCTCCTCATCGTTCAAATAATGAAATTGGATAAGAATTTCTTTACGATTTTTGGAATGGGAATTACCGGAAAAGAACTGATTTTGATTTTGGGAGGTCTCTTTCTGATTTATAAAAGTACCTCCGAAATTTATCATAAAATGGAGGGAGAAGATGGTAACGTTACTAAAAGTTTAACCAACGTTACATTCAGCGCAATTATCGCACAGATTTTAATTATGGATTTTGTTTTCTCAATCGACTCCATCATTACTGCGGTAGGAATGGTAAAAGAACTTTGGGTAATGTACACTGCGGTAATTGTTTCTGTGATTGTAATGTTGATTGCAGCAAGACCAATCAGTGATTTTGTGAACCGTCATCCTGCGTTTAAAATTCTTGCACTTTCCTTCCTCCTACTTATCGGATTCTCCCTTATCGTAGAAGGTTTTGAAGGCGAAATTCCGAAAGGCTACATTTATTTTGCGATGGCATTTTCGCTGCTTGTTGACATCATACAAATGCGCGTCAACAAAAAAAGTCAACCAGTACAACTGAATGAACACGTCACAAATGATGAAAAATAAATTTTTCAAACTCAAAAGGCATCCTGAAAATGGATGCTTTTTTCTTTTAATTACAATGAATTCAAAACATCCTGCTGCATTTTCCTGGTCAAAGATTTAAAAACTAATTCATAAGAATCATCAATCAGTTTTAGAATCAAATCCTTTTTCAAACCGTCGCAAACCACGGAATTCCAATGGAGTTTGTTCATATGATACGCTCCCGTAATTTGCGGAAAACGTTCCCGTAATTCCACACTGTAATCAGGTTCGGCTTTCGCTGAAAATTGCGCAGGCTGTTTTTCTAGTGGAATCAACAAAAACATCTTCCCTCCTACTTTAAACACCAACGTTTCCGCATCGAAAGGAAAACTTTCGGTGACTCCTTTTTTGGTCAAACAGTAATCTCGGATTTCTTCGGCAAGCATGAATGATGAATGATAATTAATAAGTGATATTTATATCATTCAAATTTAGTAATTTTAAGAAATCATTTATCGTTTATCAACTATCATTTATAAATTATGAAAGCTCTCGTTATCGGCGCAACAGGCGCAACCGGAAAAGATTTGGTGAATAAATTATTGGAAGATAAAGATTTTCAGGAAGTTCACGCCTTCGTAAGGCGACCTCTAAATATTGAAAATGAAAAATTGAAAGCCCATGTTGTAGATTTCGAAAAACCTGAGGAATGGAAAGATTTAATAAAAGGCGACGTTGCTTTTTCCTGTCTTGGGACTACTTTGAAGGACGCTGGAAGTAAAGACGCGCAACGAAAAGTAGATTTCGATTATCAATATCAATTTGCCAAAAACGCTAAAGAAAACGAGGTTGAAGATTACATTTTAGTTTCATCGTATGGCGCAAATTCAAATTCGAAAATTTTCTACTCCCGAATGAAAGGCGAACTGGAAAAGGAAGTGAAAAATCTTCATTTTAATAAAATGACTATCTTTCAACCCGGAATGTTGGAGCGAAAAGATTCTGAAAGAACCGGCGAAGTTTTGGGCGGAAAAATCATCAAATTTGCCAACAAATTAGGCATCTTCGAAAGCCAAAAACCTTTACCAACGGATGTTTTGGCACAAGCAATGATAAATTCTTCCAAAATAAAATCATATGGTTATTCCAAAATAAAGCTGGGTAGCATTTTCAGTTTCGCGGAAAAAAATAATGATTAGAAAAGCAAAAAGTCCCGAAAATTTCGAGACTTTTTTATTATTTGAAATGGTTTGCTGTTGTTTGAAAGGTCTGACTTTGTTCACTCACCCACTCACAAACACGCCAACTCACCCACCATTAAACTTTCATAATCTCCCCTTCTTTCACCTTGAAATGATCATCACAAAGCTTCACATATTTGTCGGTAAGCTCCTGAATATCGGCTTCTGCAACTTTGATTAAATCTTCAGAAACTCCTTCGATTTTTTTCAATTCCTTCATTCCGTCGTGACGGGCGTTTCTAACCGTGATTTTGGTAGCTTCTGCTTCTGCTTTTGCCTGTTTTGCAAGTTCTCGACGTCTTTCCTCGGTTAATGGCGGTACATTTAAAATAATATTTTCACCGTTGTTTGAAGGTGCAAATCCTAAATTAGAGTTGATGATCGCCTTTTCAATCGGACCAATCGCAGATTTATCCCACGGTTGAATCGAAATAGTCATCGCATCAGGAATCATTACGTTTGCAACCTGATTCAGTGGAGTTGGTGCGCCGTAATATTCTACGATAACGTCTTGAACCATCGTTGTAGAAGCTCTTCCTGCGCGGATTTTCTGAAAAGCGTGATCAAGGTGTTTCATCGCAGCTTCCATTTCCTGCTTTACCATGTCGATTGTTAAATCTATTTCTTCCATTATAATTAAGTTTCTTTAAAAATAAGTAATGAGTAATGGGTAATGAGTAATAAAATTGCTTATTGCTGATTATCTTTTGCTCATAAATTTACCAAAGTTCCAACGTTTTCTCCTTCCACAATTTTTAAAAGGTTTCCTTCCTTATTCATATCGAAAACGATAATTGGCAATTTGTTTTCGTGGCTTAAAGTAAATGCAGTCATATCCATCACTTTCAGACCTTTTTCGAAAACATCCTCGAAAGTTAAGGAATTATATTTCACCGCGTTTTCATTCTTTTCCGGATCAGAATCGTAAATTCCATCGACTCTTGTTCCTTTTAAAATAACGTCGGCTCCAATTTCAATGGCTCTCAAGGTTGCTGCGGTATCCGTTGTGAAATAAGGATTTCCTGTTCCTGCCCCGAAAATTACCACTCTGCCTTTTTCCAAATGTCTTGTTGCTTTTCTTTTAATGAAAGGTTCTGCCACTTTATCCATTTCAATGGCGGATTGTAACCTTGTGAAAATTCCTGCATCTTCCAACGCGCCTTGTAAAGCCATTCCATTGATTACCGTTGCAAGCATTCCCATGTAATCACCTTGAACTCTGTCCATTCCTTTCGCAGCACCGGCTAAACCTCGGAAAATATTTCCGCCACCGATAACGATGGCTACTTCACAACCTTTGTCGACTACTTTTTTAATTTCTGCCGCATATTCTTTCAGTCGGTCGTTGTCGATTCCATACTGTCGGTTTCCCATTAAAGCTTCGCCGCTCAATTTCAGGAGAATTCTTTTGTATTTCATTTTTAAATTTATTACAATATTTTTGCTTTGCAAATATAAGGAAACGCAAATAATTTCGTTAATAGATTTATATTTACCGCGAAATATTTTCGGAAAATATCGAAAAAAATTATTTTTGCAAGATAACTCCTGATTTGAAAAAATTATCCGTTGCTTCAGCGCTCTTCTGTTCTACCCTTTTGTTCTCGCAAGTTGGTGAGAATGTTTATCCGTTCCTAAATGTTCCGGTTTCGGCGAGACAGGCTGCTTTAGGCGGTGATGCGGTTTCTGTGAGAGATTATGACGTGAGTTTTTCCGCAGCCAATCCCGGCTTGATGAATCTGGAGCAGGATCGGATGATTTCTGTGAATTATGCATCATATCTTGCAGGTTCCAATTACGGAACCATCAGTTATGTTCGTGATTTGGGAGAAGCTCACTTGATCGGCTTCAACGCTAAATACATGGACTATGGAAAAATGCCAAGAACCGACGAAAGCGCGACCATCAACGGCGAATTTGGAGCGATGGATGCGTCTGTTGGTTTGAGTTACGCGTATCAGTTTGAAGAAGACTGGACGGTTGCAGGAAGTGCCAATTTCGTCACCTCAAAAATCGACAATTACACTTCTATGGCAGTGGTTGGAAATGCGGGAGTCACCTATCACAATAAGCAAAGCAATGAAACGATTGCATTGGTTTTCAGAAATTTTGGGTATCAGTTTAAATCTTATAACGGAATTCGGGAAAATGTAGCGTTCCGTGTGGATTTGGGTTATACGAGGGTTTTGGATGAGTTTCCTTTAGCATTTACCATCACTGCGCACGATTTGCAAAAACTAAATATTTCGCAAGACTATAATAATAATGACCAAGAAATTCACTGGACAAGAAAGTTAACCGACCATCTTTCAGGAGGTATTGAAATTTTTCCGGGACAGGCTTTCAATCTGCGTTTTGGCTATAATATAAAGCGTGGAAATGAATTGGCAGTTCTCGACCAAAGAAGTTTCGCGGGACTTTCTGCCGGTTTTGGAATTAAGATTTCTTCCTTTAAATTCGATTATGCGCACGTTCGGTACCATAATTCTTCCAATTTGAATATGTTCGGAATTACGCTTGATTTAATTGAAGTGGGCGGAAATAGGAGGTGATTTTGGGTTTTTAGATAATTCATTTTAAATGCACGCAAACTTTTTCATTTTGTTATGTAAAAAGTCTAAATCTGTTTCATCTAAATTAAACCATTCGCCTCGCAATCTCTTATCTTTAAATTCCATATGTAGAATTTTTTCATAATTTTCTTTTACAATCCATAAACCTACAATAATCATATCCGGTTCTTCTGATTGTAAAGTTTTTTCTCTAATTTTTAATGTTCTAGAATTTTTTGATTTTCCAATCTTGAAATATCCATTTCTTCTATTCAGCATCAAATAAACGAAATGCTCATCAATTTTTGGAATTTGTACTGTGGAAAATTCTTTTTCAAATTTGTTATTTGTAATTATTTCATTTGTTATTCTTGGAATATGAACAATTCCTTTACCATTATACTTTATTGCAATTGATGCTTTCTTATTTGGTAATTCAGGAATAATGTCGTAACCATTTTGTTCAAAAGTTAATATTTGCATATTTTGAAAAGTATTAAAAACTGTTTCAACTTGTCTTTTACTTCCATCTTGGAAGTTTTTCGCAATATATGCAGAAAAAATAGAAACAAATTGATTTCTCCTCTCTTGCGTTGGTGAAATTTGAAGACCAAAACCTTTTAAATTTTGATTAACTTTAGTAATATAAAAAATGTGACAAATAAATGTAGGGTCGTTTTCATCAAGAATATATAAACCATAAACCTCTTTACACATGTCATTTACTACAGCAAAAATATTTCCATTATTTTTACTAAAGCGGATTATTTGCTCTTCATCATATTCAAAGAAGTTGTTTTCAAATTCTACAAGTATTTTTTGCGGTATTTTTGTCATTGTCTACATCCAACAATCAAATATATGCAATTCAAATATAAATTAAAATTACCATCTCCATAATAATTCTAGAATTTTCAAATTCCAAAAAAAATCAGGAAATTTGCCCTATGAGAAAACCTGTAATCGCCATCGACGGTTATTCGTCTACGGGGAAAAGTTCCATTTCTAAAATTATCGCCCAAAAATTGGGTTTGGTTCACATGGATACCGGTGCGCTTTACAGAGGCGTGACTTACTTCGCCAACACTTGCTGCCAAAATGAGGACGGCAAAATCAACATTCAAGGATTATTTGAAAATTTAGATAAAATCAAACTTGAATTTAGAAACATCAATGATGAACTCATTCTTTTTTTGAACGGGAAAGATATTTCAAGGGAAATCAGAACCAATGAAGTTTCTTCCAATGTAAGTTTGATTGCAAGTCAAAAAGAAGTACGCGATTTTCTGATGGAAACGCAACGTTCGATTGCTGAAAAAGGCGGCGTTATTTTAGACGGACGCGATATCGGAACCGTGGTTTTACCCAACGCAGATTACAAATTTTTCCTCACCGCAAGTGTGGACGAACGCACGAGAAGGCGTTTTCAAGAACTGACCATTTTAGGCATAAAAACTGACGAAAAGTCCGTAAAAGAAAATCTCATTTACCGAGACAAAACCGACAGCGAAAGAGAAGTAGCCCCTTTAAAAAAAGCCGATGATGCCATTCTTATCGACAACACCAATCTAGATAAAAGACAAACGATTGATTTGATCCTTTCTCATATTCATGACATTTAACATAAATTTAAGAGTCCACTTTTTTAATTGGTATATAAATTGTAACTTTAGGAAAGAGATTTACGGATCTCGGTTACAACTATTTATTATTAACTATTAAAATTCAATAAAATGTCTAAAAAAGGAAACAACGCAGCAGGAGTTTTGGCAGGTTTACTTGCAGGTGCTGCAGCAGGTGTAGTTTTAGGAATGCTTTACGCTCCGGAAGAAGGTAAAGAAACTAGAAAAAAAATCAAAAATAAAGCAACTGATTTAAAAGATCAAGCAGTTGATCAGTACGGAAAAGTGTCTGAAAAAGCAAAAGAGCAATATCAGGATGTTTCCGGAAAAGTAAAAGATCAGTACCAAAACATTTCTTCTCAGGTTAAAGAAACTGCTGATAAGTTAGCTTCTACCGTGAAAGAAGGTTACGACAAGTATAAAGACCAAGCTGTTGCGAAAACTGCTGAAGTTGTAAAAGACGTAGAAAAAGAATTGGACGGATTGAAATCATAAAAAAATTCCGTTTTATTCATTAAAATAAAAAGGAACTTTGCGAAATAAGTTCCTTTTTTTGTAACTTTAAAAAAAATATTATGCTCGACCTTGTAAAAGAATATGCATCCAAAAGAATGGACCTCCTGAAAATGGAAGCAACCGAGAAATCGTCGCTTACTGCAGGAACTATTACCTATCTTGCAATTGCTGCGGTTGCTGCACTTTTCTTTATTATTTTGCTTAATATAGGTCTTGGTCTTCTCATCGGTTTTTATCTTGGGAATTACGCATACGGATTGCTCATTATGGCGGGATTTTACCTTCTGATTTTGATTATTGTGCTTCTTGCGCGAAACTCAATCAAAAACGGAATCGCCAATAAAATTATTAAAACTATAAACGTTTAAAATTATGGGAACGAAATACAACAGCTTAGAAGAACTTCGCCGAAAAAAGGAACTTCTGAAAAAAGAGGTTTCGGAAATGGAAGAACTCCTCACTTTTGAAAACACAAAAGAAAGCTTGAGTGCGTTCACCAATGGTTTTACCGACCGTTATTTGAAGGAAAAAGTTTTACCCGACGGAGAAACGAAAGTCGCCATCAACACCGGCGAAATTGTAAAGGAGATTTCTAATTCGGTAAAAGACAATGTTTTGAACAAAAACGCGGTGTACGGTTTTGCAAAAAGCGATGCAGGAACCAATTTAATTGAAAACGCCTTGAAAATCGGTGCCGTAACTTTTGTGGGAAATTATGCCAAGAAAAATTTCTACAACTCTAATTGGAAGAAAAAGTTGATTGGTGTCGCATTGATTTATCTTGCACCAATTGCTTTGCGATTTATCCGAAAAAAATTGGAAGACTATCAACGAAACCGCACCACTTCTAGCTTGGAGCAGTTGATATAAAAAATAATAACCGTTTTAAGACGGTTTTTTTTTATTTTATTCTCGCAGATTTGCAGATTACGCAGATGCTAAAATGAAACTATAAAAAATGTGCGTAATTTGCTAAATCTTCGAGAAAATATCTATTAAAATTTCTTTGAAAAAATCTGCCCCAAAATAATTCCAGCCGCTATCGAAACATTCAAACTTTCCGTGGATTTTCCAAAACGGGGAATGGTGATTTTTTGGGTGAGTAAATTTTCAGTTTCGGGGCGGATTCCGTTGCCTTCATTTCCGAGAATAAGATTGAATTTTTCAGGAAAATCATATTCATAAAAATTCATTCCATCCATGTCGGTTCCGATGTTTTCTGATGTTGAATTCTTTAAATATCCTGTTAAATTTTTGTAAACGATATTTACCCTTAAGAAAGAGCCCATGGAAGCCTGTATGACTTTTGGATTATAAAAATCCACGGTATCTTCACTGCAAATAATCTGCTCGATTCCAAACCAATCCGCAAGTCGAATCATGGTTCCCAAATTTCCTGGATCCTGAATGCCGTCCAAAACCAATTGGATAGAAAGATTTTCTAAAAATTTTTCGTTAATAAGTTCACAAACCGCCACCGAATCTTTCGGATGTTGCAAAAAACTGATTTTTTTTAATTCGTTTGGCGTAATTTGTGATGCGGCTACATTTTCAGTAGAAATTTCATCGGGATTTACGGAGAAAATTTCCTTTATTTTAAAGTGGGAATTGGGGATTTCTTTGATGGTTTTGTTGCCTTCAACCAAAAACAAATTGTATTTTTGTCTGAACTTCTTTTTGTCGAGAGACTGTAAAATCTTTATTTTATGAGCAGTAAGCATTTATCAAAATATTTTCAAAAGTATTATTTATTTTTCTTACCCGCAATTACGATTCTTTTTCTTTATGCGTGCAGCACTACGAAAAAAGTTCCCGACGGTGAATATTTGCTCACCAAAAACACCTTTAAATATGAAGACGGAAAAGTTCACGACGATGAGGTTCCGGAACATGTAAGCCAAAAACCCAACAAAAAGCAACTCTTCTTTTTTCCGGTGGGACTTTGGATGTATAATGCGACCAACCCAAAATACGACTCGATTCTTGCGGAATACATGACGTATCCTTCGGAAATGAGGAATCAGAGACTTAGGGATTCCCTCTTCTTAAAATACAGACATCCGGAATGGTTGGGAAAAAGTCTTTTTTTTGAAAGATTTATGCATAATATTGGGCAACCTCCCGTAATTCTCGACCAGGCGAAAACTGAAATCAGTGCTACTTCTATCCGAAAATTTCTCGTGTATAAAGGTTATTGGGACACTGATGTAAAGTTCACCCACGATTTAGATTCTGCTGCGAAAAAAGCGCAGGTAAATTATTTGATCACCCACAAAGATCCAACTTATATTAGCGATTATTACTACAATATTCCTGATCACGCCATTAAATCGATTTATGAAGAAGATTTGTCGAAAAGTTTGGTGAAAGGAAAGGACATCCTGGATCAATCTGTCCTCGAAAAAGAAGTGAAAAGAATTAATGATTTGATGAAATCCCGAGGTTATTACAAATTCAACAATTCCAACGAAGAAATTTATTTTACTGCGGACACTTTGCAAAGCAGAAAACAGGTTCCGCTGACGATGGATATTCACAAAGATTCTGCAGATTCTCCCTATAAAATCACCACCATTGGCGACATCAAAGTTCATCTGATGGAAAAACTTTCAGATACATTGGAAACCGAAAGGGATTCTGTTTTAGGCATTAATTTTTATAAACTTGATAACCAGTACAAAACAATGTCACTTTGGCGACCGATTATCTTAAAAAAGGGCGAAGTTTATAACCAAAAAAATCTCGACCTTACCAAAAGGAACATCAACGCGATGAACAATTTCAGCATTTTGAATTATAAAGAAATTCTTCGCAAAGGAAGTGACAGTATTCTTGATGTAAGTTACTATCTCGCTCCGCTGCCAAAATATGATTTGAAATTGGCAACCGACATCAATTATTCACAAATTCTTAATCTTGGTATTTCACCCTCTGTTGATTTAACCACGAGAAATGTTTTTGGCGGTGCAGAAAACCTTACGACGAGCATTTCCGGAATTTTTGGTTCGGTGGTGAGTACAAAAAACACCGACAAAAGAAGTTTAGCTTACGAAATATCAGCACAAGCAGCGCTTAATTTTCCGCGACTTCTTCTTCCGTTCAAAACTTGGAAATTGATACCAAAAAGATATTCCCCAACAACTTCGATTACCTTGGGAACTTCGGTTCAGGATAATATTGGTTTGGGAAGAATCGGCTTCAATGCGGGACTTAATTATTTTGCGAATGTAAACGACGTTGTTTCACATCGGTTATCGCTGTTCAATACACAGTTAAGTTTCACGCAGAACAAAGACAAATACTACGATTTTTTTCCCGGAGACGAGCGAGTGAGGAATGAAATGTTCGACATTTATTCACCTACGCTTCTGGACGAGGTTGAATCGGGACAAATAAGTTCGGATGACGCATCTTCTATGATCATGAGTGATGAAGCTTTTAGGAATTCTCTTTCAGGTGAAAATCTTTCGAAATTTAATTCATTCGTACAGTCATTGATCAACAAAGACCGACAAACCCAAGACGTATTGATTTCATCGATGATTTATAATTTCGTGTATAATGAAATCGGGAAAAAAGACCGACCGAATCCGTTTTATTTCAACGGCAAAGTTGAGCTTGCTGGAAATGTTTTTTCTTTATTCAACGCAAAAAAAAATAAAGACGGGGTGATTTCCGGTGAGTCTCGAACCATATTTGATATTCCTTACTCACAATTCGTGAAATTTGATTTTGACGTCAGGAAATATTTCAATGTTTTTGGAAACCAAACGATTGCATTGAGGCAAGTCATTGGTTTGGGAATCCCTTACGGAAACTCCAAGCAAATGCCTTTTGTGCGTTCCTATTTTAACGGTGGCTCCAATGACATTCGTGCTTGGCGTGTTTTTGGCGGACTTGGTCCCGCTGATTCGCAACTGGATGAAAAAGTGCGTTCGTACGTAATGGATAATGTAAAACTTACTACCAATATCGAATATCGTGTTCCTTTTACCAAAATGTTTGAAGGTGCATTTTTCGTGGATGCAGGAAACATCTGGAGTTTGAAAGACAATGGTTTTGGCGACCAGTTCAGATTCAGCAAATTTATTTCGCAGATGGGAGTCGGAAGTGGTTTAGGTTTAAGGATTAATGTCGCCTACATCACCGTGAGAATTGATGCTGCCTACAAAGTGTACGATCCGAACCGACCAACTGGAGAACGATGGGTGATTCAGAAATGGCAACCGCTGAAACCTGTTTTGAATATTGCCTTCGGCTACCCGTTTTAATATTTGTAGATATTCTTTCGAATATTTTAAAATATCGTGTTAATTTTTATTAAATTCACACAATATCCTGTGGAAAGTTTTCGTTCAATATAAAAAGTAAGCTATGAAAAAAATAATCAATTTCTTATTGGTGGGTGTTTTGTTCTCCGTTATTTCGTGTCAAAGAACCGATGATTCAATCACACCACCTTCTGAACAAAAAGACAATTTCTTTAATCTAAACGTCGGGAACAAATGGGTTTATAAAACCTACGCCAATCCCACTTTCTACCCAAACCAATCTCTTACCAGAAACGCAGGAGGTCTCCTACAAAAGTGGATTGGGAAAAGTTAAAGATGTTTGTCATGCAATCTATGGAAAGGACTTCTTAGAAACTCGTTTGGTTTCCTGGCACATCGTAAGTCCATAACATTACCTTTTTTAAATCAGAAATGCCAAAATTTACTTTGGCATTTTTTGTATATTTGATGGTAATCAATATTTTACCATGAATTTTTCTAAAAATTTGTTCAAACTTACTTTTTTAAGTTTTTCAGCGCTGGCTTTTTCTCAGGAAAACAACCTCAAAAATATTCAGAAACTCACTTTCGGTGGCGATAATGCAGAAGCTTATTTCTCTCCCAACGGAAAAAATCTGACACTTCAAATAACCAATCCTGCAATTGGCGCACATTGCGACCAGATTTATCTTTTAGATTTAAACAAGAAAATTACAGGAAACAAAGATTTAAAGTTAATTTCCACAGGAAACGGCAGAACGACCTGTTCCTTTTTCATGCCCGATGGAAAACATATTCTCTACGCTTCCACCCACGAAGCCAACAAAGAATGCCCGCCAAAACCTGCACCGAGAAGTGACGGAAAATATTTGTGGCCGATCTATGCCGAATTCGATATTTATGTGGCGGATTTAAATGGGAAAATCGTAAAAAAACTTACCGATTCTCCTGGCTATGACGCAGAAGCAGTAGTTTCTCCCAATGGAAAATATATCGTTTTCACTTCCACAAGAAGCGGCGATTTGGAATTATGGAGAATGGATATTGACGGAAAAAATTTGAAACAGCTCACTTTCGGATTGGGTTATGATGGTGGAGCTTTCTTCTCGCATGATTCCAAAAAATTGGTATTCCGTTCTTCAAGACCGACTTCTGAAAAGGAGGTGAAAGAATACAGAGAACTTTTAGCCCAAAATCTCGTCGCTCCAACCAATATGGAAATCTACACGATGAATATTGACGGAACAGATTTGAAGCAAGTTACCCATTTAGGAAAAGCCAACTGGTCACCTTATTTTCATCCATCAGATAAAAAGATTTTGTTTTCTTCCAACCATCATTCTACAAGGGGTTATGATTTCCAGATTTATTCCATCGATATTGATGGGAAAAATTTAAAGCAAATTACTTATGAAAGTGAATTCAATGCGTTTCCAATGTTTTCAAAAGATGGAAAAAAATTGGTTTTTGCAAGCAACAGAAATGGAGACAAACCGCATGAAACGAATGTTTTTATCGCAGATTGGGTTGAAAGTGATCCCATCGAGAATGTCTCTGAAAATAATTTGAAGAAAACGGTAACTTATCTCGCTTCCGATGACTTAAAAGGACGATTAACAGGAAGTGAGGGCGCAAAAAAAGCTGTAAAATTTATCTCCGATGAATTCGGAAAGCTGAAATTGAAACCTTTTGTCGGGAAAAGCTACAATCAGGACTTTGAGTATTTTGTCAAACTCAATCCGCACGAAGAAAGTTCTTCCGTAAAAATCAACGGAACAAATGTTATTGGTTTTCTTGATAATAAGGCCGCAAAAACCATCGTCATCGGTGCACATTACGATCATCTTGGTTTGAACGAGCACCACAACTCTACCTTAATGAATTCCGAAGGACAAATCCACAACGGAGCCGATGATAACGCTTCCGGAGTTTCCGCAGTTTTGGAAATGGCGAGAATTCTTTCCCAAAATAAAACCAAAGAAAAAGTGAATTATGCTTTTGCGCTTTTTGCGGGTGAAGAAGACGGTTTGATGGGTTCAAAATTCATGGCTGAAAATCTTCCTGCAAATCCGAACGTTTCCGCCATGATTAATCTCGACATGATTGGAAGACTGAATAAAGACAAAGATTTAACCATCGGTGGTGTTGGAACTTCCCCATCTTTTGGTGAAATGGTGAAACGATACAAACCTGCAGGATTCAATCTCGCCATCGACAGTTCTGGTGTTGGACCAAGCGATCATACGAGTTTTTATTTGAAGGATATTCCGGTACTTTTTCTGTTCACCGGGACACACAGTGATTACCACAAACCGAGTGATGATACAGATCTCATCAATTTCGACGGTTTGAATAAGATTACCAATTACGTTTTCAATCTAACGAATGGTTTATCCGAAATGGAACATTTGGATTTCACCAAAACCAAAATGGCTCAAAGCAAAGCCGTTCCAAAATACAAAGTAACATTAGGAATTATGCCGAGTTATGCCGACACAAAAGACGGACTTCACATCGATGGAGTTTCGGAAAATCGTCCCGCCGCAAACGCAGGAATAAAATCGGGCGACATTCTCACCAAAATCGGCAAATGCGAAGTGAAGGAAGTGTATTCTTATATGGATTGTTTATCGAAAGTAAATTCGGGTGAAGAACTTCCTGTGAGTGTTTTGAGGGATGGAAAAGAAGTGGTGATGATGGTGAAGTTCTAAAATTATTGATGATTTCGGAAAAAAGCCAAACTTATGGCTTTCCTATGAGAAATTTTTTGAATTACGTAAATGTTATCCAACTTTTTAGACCAGTTCCTTGGGAATTGGGAATTAAAATAAGAGCATAATGAAATCTGCAAAGCCTATACAATTTTAGACAAGGATAAAGCCGAAATTGTTACGAAAGCAGCCTAAGATTTTTAATTTTTCTTTGATAAAAAATCCCGACTTTACAGCCGGGATTCATATTTAAAAATATATTCTTACAAACTCAAAACCCTCACATCGATTCTTCTGTTTTGTGCTTTACATTCATCGGTGTCATTCGATGGACAAACAGGGAATTGAGAACCGTAACCCTCTGCTTCTACTCGATCCGCAGCGATTCCCAAATTCATCAAATATAATTTAGCACTTTGCGCGCGAAGATTTGACAACGTTTTGTTGCTTCCTTCGTTTCCGGTGTTATCCGTGTAACCACCCAATTTCACTCTTAAGTTCGGATAGGCGTTCAAAAGTCTTGCAATATTATCCAATTGAGTTTCAGCTCCAGGTTTCAATTTTTCGCTACCTGTTTCGAAATAAAGATTTTCAATGGTGAACCATTTTTCTTTCTCTAGTAAAGTTTGGTCTTTCTTCGACAAGCCATCTGCCAAATAAGAAATCTGGCTGCTTTGACCAATGTTCAAAGTTTCACCATTCGGCAGTTTTATCGCTTTAATTGTTCCTGTATCGTAAACGAAATCTCCGCTTTCATTCAATTTTCCGGTTGGTGCAGAAATATCGTATTCCATAGAATCCTGTGCTGCTGCAGAAGTTGCGTGAGCTGTTGTTCCTGCAGTTGCCAATTGAAGAGCCTCTAATTTTGCTTTACGGTTTGCATCAATTTTATCTTTATGTAAAACTGCCAAAGTTGGTGCAATTACCAGAGAAACAATCGACATCAATTTAATCAAGATATTCATGGAAGGTCCAGAAGTATCTTTAAATGGATCACCTACAGTATCGCCCGTAACGGAAGCTTTGTGCGGTTCTGAACCTTTGTAGAAAGTTTTCCCATTAATGTCAACTCCTTTCTCAAAAGATTTCTTCGCGTTATCCCATGCTCCACCTGCATTGTTTTGGAACATTCCCATCAAAACTCCTGAAACCGTTGCACCTGCAAGGAAACCTCCCAAAACTTCAGGTCCGAAAATAAATCCGACCAAAAGCGGAGAAACAATTGCAATTGCTCCCGGTAAAAGCATTTTCTTGATTGATGCATCAGTAGAAATCGCCACACATTTTTCGTATTCAGGAACTGCTTTTCCTTCCAAAATTCCAGGAATTTCACGGAACTGACGACGCACTTCTTCCACCATCGCCATTGCTGCTTTTCCTACCGCAGTAATCGCCAATGAAGAGAATATAAACGGAATCATAGCTCCCACAAATAATCCTGCCAAAACATCGGCTCTGTAAATATCAATTCCATCGATACCTGCAATTCCCACGAAAGCTGCAAATAAAGCTAAAGCTGTTAAAGCTGCAGAAGCGATTGCGAAACCTTTTCCTGTTGCTGCAGTGGTATTTCCAACCGCATCTAAAATATCCGTTTTTTCACGAACTTCTTTTGGTAATTCGCTCATTTCTGCGATTCCTCCCGCATTATCTGCAATAGGTCCAAATGCGTCAATTGCCAATTGCATTGCTGTTGTCGCCATCATTCCGGCTGCAGCGATTGCAACTCCGTAAAGTCCTGCACAAAGATAAGAACCATAAATTCCACCCGCTAAAACCAAAATAGGTAAAAGTGTAGATTCCATTCCCACAGAAAGTCCACCGATGATGTTTGTAGCGTGACCTGTTGAAGATTGTTTCACAATACTTTTCACCGGTCTTTTTCCCATTGCGGTATAGTATTCAGTAATGATACTCATTAAAGTTCCTACGACTAGACCAACCATAATCGCTCCGAAAACACCCATTTTTGTGAATTCGTGACCTCTTAAAGTCATGGTTTCCGGCAACAAATAATTTACTAAAAAATAAGAAGAAATTGCTGTTAAAACAATACTTCCCCAGTTTCCAAAGTTTAATGCATTTTGAACTGGAGCGGTATCATGTTCAGTATTTTCACTAATTTTTACAAAGAAAGTTCCAATGATGGAGAAAATAATTCCAGTTCCCGCAATCATCATTGGTAAAAGAATTGGCGCATAACCGCCGAAAGCATCTTGAGAGAAAGTTTCTCTACCTAAAACCATGGTCGCTAAAACTGTCGCCACATAAGAACCGAATAAATCCGCTCCCATTCCGGCAACGTCTCCTACGTTATCTCCCACGTTATCCGCGATTGTTGCAGGGTTTCTTGGGTCGTCTTCAGGAATTCCTGCTTCAACTTTTCCAACCAAGTCCGCTCCAACGTCGGCTGCTTTTGTATAAATTCCTCCACCTACTCTTGCGAAAAGTGCGATGGATTCTGCTCCCAATGAAAATCCGGTAAGAATCTCGATGGTTCTTTCCATTTCATGCGTATCAACCGCTGCATCTGGAGCGAAAATCTGTTTAATAATTAAATAAGCTGCTCCCAAACCTAAAACCGCTAATCCTGCAACACCCATTCCCATTACGGAACCTCCTGTGAACGACACTTTCAGCGCTTTTGATAAAGAAGTTTTTGCGGCTTCAGCTGTTCTTACGTTGGATTTTGTGGCAATCTTCATCCCGATAAATCCAGCCAAAGCTGAAAGAATCGCTCCAAAAATAAAGGCAATCCCAATCGTCCAATGTGAATTGGCGTTGGAAGCTCCCATTAAACCTAATAAAATCGCAACAATGGCAACGAAATACAGCATGATTTTGTATTCTGCCTTCAAGAACGCCATTGCACCATCTGCAATGTGACCGCTGATTTCCTGCATTCGCTCATTTCCTGCGGGTTGCTTGTTTACCCAAGAACTCTGAACAAAAGTGTAAATCAATGCAATAATACCAAAAATTGGTACTAAAATAAATAAATCCATAGATTACTTTTTAATGTTAATTTTTGTTAATGAAATAATATCCGAAAATACACATTTATTTTATATTCTCAATGGGTTTTAATCAAAAAATAAAAAAAGACAAATGTACTACATCTGTCTTTTCACATTGAATTCGTGGATATTTCTATCCACCAAATTTATTGGCGTAATCATGCTGTGAGGCAAGGATTACTTTTTTAGCGTGTTCCGCTCCGTAAACTTCCTGGATTCTACATTTTGCAGGCTCGTCCGGAAGATTCTTATAAGTCAGAAAATAGTGCATCAACCTCTTTACTTCAGCTTGTGGAAGTTCAGAAATATCTCTGAAATGTCCGAAAGCAT
Source organism: Candidatus Kaistella beijingensis (assembly GCF_020084865.1). Lineage (NCBI taxonomy): Bacteria > Pseudomonadati > Bacteroidota > Flavobacteriia > Flavobacteriales > Weeksellaceae > Kaistella > Candidatus Kaistella beijingensis. The sequence goes on along the minus strand of NZ_CP071953.1, from coordinate 400,690 downwards.
GGTCACCTTTCATCACTGCCACAATTTTATCGTCTGCTTCACCCTTGTCGATCATTTTGAAACCACCAATTGGAATCGCCTCCATCAACATTCCACCTGCATGAATATTGTGAGAACTCAAAACACAAATATCAAGTGGATCAAGATCACCCATTTTAACGTCATCTGCACCACTTTCGACCGCTAATCTCATGACGCCATCATGACAATAAGTCCTTGGAATAAATCCATAAAGTGCGGGAATAATATTTGAAAATTGTTGCGGTCTGTCCACTTTTAAGTAACCGCTTGCTTTATCTACTTCATATTTTATGGTATCGCTCGGAACGATTTCTATGAAAACATTTACAACATTTGGCGCATCTTCACCTGCTGTAATTCCGTGCCATGGATGGGCTTTAAAATTTGGTATCATTATTTATTTTAATTTACAATTAAGTTTTCTTTTCTTAAATCCTCTAGACTTTGCGAGATGTAATCTTCACCGTTCATATAATTCATCAAAAAAACCGTTTTGAAATCCTGCAAAGTTGCTTCTTTACTCAAGTTTTCGTAGGTATTGTGAAGAAGATGAAGGATGTTATTTTTGGAGTTCACCACGTTATTCCATGAAGATTTGGTAAGGTAAAGTTGCTGTGAAGCGTTGTAATCAAACTCTTCATTAATGGTTTTTTCGGTGAGGAATAAGTACTCGTGAACGGCTAAATTAGGATCGAATTTGGTGACGAGGTTTGACGGTTTCAACCTTTCCAAGAACAGAGTCAGTCTTTCGTAGGCATGAACTCTTTGTTCCGAATTTCCTTTAATCGTTAATAATTTAATCTCTTGATTTTTGAGTTTGATGTAGGTGTAAACGAATTGTCTGATGAAAATCAGAAACGGAATCGCAACGACAAGCGCAAATGCGTAAGGAAAATAAGGCGAATCTATCATTCGGTTCTTTTGAGGATGCAAATTTAATGATAATTTGCTACTTTTTAAAGAAGTTCCTCAATAAATCTTTTTTGGAATTTTCGATGATGGGATATTCCTGAAGCTCCGCGCCGAAACTTTTGAAGAAAACCTCAATTCCACGAATGCTTCCGCCCATGAAATCGAAAGATTTTTGATGAATGTTTTCCTGCAGAATTCGGTCAATTAGGAAAGATGCGCCATTATCGAGTTTAAATTTCTCATCGTTAATTAAACCCAAAAGCGAATATCGATTTTCGCTATCCACCAAAATGGCCAAATTGGTAAGTTGTTGATCTTTGAATGATCCGAAAATTTTTAACAAATTTTTACGATCCAAAAAAAGCAGATAATTAAAGAATTTCCGCACATCATTTTTTTTATCTAAACCTTTAAAATGATTTTGGATGAACTGAATATTTTCCGTCAATTTTACTTCTGCAAAATTTAAGTATTGTGCGGTTTTAACCGTTGATTTTCTTCCCTTGAAATAATCTTTTCTTAAAATTTTATATTCTTTAGGTTCAATGAAATAGTTTTTCTTTCTCTTTAAATGAGTAGGAAATGAATTTTGAAAATTGAATGAATATGAAATAACGCTGTACTTATTTTGTAGAAATTTAAAAAACTGCACCTCAATTTCTGCGTTTTGATCTTCGCCAAAAATCCCTAATTGTTGACAAAAAAGCGGCATCACTGCGAACTTCAACCCTAATTTTCTTTTGATTGGAACAGGCATCATATATTGATAATCATTCCAGATTAAAAGTTCCCACGATTCGCAGAGGTGATCCAAAATTTCCCTTTTTGCATAAAAGTTTTTCTGAACAGATTTTTCTAAACATTCATTGTATTTTTTAAAATCTATTTCATTGTTTTTTAAGATTTTAATCATAACAAATTTTCCTCTGCAAAGCTTAGCCAAGAATCTTGGGTGATAATAATATGATCTAAAAGCTTGATATTTAATACTTTTCCCGCTTCGGAAATTATTTTCGTAATACTAATATCATCCTGACTCGGTTTTAAATTTCCCGACGGATGATTGTGCGCTACGATAATTCCGGTGGCAAAATTTTCGAGAGCGGTTTTAAATAAAATACGAACATCTACCACTGATTGGTTAATTCCGCCCGAAGTAAGTTTTTTTTTAGCTAAAACGCGGTTGTTTTGATTTAAGAAAATCGCCCAAAATTCCTCCGTCTGCAAATCGCCGAGATAAGGATGAAGAATTCTGAAAGTATCTTCACTTTTGCTGATTTGGATTTTTTCGGGAACTTCCTGTGCAGCTCTTCTTCTGCCGATTTCCAGCGCCGTTGCGATGGAAATTGCTTTTGCTTCACCCACACCTTTAAACTTCATTAAATCTGAAATTTGGAGCAGAGACAAGTTATGCCAATTATTTCCGACAGATCCCAAAATCTTTCTTCCCAATTCCACCGCAGATTCTTCACGATTTCCGCTTCCCATGATGATGGCCAACAATTCCGCATCGGAAAGCGAATTCTTGCCTTTCAGCAAAAATTTTTCTCTCGGTCGGTCGTCTTCAGCAAGGAATTTTATGGACATTGGTTTTAGTTGGATGTTGTTTGAACTTGGTTATTGGATCTTTTTACTTGGCTCTTAATTAATAATCTGTCCGTCCTTCATCACCAATTTTCGGTCGGTCGTGTCTGCAAGATGGGTGTTGTGCGTCACAATGACGAAAGTTTGGTTGTATTTATCTCTTAAATCAAAAAAAAGCTGATGCAGATCATCCGCATTTTTCGAATCCAGATTTCCGGTGGGCTCGTCGGCAAAAATAATTTTCGGGGAATTGATTAAAGCTCTTGCTACAGCCGTTCGCTGCGCTTCACCTCCTGACATTTCGTTGGGTTTATGATGAAGTCGGTGCGCAATATTCAAATCCTCAAAAAGTGAGTAAGCTTTGTCTAAAGACTCCCTTTCATTTTTTCCTGAAATTTTGGTGGGAAGCAAAACGTTTTCCAAAGCAGTAAACTCCGGCAAAAGTTGGTGAAACTGAAAAACAAACCCTATATTCTCGTTTCTGAATTTTGAAAGTTGACGGTCATTCATCTCGATAAATGATTTTCCCGCCAAAGCAATCTGCGTATCATAATTTTTAGGATTTGTTGGGGAATCCAATGTTCCGAGAATTTGCAGTAATGTAGATTTTCCTGCACCGGATTCGCCCACGATAGAAATCACCTCGCCTTCCAGAATATGAATGTCTACACCCTTTAAAACCTCTAAATCGCCGTAAGATTTGTGAATATTTTTCGCTTTAATCATGGTTTCAAAAATAATGAATTTGGCTGATAAATCTTATACGTTTTCGATTAAAAACTAAAAACCCTTTCAACATTTCAAATGCTGAAAGGGTTTTTTATTATTTCAATTCTTTTACAGCAACAAAGTCAAAGGTTGCTCCAGATAAGTTCTTAAAGTTTGTAGAAACTGTGCTCCTGTCGCACCATCCACAACTCTGTGGTCGCATGCTAAAGATAGTTTCATGGTATTTCCCACCACGATTTGACCGTTTTTAACCACAGGTTTTTCAATAATCGCACCTACCGACAGAATACATGAGTTCGGCTGATTGATGATGGAAGTAAAGGTCTCAATTCCAAACATTCCCAAATTGGAAACGGAGAAAGTAGAACCTTCCATTTCGTTGGCTTTCAAACCTTTAGATTTTGCTCTTCCTGCCATATCTTTCACCGCTGCAGAAATTTGGTTGTAGTTCATTTGATCTGCGTTTTTCAACACAGGAACGACCAAACCATCCGGAATTGCGACTGCAACACCCACGTTGATATTTCCGTGGTGGATGATTTTATCTCCTGCCCAACTTGAGTTCACTTGCGGATGTTTTCTCAACGCCATTGCGGTGGCTTTAATCACCATGTCGTTGAAGGAAACTTTCGTGTCAGGCAAAGAATTGATTTCGTTTCTCGCCTCAATAGCTTTATCCATGTTGATTTCCACCATTAGATAATAATGCGGTGCGGAAAATTTACTTTCAGAAAGTCTTTTTGCGATAATATTTCTAACCTGTGAATTTGGGGTTTCGGAATCTTCACCCTGAACGAAACTGATTTGCGGCTGAACTTGAGGTTGCTTCGCTTCGCTCGCAACGACAGTTTTTGGTTCTGCTGCGACTTGCGTTGCACCTGGTGTAAACTCTTCCACATCTTTCTTCACTATTCTGCCATTTTCGCCAGAACCTTTTAAAGCATGAACGTCGATCCCTTTCTCTTCCGCCATTTTTTTGGCTAAAGGTGAAATTGCTAAACGTCCTTCTGTTTTCGGCGCTCCGCTTTCGGCAGTAACTTGCACTTTTTCTGCAGGTTTTTCAACTCCTTCGGACTTCGGACTTCTAACTTCGGACTTTGGAGCTCCTCCTGCAACAATTGCAGAAACATCAGTACCTTCAGGACCAATAATGGCTAAAACACTGTCAACAGGACTTGCAGCTCCTTCTTCAACGCCTGAATAAAGTAAAGTTCCGTTTACTTCCGATTCGAAGTCCTGAACTGCTTTATCTGTTTCAATTTCAGCGAGAATATCGCCTTCTTTTACAGAATCTCCCACTTTTTTGTGCCATTTCGCTACTTTTCCTTCGGTCATCGTATCAGATAAACGAGGCATGGTAATGACTTCTACACCTTTTGGAATTTCAACATTTTCAGCTTTTTCGATGCTGGTTGATTCTTTTTCGGTTTTATGTTCTTCGTCGATTTTCTTTTCTTCCACTTTTTCAGAAACACCTTCATCAACTTTTCCGCCTTTTAAAGCAGAAATATCTTCACCCTCATTCCCGATAATTGCCAAAACAGAATCTACAGGTGATGAACCACCCTCTTCAGTTCCAATATATAAAAGAGTTCCGTTGTATTCAGATTCGAAATCCTGTACCGCTTTATCGGTTTCGATTTCCGCTAAAATATCGCCTTCTTTTACAGCGTCGCCCACTTTTTTGTGCCATTTCGCCACTTTACCATCCGTCATTGTGTCGGAAAGACGGGGCATTGTAATCACTTCTGCCATAATTCACTTCGTATTTGAAATTCAAAATTCGAAATTTGAGATGGAATAAATTCAAATCTCAAACATCAAATTTCAAATTAATATTAATTGTTTTCTAATTTATTTAAGAACGGATAATCTTCCTGTGCGTACACGTATTCGTAGATTTTCTCTGGATCAGGATACGGTGATTGCTCCATAAATTCCACACATTCTTCAACGAATTCTCTTGATTTTTCATCAATGGTGTTGAGTTCGTCTTCTGTCGCCCATTTGTTTTCGAGAATTCTGTGTTTCACGATTTCGATGGGGTCGTCCTTTTTATGTTCTGCTACTTCTTCTTTACTTCTGTAAGGTTCTGCATCGGACATGGAGTGACCTCTGTAACGATAAGTTCTTGCCTCAATAAAAGTTGGCCCGTCTCCACGTCTAGCTCTTTCAATCGCTTCGAAAGCAGCTTCCGCCACTTTTTCAGGATCCATCGCATCTACAGGCAAACACGGCATTTCATAACCCAAACCTAATTTATAGATATCTTCATGATTTGCAGTTCTTTTCACCGAAGTTCCCATCGCATACTGATTATTTTCAACCACGAAAACAACCGGAAGTTTCCAATTCATCGCCATGTTGAACGTTTCGTGAAGTGAGCCTTGACGAGCCGCACCATCACCGAAGAAACAGATATTTACGCCACCCGTTTCAAAATATTTATCGGCAAAAGCGATTCCTGCTCCCAAAGGAATTTGACCGCCCACGATTCCGTGACCGCCATAAAATCTTTTCTCCTTGCTGAAAATGTGCATAGAACCACCCATTCCGCCTGAAGTTCCCGTAGCTTTACCACAAAGTTCCGCCATAATTCTTTTCGGGTCCACTCCCATTGCCATTGGATGAATGTGGCAGCGGTAAGCGGTAATCATACTGTCTTTTGTTAAATCCATCGCATGGGTAAAACCTGCGGGAATTGCTTCCTGACCGTTATATAAATGTAAAAATCCACGGATTTTCTGTTTTAGGTAAAGAGAACGGCATTTGTCTTCAAACCTTCTCCACATCGTCATTTCTTCGTACCATTTAAGGTAAACTTCTTTTGAAAATTCCTTCATGTTTAATTGAAATATGATGCAAAAATAGGAAAAATCTTTGTCTTTATTGATAGCATACAAGTATAAATTTTACAATATAAATCATTTAAAAAACTTATTTTTGAGCATATTATTAATTAAATGTTCAAAACCAATTCATCAATCATTATTGGAATTTCAAAGTTTATTTCAAATTTCTTCAATCCACTTACTTCACTCTTGATCTACTACGTTTGGTTTAGCGTGCAGAATTATACTTTGAAGGAAGCAACCCAAATATTTTTGCCCATCCTTTTAATCACGATTATTCCGATTTCAGGATGGATTTTTTGGAATGTTAAGAAAGGTAACTATTCCAACATGGATGTGTCCAACAGGAATGAAAGAAAAAGTCTTTATTTCTTTATTGCTGCGGCAATTATCGCTTATCTTTTTTTTGATTATTTCAATAACGGAAACATCGATTTAGTCATGATTTTTCTTTTGATTTTACTTTTGGTAATGCAATTGAGCAACTATTTTATCAAAAGTTCCATGCACACCGCTTTCAACGTTTTTGTGGCGGCACTTTTCTTTGCTAAAAGTCCAGTCTTGGGAATTTTTTGGTTGGGAATTGCAGTTTTGGTTGGGATTACAAGAATCATATTAAAAAGGCATACGGTGAAAGAAGTCTTTATGGGCGCAATAATCGCGGGTGTGGTTTCTTTTATTTATCTTTATGCGAACATTGTTATGAGTAATTAGCAATAAGTAATAAGTAAATAAATGTAAATGGTGAATTCGCTTTGCGGTCAATGGTGAATTTTTTCACTAAAAACTTGAAATTTGGAACAGAAATTCTATCAATCATCAATTATTGATTATCAATTATGAAAATAAACCACCTCACGCCTTCCGAAGAACTTTTGATGCAGATTTTATGGAAAATCGAACATGCATACATGAAAGATGTTATTGAACATTATCCCGAACCAAAACCACATCAGAATACCATTTCAACCTTTATGAAAATTTTAGTTGAAAAGGAATTTTTAAGCACTGAAAAAGAAGGCAGGATTTTTAAATACAGCGTTGCAGTTCCCTTTGAAGATTATAAAAAATTTCAGTTGAGAAATTTCCTCGAAAATTATTTCGACAATTCGGGAACTGAGATGTTGAAAACTTTGATTGATGAAAAACTTTTGAATCCATCGGAACTTAATCAGTTTTTTGAGATAAAAACCACCGTTGTTCCGCTTGTTGAAAATGCGGAGGCTGAAAACCCAATCAGCGATTTTATTGATGAAATTACTTCAGAGAAAAAGAAGAAAAAGAAGGGTAAAAAGAAGAAGAAAAAATAAAAAAAATTTTGGTTCAATGACTCTAAAATATTAAGATAAATCATGCTAAATAAATTCAAAGAAATTTTTGGGAAAACTGACGACGTGCTCAGAGAATATCCCATGGTTTTGCTTATGGCCTTACTTGGAGCAATTTCGTTGATTTGCTTCGCGCAAAGAAATTTTGATTCGGTGGAAACCAATTTCGTTTTCGTGAAATTTACAATGGTTTGCTGTTTAGGAATTTCGTTGATGTTTGCTTTGAAAATGTTGTCACAAAGAATTGGTAGAGCGATTTTGCTTGAAGTTTTTGGCGTTCTCTTTCTGATTTTTTTCTATTTTCTACTTCCCGAAAAAAAGATTGATTTCACGGAGAAGTATGCTTTTTTGATTATTCCAACTTTTATTTTGTCGCATCTTTTGGTTTCGTTCATTGCATTTTTTGGCGAAAAAAGGGAACTTAATTTTTGGCAGTACAACAAAAATCTTTTTATCTACACCTTTCTTACGGGAGTTTTTACAGGCGTATTAACAGGCGGCGTTATGCTTGCAATTCTTGCGGTTGACAAACTTTTCGACTTCAACTTCAATGACCGATATTATGCGGAAACCTTCTATTTTCTCGCTATTTTCGGAAGCTGCTTTATCTTTTTATTATTCAATGAAAAGGGATTGAAATTTCTTGAAAAAGACGACAACTACCCGATTATTCTGAAATTTTTCACCCAGTATATTCTCATTCCGCTGTTAATTATTTATGCGGTCATCCTTTATTTCTATTCCGCAAAAATCTTGATTAATTGGGAACTTCCGAGAGGTTGGGTTTCTTATTTGATTTTGGCGTATTCGGTGGTGGGAATTTTAGCGCTGCTTCTGGTTCATCCTTTAAAGCAGGACTCCACAAAATCTTGGGTGAAGGTTTTTTCTAAAATTTTCTATTACACTTTAATTCCGCTTATCGTTCTATTATTTATCGCGATTTTTACAAGAATTTTAGAATACGGCTACACGGAACCAAGATATTTCGTTTTGATTCTTGCGATTTGGCTCACTTCAGTTGTTTTGTATTTTATTTTTTCAGGAAAAGCGACGATTAAATTTGTTCCCATCAGTTTATTTGCTTTTGGGCTGTTCTCTTTAATCATGCCTTATTTGAATACTTTTTCAGTGGCAAAAAGAAGCCAGAAAACGGAACTGAAAAAAGTTTTGATTGACAGTAAATTGCTTGAAAATGGTAAAATCGATTTTCATAAAAAAGTTTCAGATACCGTTGCAGACGAGGTTTCCAACAAGTTTGATTTTCTTGCGAAGAGGAACGAAAAGGAATTTCTATTCACTTTACTCAGTACAAACGACCAAAAAATATTGGCAAAATCAATTGAAAAGAAGGATTATTGGGGAATTCAGGGCGAGTTGAGAAAACGTTTCACCCAAGTTGAAACCACCAAAAAATTTCCACAAGGTGAACGATTTGAGATTGTGACGGAAAACAAATTCCATTCTGTAAGCGGTTATGAATATGTCGCGTCACTCGCAAACTACAAAGAAGGAGATTTGAAATTTAATAACGATAATATTTTAATAAGTACACTTCAACAAAACGGACAATTACTATTAACTATCACTTTAAACGGTCAGCAAAAATGGGAAGTAACGCCTTTTATAAAACAATATATGGCGCAATATAAAAACCAATCCGGACAGATTTCCGTTCCTGAAATTTCGGTGGAAAATGATTTGGGGAACTATCATTTAAAAATTGTTTTCGGTAATTTGATTCGGGAGAATTTTCAAAAAGAGCAGATTTATTATAATGACGCATATTTGTTGATTAGAAGAAAATAAAATTTGCTGTCGGCAATCAGCTTTCAGCTTGCAAAAGATTAAAAAAACAGATTTCTCGCTTCGCTCGAAATGACGAGTTTCACTTTAGTGGAAAATAGGCATCTTTCGGCGCGGCTTCGCCGCGCCGAAAGATGCCCAAATAAGTATTATTAATGTCGCTGTCATTTCGAGCGAAGCGAGAAATCAACATATCTAATTGAGACTCGAATCTCATAATTCGCATCCCGAAACAAAAAAAAACGGCAAATAAATTTGCCGCTTCACTTTTTTTCAAAAAATATCTTACCAGTTTGATCCGCCACGATTTCTATCGTAACCGCCTCTGTTTCCACCACCGTAACCACCGCCACGGTTGTTGTCGAAACTTCTTCTTGGTTTGTCTTCTTTAGGTTTAGCTTCAGAAACGTTCAGTTCCTTTCCGTCCAATTCTCTTCCGTTAAGTGCTTCGATGGCTTGTTTGCCTTCATCATCGCCCATTTCTACGAATCCGAAACCACGGCTTCTGCCTGTTTCTCTGTCTGTGATAATTTTGGATGAAGATACTTCACCAAATTCTGAAAATAAATCTTGCAACGACTGTTCTTTGGTTGCATAGTTGATGTTTGAAACAAAAATGTTCATCTTAAAAAAAATTAAAAATTAATACTGTTGAAATTATAAATGAAACTCAACTAAGGATGAACAATGATTGAATTCGGATATAAAAACGGGTGCAAGATACAACTATAAATCAGATATGCAACAATAAACTTTTGTTTGAGGTTTCAAATTTCAAGCTTCAAGTTTTTTCTGGCACTATAATTCACCTTTAACTCTCAATCCACTTCCTTTCCCTGACTCGCTTTCAGAAGTTTGAACCAATCTTCTCTTTCAAGACTTAAGTTTAATACTTCCTTAAATTTTTTGATGGTTTCAGCTTTTGAAGTTCCGATGACAGGAAGGATTTTGGCGGGATGTTTTAAGATAAATGCTAACAAAATTTGATTTTCTTCTGCATCATATTTTGGACAAAGTTCTTCCAACACTTTTTTAATTCTTGAATTCTGTTCCGAATTTTCAGAAAAATAATTTCCCATGACGGACCAAGCCATTGGCTGCAATTTTTTCAGCATCATTTGATCTAAAGTTCCGTCGTAGAAAGAATCGGTGTGATTGACGGAAACTTCGATTTGATTGGTAATTAAAGGAAAAGCGTCATTAATTAAATCAAACTGCGAAGGTGAAAAATTGGAAACTCCGAAATGACGAACCTTTTTCTGTTCGCGCAAAATATGGAAACTTTCTGCAATTTCTTCTGGATTCATCAATGGTGACGGACGGTGAAGAAGAAGCAAATCCAAGTAATCGGTTTTCAGATTTTCTAAACTTCGGTCAACTGAACTTAGAATATGTTCTATTGAATAATTGTAGGATTTAATCTTAAAACTTCTGTTTTCGCAGGGCATTTCAATTCCGCATTTGGAGATGAGTTGCACTTCTTCCCTATTGATACCCATTTCAGAAAAAGCGTCACCGAATAATTTTTCGGTCGTATAATTTCCATAAATATCGGCATGGTCAAAAGTGGAAAATCCCGATTCCAAAGAAGTCTCAATCAATTTCTGAACTTCGTTTTCGGAGTGATTGGCTCCCCAAATTCCCCATCGCATGGTTCCTATGATAATTGGCGAAAATTGCATTTTGCTAAAATTTTCATCAAAAATAATTATTTACAGCCTAATTTTTAACATTTCAAAATTTATATTTCTACCATAATATTTTAACTTTGGGAAAAATTTTATTCAATGAAAAAGATATCTTTATTACTATTTTCTTCCATTTCAACATTTATATTCTCACAATTTGTAAGTCCAGGAACAGGGGTGACTTATAATCTTGCGTCGCTTTCTGCGGCTGCACCAACTGTTGTAGTGAATAACGGCACAGATTACTCGATGACGGCAAATGTAACCATTTCTGCAGGAGATGTTTTGAATATGGATGAAAATACCACTCTTAAAATCAATGGCGGACTGCTTCTTACTGTTGCAGGAACTTATAACACGACCGCAACCGATTTTAAAATTACGGCAACCGATCCTGCTGTAGTTTTTAAGGGAATTCGTCTAGAATCTACTTCTACCGCCACTTTCAAAAATACAACTTTGGAATATGGTGGTGGAATCCAAGCTTTGACAGGGAATTTCTTGATGGACAATTGCATTGTAAGATATTTTAAATCCGGACAAAATACATCCGCTGCAATTAACTTTTCAACAGGAAACCCGGTGGTGAAAAATTCTCAATTTATACAAAATGATTTGGCTGCAGTTGCTTCAGGAGCAAATCAATCGGTTGCTCTTGAATTTACAGGAAATTATCTTAACGGGAACACCAAACTGAATTCTAACCGTCCGCAAATCAATATGGGACCAAGTGGAACAGGGTCTACAACAAAAATTCTCAACAATACCATCATAGGAAATAGAGCCAATGACAAGGTAGGTGGAATTTCCGTTTCATCGCTTTTGGGAGTTTACAACAATGTGCTGATTGACGGAAACACCGTTACCGACAACCGTTACGGAATTACCATTACCGGAAATAACTGCTCCGGAACAATTTCAAACAACATTTTAACCAACAATAATGTTGAAACTGTTCCTGCGAACGGCGGAAGTGGAATCAACCTTTACGGAAACGGAACTTTCAAAGTTGAAAAAAACCAAATCCGAGGAAGTTTGTGGGGAATTACTTTGGTGAATACCACTACAGCTGATCTTGGAGGTGGAGCTCTTGGAAGCGCAGGTCAAAACATTTTCAAGGATAACGGAAATGGTGGACAACTTTACGCACTTTATAACAACACCCCAAATGCAGTAAGTGCAACCAATAACTGTTGGAGAGAAGGCGAACTTTCCGATGACACGATGGTTGAAGCGGTGATCACGCATCAAGTTGATACCTCTACTTTGGGATTGGTGACTTTCAAACCGTATTTATGTGGGACTCCTTTAGCTACGAACGAAAGTAATCTTGCAAAAAACAATATCTACCCCAATCCAAGCAACGGAACCTTCACATTTGATGCAGAAAAATCTGGAAACATTATAGTTTCTGATGTATCTGGTAAAGTGGTTTATTCCGGTTTGGTGAACAAGGGGAAAAATATAGTTTCTGTAAAAGCAACATCTGGAGTATATATTTTGAATTACCAATCGGAGGGGAAAAAATCTTCTAATAAACTAATCATTAAATAATTGATCCGAAATTAATTTATTTAAACTCATTCCGAAGACAACGGAATGAGTTTTATTTATATTTAAGGCGATTACATTCATACATAAATAGTTTTAATGCCACATAGCCAAATAGATTTTTAATGAAAGTCATGTTCAAAAAAGATAAAATAGTATAAAATGTATTTTCTATTTTTCCTTTAAAGAAGAAATTAATTGACTATTTGACTATGTGGTTAAAATAATACATCACTTAAAAATTTTCATAAAATGAAAGTTCACACTACAAACTACATTGATACCTTAATTGAAATTGCAGAAGACTCCCCTGTTTCTAAAAGCGAAATTCCGCCGGTGAAAAGAAACAAAACTTTGGCGAATATTCAGATAGAAATGGTTTTGGAAAATCCTTATAAATATACATCCGACGAAGTTTTGTTTGAATGTTTTGTACAGAAAAACAATATTTCGGAAAGCGAAAGAGAAAAAGCCCGTTCCGAATTTTTCTCAAAAGGACAGGCTTGTCTTCGTTCGTCTGCGATTGCGAAACGTTATGGTTTTGGAGTTCATTCGGATTCTGAATCAAAGATTGCTTTTTTTCCGGTGGAGAGTACAGCATATCAAAATTTGTTAAAAGATGATTCGGTGAAGAAGGTGAAGGCGATGAGAACTAAAAGAAACTAATGGTCTGTAATGATTACGCCACTTCGTGGCTCGGTTTGGTTGTTTTGTTTTCCAGACAAAGGGCTTCACCCTTTGCTGATGATTTCGCCACTTTGTGGCTCTGTTTGGTTTTATGATTTTCTACACAAAGGGCTTCACCCTTTGCTGATGATTTCGCCACTTCGTGGCTTCTCAAATTAAGTTTATCATTTCTGACTTAATGAATTTTGACATTTTTTTTCGGAATTGTCCGGAGAATTCGGGATTTTACAGATTTCGCAAATTTTTTATGTTGGAAAATGGAAAAGCTTTTCACTTTAAAACAAATCTTCTAAAAATATTGAAACTGCGACCCGGCGAAAGCGGAAATCCTTTATTGCGGCGGCTTCGCCGCCGCAATAAAGATTGGGAGCTGTAGACGGAAATTGTCGCCCAAAAAATCATTCTTGATTTTATTTTTAAAGTATTGTAACCTTTTGCTACTTGCTGTCGTATAATAAAATGCAGTCTTTAAAGTGGATTGTTTTTTCTATGAGACAATTAAAAATTACAAAGCAGGTTACCAACAGAGAAACCGCATCGCTCGACAAGTATTTGCAGGAAATCGGAAAAGTGGATCTGATTACAGCAGATGAAGAAGTGGAACTCGCGCAAAAAATTCGCGCAGGAGACAGAGTTGCACTGGAAAAACTGATTAAGGCGAATTTGCGTTTCGTGGTTTCTGTTTCTAAACAATACCAAAATCAGGGACTTTCACTTCCCGATTTGATTAACGAAGGAAACCTCGGTTTGATGAAGGCGGCTAAAAGATATGACGAAACGAGAGGTTTTAAGTTCATTTCTTATGCAGTTTGGTGGATTCGCCAGTCGATTTTGCAGGCTTTGGCGGAACAGTCGAGAATTGTGAGATTGCCATTGAATAAGATTGGTTCCATCAACAAAATCAACAAAGCTTACGCACATTTGGAGCAGGAAAATGAAAGACCACCTTCTCCGGAAGAATTGGCGAAAGTGTTGGATATGAGCGAAGACGACATCAAGGAATCCATGAAAAATTCCGGCCGTCACTTATCGATGGACGCACCACTTGTGGAAGGTGAAGATTCTAATTTGTACGACGTTTTACGTTCCGGTGAATCACCAAGTCCTGATAAAGATTTGATGCTTGAATCGCTGCAAATCGAGATTGAGAGAGCATTGCAAACTTTGACGCCGAGAGAAGCGGATTTGGTTCGACTTTATTTCGGACTGAATGGAAAGCATCCGATGACTTTGGAAGAAATTGGTGAAACATTTGATTTGACGAGAGAAAGAGTTCGTCAAATTAAAGAGAAAGCAATCAAGAGATTGAAACATAATACGAGAAGTAAGATTTTGAAGTCTTATCTTGGCAAGTAATAGACAACAAAAAAGGAATCCGTTTTGGATTCCTTTTTATTTAGGTTTAAATCGGTTTCACCACTTCCAAAAACCAGTCTTTTACATCACCTTCCAAATCTGCGGCAAGTTTTTCCTCACACCATTGGTGGTAATTGTTGAGCCATTCTTTTTCGGGTTCGGTAAGAAGATTTACGTCGATTACGTTTCGGTCGAATGGACAAATCGTCAAAGTTTCAAATTCATAAAAACTTCCGAAATCGGTTTTCTTCCATTCTTTCACGGCAATTAAGTTTTCGTGACGAATTCCGTAATGATAATCGAGGTAGAAACCGGGTTCATTAGAAAGCACCATTCCTGGAATCAAATCCTGGAAATTCATGTCTTTTCTAATATTTTGTGGACCTTCATGAACGTTCATGAAACTTCCAACACCGTGTCCAGTTCCGTGATTGTAGTCTTTTCCTTCCTTCCAAAGTGCCATTCTAGCAAAAGCGTCGAGTTGAACTCCACGCGTACCTTTCGGGAATTTCACCATCGAAAGTTGGATCAAACCTTTTAATGCTAAAGTCGAGTTCTCTTTGAATTCATCGGAAACATTTCCTAAAGCAACGGTTCTGGTAATATCGGTGGTTCCCTCCAAATATTGCCCACCGGAATCTACCAGAATTGCACCCTCATTGGTAACATCTTTGCTGCCTTCACTTTTTGCAGAGTAATGCATAATCGCACCATTATCAAGATAGCCTATGATACTTCCGAAACTTTCACCAACGAAATTTTTGCACTCTTCACGGAAACCTCTTAATTTTTTTCCGATGGAATATTCCGTCATCGCCTCCTTTCCAGCTTGATGAGTCAGCCAATAAAGAAACTTTACCATTGCAACACCGTCTCGCTGCATTACGGTTCTAAAGCCTTCAAGTTCGGTCTCGTTTTTAATCGCTTTCATCAAATTTCCAGGAACTGGAGCTTTAATAAAGGTATTTGTTTCTTTTAACGACTCAAAGATGGATTGATTGCTGTTTGGCGAAACCAGTACTGTTTCTCCATTGATGGTTTTTAACTCAGAATAAAAATCTTCGTAAGGAAGCATTTTCACATTGGAATCATCCATTTGTTTTCTTGCTTCTGTGTCGAGTTTTTCTAAATCTACAAATAGTTTCGCCTCATTTTTACTCAAGATAATATAGCTCAAAAAAACGGGATTTGCCTGCACATCACTTCCTCTTAAATTCAACGTCCATGCAACGTCGTCAAGACTTGAAATTATGTGATACGACGCACCGTGTTCCTCCATTTTTTGGCGAATGTCTGAAAGTTTTTGCGAAACAGATTTTCCAGCTCTTTCGATGGGATGAACAAAAACTGGATTTTTTTTCGCTCCAGGACTTCTTTCGCTCCAAATATCTTTTAGTAAAGGTAAATCTACCAGTTTGATTTTTTTTGTAGCAAGTTTTTGTACCAATGTTTCCCAATTTGCATTTGAAGTTGCAACCGCATTCACCGCAACTGTCCCATTTTCAGGAGTTTGTGAAATAATCCAATCGATATAGTTTGGTGTTCCTTCTTCACCTTCCTTCATCAAATCGATCCCGGAGTTTTCAAGTTCAATGGCTGCCTGTACAAAATATCGTCCATCTGTCCAAAGTGCCGCTTTTTCTCTTGTAATAACTACGAATCCTGCAGAACCCGTAAATCCAGAAATCCAAGATCTTTCCTGCCATTCTTGCGGCAAATATTCGCTCATATGCGGATCTGCGGAATAAACAATAAAAACATCGATATTATTCTGAGACATTTTTTGGCGAAGCGCCGCTATTTTTTCTGCTGTGGTCATTATATTAAATTTGCTGTGAATTTACGAAGAAAATGAGAGATTTCAGACTAAAAAAGTAATTAAACTTTTCTTAAATATTGAAATCTTTAAAAAAAATATGCTGAATCATCTTCAGCATATTTAGATATTGTTTTTATTGCAAAAATTACTTTCCTGAGCCCTTCATTGCAGCTTCTTTTGATTTGAATTCCTGAAATTTAGCTTCATTCTTGGCGGATAAATATAAACCTTTCAATAATGAAACGGCTTCAATATTATTTTGGTCATTTTGGTACCATTTTTCTGCATACGGTAATGCTGCAGCTAATCTGGCTCTTCTCGCCTCGATGATTTTATTCGCCTGATCAGCTTTACCAGCTTTTTTAGCGGCATTGTAATCGTCGATTGCTTTACCATCGTCTCCCATCGTTAAATAAGCAAGATTTTGATAAGCAATCGTAAAATCCGGTTTTAGTTCCACCGCCTTTTTATAAGAAGCTATCGCATCATTAACTGTCGCAGGATCCTTACTTTGCAAAACCCCTAAATTATACCAGTTGTTTGCATCATTTGGATGTTTTGCGATCTGTTCTTTTAAATTTGCAACGAATTCATTGGTTTTTCCTGACTTATAAAAGGCAGTACCCTGAAGTTCAGAAAGTTTTGAACTGTTTGGGAATTTTTTCAACCCTTTTTCAATTAAAGTCAAAGCCTCAGTACTTTGACCTGCATCAAGCATTAATGCTGCATTAGTTTCATAAAGTTCTTGCTCGATACTTTTTGAAGTCTCGGTTTTAAAATCGGTGTAATCAGCAGTCGCACCCATTTTTTTGTAAAGATCCCAAGAAGTTTTATCAAGACTTTCTACGGTCCCGCTTTTTTTGTTTTTTGCGGTGTACGTAGTTTCAACTCCGGTGTAACCTGAATTGATAAGTTGGTTGTAAACATCAATTGCTTCTGACTTTTTATCGGCAAGAGCATAATTTAATCCTGAATAATAAAGATATTGCTTGTTCTCTTGCCCTGCAGCTTTCAACAAATTATAAACCTCTCCAAATTTTTGAGCGGCGGTTTGATAATTTTTAGCGTTGTAAGCATCAATTGCAGCCTTATTTGCAGATTCAATCACCGGATTGATTGTGCTTCCTAATTTACTTACAAGAGTTGGTGAATAAGATTCCTCTTTTAATCCTTGGATTCCAGATGCATCTGCTTCAGCTTTTCCAACGTAATAAACTTTGTTTTTCGAAGCGTCTTTTCCTGTGAAAATTTTCATCTTTCCAAGGTCGTTCATCTTGGCTAAATAGGCAGCTCCTTCTGCAGTTTTACCTGATTTTAATAATGATAAGCCTTTTGCATAATAGAATTGTTCCAAAACTGATGGTTCAAGAAGATAAGTCTTCCCTCCCATTGCAGATTCCGCTGCGGAAATCTGTGCGTTTGCCGTTGCAGTATCTCCTGCGTCAATCGCTTTCACAGCATTTGCGATTTCTTTTTTTTGTGCGAAAGCGAAAGTCACGGAAACCATCGCAATGCTTAAAAATACTTTTTTCATATCAAGTATAAAAATTGGTTTTAAAAATTATTCTTCAGAATCGTCGTCGGATTCTTCTTTTTCCTTTTCTTTTTCAAGTTTTTCATTGGCTTTCACCTCTTCTTCCTCGATTTTTTTCAGATAGTCTTCATCACCCATATTACTGATGGCGTTATCTCCGGTTTGAGGAACATCTTTAAATTCAGGCATTACGGAATCTACTGCTCCCGGAAGTGTTTCTGTAGATTCTCCCTCTGTTTCTTCCTCAACATCTTTATCCATTTCCACTTTTGCAATCGCGGCGATTTCGTCATTATTTTTAAGGTTGATCACGCGAACTCCCTGAGTATTTCTACCCATTACTCGCATTTCATCCATTCCCATTCTGATTGCAACACCCGATTTATTGATAATCATTAAACCGTCATCATCAGTTACGGTTTGAATAGCGATTAGATTTCCTGTTTTTTCAGTGATGTTTAAAGTGATTACCCCTTTTCCACCACGGTTTGTGATACGGTAATCTTCAACTGCCGTTCTCTTTCCATAACCTTTTTCTGAAACCACCAAAACAGTTTCATTCTCCACATCGTTCACAACAATCATTCCAATTACTTCATCGTCTTTTTCAAGGGTAATTCCACGAACTCCGATAGAGCCTCTTCCAACCGCTCTCGCTTTTTCTTCGGGGAAACGGATACATTTTCCGTTTTTGGTTGCAATCATAATCTCGGAATTTCCATTGGTTAATCTTGCTCCTAAAAGTTGGTCGTTGTCACGGATTTCAATGGCGTTCACCCCGTTTGTTCTCGGTCTTGAATAAGCTTCCAGCGAAGTTTTCTTAATCGTTCCGTTTTTGGTAATCATCACCACGTTCATTTGATTCACATATTCGGAATCTTTCAAATCGTTGGTTCTGATGTAGGCTTTAATTTTATCGTCCGGTTCAATATTAATCAAGTTTTGAACAGCTCTTCCTTTCGCCGTTTTAGAACCTTCTGGAATTTCGAAAACCCTTAACCAAAAACATTTTCCTTTTTCGGTAAAGAACAACATATATTGGTGATTGGTTGCAGCCACGATGTATTCAAGGAAATCCTCGTCTCTTGTGGTTGCGGCACGGTTTCCAACTCCACCTCTACTTTGAACTTTGTATTCGGAAAGCGAAGTTCTTTTAATATAACCTGCATGAGAAATGGTAAGAACCACTTTTTCGTCAGGAATTAAATCTTCGATCGACATTTCTCCTCCTGAATAATCGATTTCCGTTCTTCTTTCATCGCCGTATTTTTCTTTCATTTCTAAAAGTTCGGTTTTGATGATTTCGTAACGTCTTGGTTCGTTGGTCAAGATATCTTCCAAATCTTTGATTAAGTTCATGATCTCTTCGTACTCTGCACGGATTTTATCCAACTCCATTCCCGTCAAACGAGCGAGTCTTAAATCCAAAATCGCTTGAGCCTGAATTTCTGAAAGGTCAAATTCCTTCATCAAACCATCCTTCGCTTCCTGCGGATTTGCACTGTGACGAATGATTGCAATCGCTTTATCCAAGTCATCTTGAGTTCCGATTACTTTCATGAAGCCTTCAAGAATATGTGCTCTTTCTTTGGCTTTTTTCAGTTCGTACTCGGTTCTTCTTACGATAACTTCGTGTCGGTGGTCAACGAAATGATGAATGATGTCCTTTAAATTCAATTGTTCAGGACGGCCTTTTACCAACGCAATATTATTAACGCTGAAAGAAGTTTGAAGCGCCGTATATTTATAAAGCATATTCAGAACCACATTCGGAATGGCGTCGTTTTTCAATTCGTAAACGATACGCATTCCCTGTCTGTCGGATTCATCACGGATTTCAAAGATGCCCGGAATTTTCTCCTCTTTTACCAATTCTGCGGTTCTTGCAATCATTTCGGCTTTGTTCACTTGGTAAGGAACTTCAGTTACGATGATGGCGTTTCTGTTTCCAACTTCCTCAAAATTTACTTTTGCACGAAGAACGATTCTTCCTCTTCCCGTGTGGAAAGCGTCACGAACTCCGTCATAACCGTAAATAATTCCACCTGTCGGAAAATCCGGGGCGATGATGTGTTTCATCAACTCATCAATCGTCACGTCCTTATTATCGATATAGGCAACAATCGCATCGATACTTTCAGAAAGGTTGTGAGGTGCCATATTCGTCGCCATTCCCACCGCAATACCGGAAGTTCCGTTCACCAAAAGATTCGGGATTTTTGTAGGTAAAACGGTTGGCTCCGTCAATGAATCATCAAAGTTGTTCTGAAAATCTACAGTGTCTTTGTCTAGATCCGCCAAAATTTCATCAGAAATCTTTTTCAGCCTCGCTTCCGTGTAACGCATTGCTGCAGGTGGGTCACCGTCCATAGAACCGAAGTTACCTTGTCCGTCAACTTGCGGATAACGCAAACTCCACGGTTGCGCCATTCTCACCATCGCATCGTAAACCGACGTATCGCCGTGTGGATGGTATTTACCGAGAACGTCGCCGACAATTCTCGCGGATTTTAAATATTTTCTGTTTGAAAAAACGCCGAGTCCGTACATCCCGTACAAAACTCTTCTGTGAACCGGCTTCAAGCCATCTCTTACATCGGGTAACGCTCTTGATACAATTACCGACATCGAATAATCGATATAAGAGGATTTCATTTCATCAACAATGTTGATAGGAATTAACCTTTCTCCTTCTTTATGCATAATCTATTTTAATAATTTGAAAATCAGAACCTTAAAATCTATTCTGAACTTTTCTGAATTTCTAAATTTAATAACGTGCTAAAATACGAAAAATTTACCGATTTTTGCCCATGAATTTATCCACAAAATCATAAAAAAAGTTAAAAATAATGAGCTTTTTGAGCCTTACATTTCACAACACCGAAAGCATCAACAAAGAATGGGAAAATTATCTGGGAAATGACCTTCATCAAATGATTGAAAACCTGATGGATGTTGAGAAATATATTCTTTCGGAAGTACAAAGTGACATGATTAATGAAGGCAAAAACACCAACCTGCTTTTGGTTTTCGACAATGAGGAGAAGCGTGATGATTTTATTGAAATCGAACTCAAAAATATCACGGAAAGAATTGAATCGAAATTTGGGGAGAATGTGATGGTTTTTACGACGTTTTTGAATCCGAAGAAAAGTAGGTTTTAAAATATTTCAACACTCCATTCCACCGACATTTCAGAATCCCCGTCAAGGATTTGAATTCCCTCTTTTTCTTTAATTTTACCGGAAGCATCATGGTGATCAGCAATTCCCAACCAAGGTTCGATGCAGATGAACGGAGCGTCTTTCTTCGTCCAAATTCCTAAATAGGGGAAGTCGGGGAAACTCACCTTTAATTGCGGAATGTCATTTTTTAATAAAGTCAGTGAAGAGGTTGCTGAGTTTTTTAGAACGATCGCATCTTCAGCAAAAAGAGAATAATTTAGTGGTAGTATTTTACCATTCAAAGGGATTTTTTTTGTCTCCCCTGAAAACAGGTTATCGCGTAATTTATAAGAAGTCAAATCAGTAGAATTGTCAAATGCTAAACTGTAATTTTCGATATCTCCATCAATCGAAAATGCAGGATGTGCACCAACTGAAAAATATATTTTTTCACTTGAAGTATTGATTACGGTATATTTTATAATCAATTGATTTAATGATAACTTATATTCAATATTTAAAGTAAATTTGAATGGATAAATTTGGAGTGTTTCCTCATTATATTTCAGAGAAAATTTGGCAGAATTTTCAGTTTTGGAAACTAATTCAAATTCTTTTTCTCTTGCAAAACCATGTCTCGGAAGCTCATACTTTTTACCATCAAATTCAAAAGAATTATTCTTTAATCCTCCCACGATGGGAAACAAAATTGGTGAGGTTTTATCCCAAAAATTTGGGTTGATTTCCCAAATATGATTTTGCCCGTCTTTATCAATGGAGCCTAATTCAGCGCCTTTATGATTGATTTTGACTTTTAGAAATTTGTTTTGAATGGTCGTCTTCATATTGCAAACCTAAATAACTTCCAAAAATTTCATTGTATCAACGTTGTCTGCATAATTATCCAACGACGGACTTTGTGCCTCACCAAAATTGATGGAATCCAAGTCTAATTCGGGATTTGCAACGACCGTCTGAATATTTTCCTCATTGTTCTTGATAAAGTTTTTCACTTCATCGAGGTTGGAATATCTTGAAAAATTAATCACAGAAAGTGGTGAGAAAAGATTTTCATCTTCTTTCAACATCACAAAATTATTATCCCAAAACCGCTCTTGATTCAACAAATAAATCGCACGATTGTATTCGTAATTATTGGCGTATTTGTTGTGATTGATAATTTCTTTAAAATTCAAAAAATTCTCAAAAAGTCTGTCGATTTTAAAATCTTCAGGAATAAAAATTCGGGTTACATTTCTACAACCCAATCCGAAATATCTGAAAATATCATCTGCCAAAAGTTGCAGCTGTTCATCGGTTTCATCACCGTTCAAAACCGCAATTGAAGTTCTATTTTTTCGGATTATGCTTAAATGGTTCTTGAAATAATATTCGAGATAACGTGCTGTATTATTGCTTCCTGTCGCAATCACCGCATCGAAATTTTCTAATTTTTCCACCAGTTCATATTCTACATTTCCACCGGAAAATTCATTCCATTTTTTCAAAAGAAAAGGAATCATCAATTTATCTTTTGATGACAGTTTAATCACGGGAATATTTCCGCTTAAAACTACAGACATCACATCGTGAAATCCCACCATTGGGATGTTTCCCGCTAAAATCAAACCGACTTTTTTAGAAATTTTTGCAATTTGATAATTTGAGAGCCAATTTTTAATGTTTTGTTCAGTTAATAAAGCCGACCATTGTTTTAAGGAGAATTTTTGATTTTCGATGGTGAACCATGAATTTTCAATTTCCGATTTTCTCAACAAAGCAGAAAATTTTTCATCATTTTCATTATAATTTTCGGGTTTCTTTTCTAAAAATTCTTTGATATAATCGCCGACTTTGCAAAGTCCTGAAATCATTTTTTCTATATTCATTATGTGGGAAATTAGCGGATTTTTCGTAATTTTGTGCAAATTTATAAATAAAATATTAGCAATGGCTATTAGAATAACAGATGAATGTATCAACTGCGGTGCTTGCGAACCTGAATGCCCAAACAACGCAATTTATGAGGGAGCAGTAGATTGGAAAGCTTCCGACGGAACCGCGTTGAAAGGAAAAGTAGTGATGAAATCGGGACTGACGATTGATGCAGATGCTCCACAAGAACCCATTTCCGACGATATTTACTTTATCGTGCCCGACAAATGTACAGAATGTAAAGGTTTCCATGAGGAACCGCAATGTGCAGCGGTTTGTCCGGTTGACTGCTGTATTCCCGACGAGGACCATGTAGAATCCGAAGAAAGCTTACTGGAGAAAAAGGCCTTCCTTCACGGAGAATAATACTTCCGCTCACAAAATCGTGGGCGTTTTTTTTTATGAAAAATATTACAAAATTTTTATAAACCACAAAAAACACAAAAGAATCTTCAAAATTAATATGAAAGTTTCACAACTCATAAAAGAACACAAAATTGAAAATCAGAGATTTTCAACTATTATTTGATTGAATTGTTATTCTCTTTTAAATAATCCAAGAAAAAATATTGTGCCTTCTGTGGTTTTAAATTACACCAAATTCAAAAAATCTTAATACATCAGAAATGAGCAAAAAACACAATTTCAGCGCAGGTCCGTGCATTTTACCTCAGGAAGTTTTCGAAAAATCAGCACAGGCAATTTTAGATTTCAATGGAATGGGACTTTCCCTCCTTGAAATTTCACACAGAAGCAAGGATTTTGTCGCAGTAATGGAAGAAGCAAGAGCGATTGTAAAGCGACTGATGAATCTCGGCGATGATTACGAAGTTCTTTATTTAGGAGGTGGCGCAAGTTTGCAATTTTTGATGGTTCCTTTCAATCTGATGAAGGCAGAAAACGGAAAAGCAGCATATCTCGATACAGGGACTTGGGCTTCAGGAGCGATTAAAGAAGCAAAAAAGATAGGAACTGTGGATGTTGTGGGCTCATCTAAAGCTGAAAATTATTCCTTTATTCCTAAAGATTACAAAGTGGGAAGCGAATACGATTATTTCCATTGTACATCAAATAATACGATTTACGGAACACAGATGAAAAACTTCCCCGATGTTGATACATTGATGGTTTGCGACATGAGTTCCGATATTTTTTCAAGAGTTATTGATTTCTCAAAATTTGACGTGATTTATGCGGGTGCACAAAAAAATATGGGACCTGCAGGTGTTACTTTGGTGGTGGTGAAGAAAGATATTTTGGGTAAAACTGGCCGCGATATTCCTTCTTACTTGGATTGGTCACTTCATATTGCGAAAGAATCGATGTTCAACACTCCTCCTGTTTTTCCTGTTTATGCTTCGCTTTTAACGCTTCAACATTTGGAAAATCATGGTGGAATTGCAGAAGCAGAAAAAAGAAATGAAGCAAAAGCAAAACTTCTATACGACGAAATCGACCGCAATCCTTTGTTTGAATGTTTCTGCGTAAAAGAAGACCGTTCTTTGATGAATGTATCTTTCAAATTAACCGACGAGTCTAAAAAAGAGGAATTCGACAACGCTTGGAAAGCAGCAGGAATCAGCGGTTTGAACGGACACCGAAGTTTGGGCGGCTACAGAGCGAGTTTGTACAACGCTTTACCAATTGAGAGTGTGCAGGTTTTAGTGGACGTAATGCGTTCTGTCAAATAAATTTTCAAATTTTAAACCTGAAATCTCAAATCTCAAATTAAGTAAAAATGAAAGTTTTAGCAAACGACGGAATTTCTAAAGCGGGAGAAAACGTACTGAAAGAAGCGGGAATCGAATTGGTGGAAGCCAAAGTTTCACAGGAACATTTGGCAAATTTCATCAATGAAAACCAAATCGACGTCCTATTAGTGAGAAGTGCAACAAAAGTTCGACAGGATTTAATTGACGCTTGTCCCACATTAAAAATTATCGGAAGAGGCGGCGTTGGAATGGACAACATCGATGTGGAATATGCGATTGACAAAGGAATTTACGTGATTAACACTCCAAATGCTTCTTCGCGTTCGGTTGCGGAAATGGTTTTCGCGCATTTCTTTTCTTTGGCAAGATTTCTTCACGAAGCCAACAGAATGATGCCTCTTGAAGGAGAAACCAACTTTAAAGCCCTGAAAAAATCCTATTCCAATGCCTACGAATTAGAAGGCAAAACTTTAGGCGTTATCGGATTTGGCGGAATTGGGCAAGAAGTGGTGAAAATGGGAATTTCTTTAGGAATGAAAGTAAAAGTTCTGACAAGAAAACCACACACGAAAACGTTGACTTTAGATTTCTTTGACGGACAAAAAGTGAATTTCGAAATTTCCTCCAACAACAATATGGATGAATTTTTGAAAGACACCGATTTCATCAGCATCAACACGCCAAAAACCAACGAATACATTATCGACACACCTCAATTTGAAAAAATGAAAGACGGTGTTTTCATCGTAAACACAGCAAGAGGTGGCGTGATCAATGAAGTGACCCTACTCGACTTCATTGAATCAGGAAAAGTTGAAGGAGCTGCATTGGATGTTTTTGAAAACGAACCCACTCCTGAACTGACGATTTTGATGAATCCAAGTCTTTCACTTTCACCACATTTGGGTGGAAATACTGTTGATGCACAGGAAAAAATTGGCAAAGAACTTGCTTCGCAAATCATTGAAATAAAAAATAAACTATAGAAAAAACATGCCTATTTTCAGACCATTTCGCGGAATTCGTCCAAGCGATGATTATGTGGACACCTTTCCAACACATCCTTTAGATAACTTCACACAGGAAGAAATCAATAAAAAAGCACAACAGGATTCATCTTACATTCAGATGATCAAACCTTATGTGGTGAGTAAATCTAAAGATATCGACCGAAATTTGAGGAAAATCAGGACTAATTTTGAAGAACTTTTAGCCGATAACAAACTCGTTCAGGATAATTCTTCTTATTATCTTTATGAGCAGATTATGCCCAATAAATCGGTGTTTCGTGGACTTTTAGGTTTGGTAAGTGTAGATGATTTCAGGAATGGAAAAATCAAAAAGCATGAATCAACTTTAACTCATAAAAAAGAAAAACTCGCGTATTATCTCGAAAAAGTCAATATTCAGGCAGAACCGGTATTACTGACTTACATGGCAAATCCAAAGGTTGAATTGCTGATGAATCACGAGGAAAAAAATGTTCCTGTTTTGAATTATCTAGACGACAGCGGAACCCGTCACAAAGTCTGGCGAATTGACAACCGATTGAAAATGCAGCAATTCAAGGAAGTTTTAGAACAAATAGATTCTTTTTACATTGCGGATGGTCATCACAGAATTGGTTCCACAGCTTTGAATGCCAAAAATCTTCAGGAAAAAAATAAGAAACATACGGGACTTGAACATTACAATTTCGTTTATAGTTTCATCGTTTCCAATCAATCCATTAAAATTCACGATTACAACAGACTTTTGGAAGATCTGAACGGACTTTCCGAAGAAGAGTTTTTAAAGAAAATCGAGGAAAATTTCTTGATTCATGATAAAGGTGAAGCGCCTTATTATCCTTCACAAAAGTTTCACATTTCCATGTATTTGGGCGGAAAATTTTATTCACTCCACGTAAAACACGATTTGCGTAAAAAGATGAGCGAGTTGAATGACCTCGACCATTTCCTTTTGGAAGAGTTCATTATTAAAGATATCCTAGGAATTGATGACCCAAAAACCACCGATAAAATCACTTACATCAAAGGAAATTCGGGAATTGAAGGTATTTTAAACATCAAAGAAAAAGTAGATTCAGGAAAATATAAGGTCGGTTTCGGAATTTATCCTGTGAGTTTCAATGACTTGCTAAAAGTCTCTGATAAAAACATCAAAATGCCGCCGAAATGTACTTATATCGAACCAAAACTGGTGACGGCTTTGGTGATGTATGATATGAAGTAATTCATGAGTAATGAGTATTGAGTAATGAGTAATGGGTAGTGAGCAATTATTAAAAAATTCTTATTTTTGATGGAATAATTTTTCCATAAGCAATGAAACAAATTCTCATCAAAATACTTCCGCTCTTTTTGGGCGGATTTTTATTTGCTCAAACCAAAGCAGATTCAATTCAATTCAAAAATATTTCCGACGAAATGTTGGCAAATGGAACTGCTTATGAAAATCTTCGTGACTTAACAAAAAATATCGGACATCGATTGAGCGGTTCTGAAGCCTATGAAAAGTCCGTAGATTGGGCAGTTCAAAAATTAAAAGAGGCAGGTGCCGACAAAGTTTGGAAAGAAGAAGTCATGGTTCCTGTTTGGGAAAGAGGGAAAGAATCTCTTCACATCAACACGGGAAACGGAAAATGGAAATCTCTGAGAATGTTGTCTTTAGGAAATTCCGAGGGAACTAAAGGAAAAGATGTAGAAGGTGAAATCATCTACGTAAAAAATAAAGAAGATTTCGACAAATTACCGGAAAGTCAGGTGAAAGGAAAAATTGTCTTCTTTAATTATGCTTTTAACCAAAAATTCATTGTTACAGGACAGGCTTATGTAGATGCAGGGATTTACCGTCGTTCCGCTGCAAGTTGGGCAGGAAAGAAAGGTGCAAAAGCGGTAATTATCCGTTCACTTTCTTCAGCTTTTGATGACGTTCCACACACCGGTGCGATGCGTTACGACAAAGACGACACCACCAAAATTCCCGCCGTTGCAATTGGTCCGAAAAGTGCAGATGAATTGGAAAACACCTTGAAATCTCAAAAAGTTTATGCCAAATTAAATTCGAATTGTACGATCAAAGGTGAAAAATTATCTCATTCTGTCATTGGAGAAATTACAGGAACCAAAGATAAAAGCGTCATCGTCGTCGGTGGACATTTGGATTCTTGGGATGTTGGCGAAGGAGCACACGACGATGGAGCAGGAATTGTTCAAAGCATAGAAATCCTTCGCACATTCAAAAAATTAGGTATTAAAAATAATCACACGATTCGAGTTGTTTGCTTTGCCAATGAAGAAAACGGAGTTCGTGGCGGAAATAAATACGCAGAAAACATGCAGAAAAATAACGAAAAACATATTTTTGCCATTGAAAGTGACGGTGGCGGTTTTACGCCGCGCGGAATTGCTTTGGTGATGACTCCTGAAAAAAGAAAAGAAGTTCAGTCCTGGAGAAATCTCTTCCTTCCGTATGGAATTCATAATTTTGAATTTCAATATGCGGGAACTGATATTGAACCGATGGAAAAACTCGGTGTTCCTTTGGCAGAGCTCGTTCCTGATTCCCAAAGATATTTCGACATTCACCACACTGAAGAAGATACGTTTGAAAAAGTGAACCGTCGCGAATTGCTTTTGGGAGCGGTTGCAATGGGACAAATGATTTATATGGTGGATAAAAATTGGTGAAGTGCCAAGTAAAAAGAGCCAGGAACCAAGTGATGGTAAGGACAAATCGTGAAACCTAACTTAGTGGTTCGACGGAGTTAATTGTCCAAAAAACGAAGTTTTTTTATAGGAAAAAATTAAATTTCTTTTCCTTTCCCAATAAACCAATTATTTCTGTAAGCACACAAGTTTAGCTATGATCTCGAAACCCAAAACCCGCATCACGAAACACTTAACCTATAACTCGTAACTCCATGAGAAAACCCCCGTTTTATAAAAGTGTAGGAAATGCGTTGAGAGGCGTGATTTGGATGTTGAAGTCTGAAAGAAATTTTCAGATTGAAGTTTTTGCGTTGCTGATTAATCTCTTTTTAATTGTCTTTTTAAAACTAAATACTGTTGATGCGGCAATTATTTTAATCGTTAGTTTCGCGGTTTTATCCTTAGAAATTCTCAATACGGCGATTGAAAAAGTTTGTGACATCATTCAACCCGAATTTGATTTGAGGATTAAAGTCATTAAAGATATTTCGGCGGCGGCAGTGGTTTTAATGGCTTTAGCTTCTGTGGTGGTGGGAGTTTTGGTTTATTGGAAATATTTGTTTTAACCCGAAAAACTCTCAAAAGAATCTTTCGCGGCAGTATAGCCAATCTCGAAAATCTCCTGCAATCTTTCCGGCTTTCTTTCGAAAGTTCCGTAATGTGCTAATTTTTTTGAGGTGATAAACCAATCGCAATAAGAGAATTTGTGCAATTCCGTGCGGTAAGAAAGCAAATCATAAGAACGAGAAACGACCGCTTTAATGGAATTCAAATCCGTAATCTCGATATCTTGAGGCGGCGAAACAAAAACTCCAATCATCTTTTTGCAATCATGCTGAATGATATCTGCCGGAAAATTGTTCAAAACTCCGCCATCGCTGTACATTTCTTCACCCACAATATACGGCGTCGTAACTCCCGGAATCGAGCATGAAGCAATGATCGCATCAATCACGTTGAAATCTTTTCCAAAAATCTTCTGTGTACCGGAAACCAGTTCTGTGGCGACAATTCGCACCTCTTTCTTCAAATCTCCAATCGTCATTTCATCGAAAATCGGGGTCAAATAATTTCTGAAAATCTTTGATGAAACCAATCCCGGCTTATTAAATGCAAAATGTCGCCAGTTAAAAAAATAAACCGACTTGAAAAAATCTAAAATTTCCTGCGGAGATTTTCCTACTGCGTACAGCGTTCCCACAATAGATCCCGCACTACAACAGGCGAGAACTTCGGGATGAATATCTTGCTCCTCCAAAAATTTCAAAACTCCTGCGTGAGCGATTCCTTTTGTTCCGCCGCCTGAAAGCACGATTCCGAGTTGGTATTTTTCCATTCCTCAAAAATAAGAAACCATCCTCTTAATTAAGGATGGTTTTTGGTTTAATGCAATGTCTGTCTTTCTATTTTAACAAATATTCCTGCATAAATTTGATCACCGCCAATCTTTGAAAATCTATATTCTCTTTTTTGCGGAAACCGTGACCTTCATTTTTCGCTTCCAAATACCAAACTGTATTTCCCTGTGCTTTCAGTTTATCGCGCATTTGGGTCGCTTCCGTCACCGGAACTCTTGGATCGTTGGTTCCCTGAATGATGAACATCGGCTTTTTGATTTTGTCCGTATTATTCAAAGGTGCGATTTTGGTGAAAAATTCACTCATTTTCGTGTCACGTTCATCGCCATATTCTACCCTTCTTAAATCTCTTCTGTATTCCTCTGTATTTTTAAGGAACGTGTTGAAGTCAGAAATTCCTACAATATCCACAGAACATCTGATTTTATCAGCATATTCATAAGCAGTCGCCAAAGTCATGAAACCGCCGTAACTTCCACCCATAATCATGATTCGGTCTTTGTCGAGTTCAGGTTGTTTGGCAATCCAATCCAATAAAGCACCGATATCTTTCACCGAATTCATTCGTAAAAAACCATTGTCACTTGCGATAAAAGTTTTTCCGAAACCGGAAGATCCACGCACATTGGGAAAAATAACGGAAACTCCCATTTCATTCGTATAATAATTTCCGGAACCGAGAGAAGATGCCATCGACTGACCTTCCGGACCGCCGTGAATGTTGATTAAAACAGGTCTTTTACCCGTGAATTTTGAAGAAGCTGGATAATAGAATCCTGTAATTTTCATTCCGTCGAAACTATTCCACTCAATCAATTTTGGTTGTGACATATCGGATTTCTGCATTTCTCCCTGTTCGCTTTCCGTCCATCTTTCCACTCTATTTGAAGCCAAATCTAATCTATAAATATCTGCGGAAGAATCATAAGTTGATTGTGAAAAGAATAGCGATTTTCCGTCATTTGAAAAATCGATTCCGCCAATCAAACCGACCGGTAATCCTTGAACTTCTGAATACTTTTTATTGGCAGTATCCATTAAATACATTTTATGAAGTCCGCCTTCATTGGTTTGAAAAGCGAGTTTGGTTTTATCTTTAGTTAAAGCATAATTAGAAACTTCCCACGGAATATTGGAAGTAAAATAGTTGATTTTTTTGGTTTTCAGATTGAAAGTTGCCAATCTTGCAAACTCGTTATCGCGATCGGTGATATAAAAAATTTCGTCGGGATTTTTTGCAAATTTCGCTCGACCTTGTACGATTTGTTTTTCTGTTCTGTCGGTGATTGGTTCCAACTTTTTTGTTTGTGTATCTAAAAGATAAAGATGCGATTCATTTGCGGAAATATATTCCCCGATGATGAGTTTTTTGCCATCATCAGAAATATCGTTGATTCCCCAACCGCCGCCTTTTACTTCTAAAATCAATATGGTTTCTTCAGGTTTTGAGGGATTCATGAAATAAATATCCCGATCACCGCCATTTCGTTTCGTGGATGAAAAATAAAATCCGGACCCATCTTTCTTCCAAGTAATTCCACCGTTTTGGGATCTTCCTCCGTCAGTTAATAGTGTTGACTCCATCGCCTTTAAATCCAATTTAAAAAGCTGTCCAAATTCATTTCCACCAATGTCTTTGGAATAAATTAGATATTCACCTTTTGTTGGTTCATAATCCGCAAAATTCACGGGTTCATCGAAAAAGGTCAACTGTTTTCTCGCTCCCATTGGTTGAGAAAGTTTGTGTAATTGGTTGGTTGAAGCAAATCGTGTAACCATAATCAACTCTTTTCCGTTCGGATGAACTGCGGTTAAACTTGCACCTCGACTTTCCGAATACTTCTTGGTTTTTTCATTTAAACTTTTCGGAATTGCGGGAATGTTTTCTACAATTAGATTCTCGTTCGGAACAATGTTTTCATTTTTTGTTTGCGAGAATAATGTCGCTCCACAAAATAGAAAAACTGGAAATAGGTATTCGATTCTCATAAAAATTATTTGGTGTTAATTTAAAGAAATTTAGCCAAATAAAAAAGATGAAAAACTGCGATAAAAAGCAGAATTCAAAATCTGGATTCAATGAATCTGTAGCCATTATTGTAGAATAAATCTTCCACAAAAACATCCACATTGAGTTCTGAACACCATTTTTTAGAATCCTTTAAATCCTTCAAGAAATAAAGCAGGTTCATTCTAATATAAGTTTTCAAATCACTCATTTTTTGAACTGTTGAAATATTGGCAAACGGATTAATCAATCCATCAAAGTCTGAACCGATGGTAATTTGTTTTTGCGCCTTTGCAATAGAAATTCCGTGGTCTTTGCAGACTTGGAAATAATGTTTGAGGTGATTCAAAATATGGTCTGAAAAAAATTCATTCCTTGCCGTTATCGATGCTTCTGTACATTCCGAAAGTTCGGATGATGTGAGAATATCATCTGAATCAATTGTATTTCCAATCAGTGATTTCTTAATTCCTAAGGCATTCCATTCCTCGGCAGAAAAAAACTCCTTGTCCACGAGCACATCAGAGTTTGAATTAATTCCGGTTGGTCTTTCATCATGCAAATCTATATAGCCGAGAATTCGTCGGTCAAGTGAAATTCCAATGACACCATCATTTTTTACGATCCACGCAATTTCTTCGTCAAAAAGATTAATTGTGGAAGCATTAAAAGTAGGAAATCCAGGTCTTCGTCCTAAATTTTTTGAATGTAGTGATTTGGTAATTTCCAGATAAACCGAACCCTTCACATTTTTCACCATTTGAATGGAACCCGCCCAATTTTTAAAGGAAGTTCCTGTAAATCCAGCGTGTGAGCAAATTAACGGTTGTACATTTTTGAACTTTTTTGCGTCAATTTCAGACATCAAATCTTTTCGGGACTTATAACTCATGTGCTTTAAATCAACACACACAGCTCTGTCAAAAAGTCCCTGGGTTACCTTTCTTCCATCATTGGTTAAACCATTTCCATTAGGGAAAAAATCGTTTCCATCTGCAATCTGCATTCCGAATGCGTGATTGCATAGATTTGATTGCTGCAAGTGGGTGAGATTTACTGCAATAATTCGTGCTTTTTCTTGAACTTTGTCGAGATTACCGAGAATTTCAGTTGGACTGTACTTATTGGCAGCATCACAAAAATTTGGACGATCCACCAAAGAATGACAACCTTCAATCGTGAAGAAAACATTGACTTTGTTCTTCGGAAGCGCTTTACTAAAACTGCTTTTTGTAAGAACATTATAGGAATGACTTTGCAGATATTTTTTCAAGGTTCTGTCCATCAAAAAGTCCTTGAAAGGTTTCATCGAATTATCTTTGGCGTCTTCCAAAACCTTTTGAGAAAGTTTGAATTGTGAATTTTGTTTAAGATATTTTCTTAAAGGAATAACTGCTTTTGCCACGTAACTCTCAACGCTGTAAAGTGCGGCTCCAATAATAACTTCATCTTGAAAATCTGCCAATTGCGATTGATGAGTCTGACTTTCAATAATCGTTGGCAAATCGCTGCATAAAGCCGGTAAAGTCGCAACATCACTGCGATAAATAAGCGAATCAATATTAGGATTGTCGTTGAAAAGTTGTTTTAAAACGGGATGGCTGTGAAAATCAAAGAATCTCATGATATTGGTTTTTAGTTCCCAAATTTAGTTAATATCCCTTCAAAAAAAACAGTGAAAAAACCCTATTTAAACAAGAAAGACGCAAAAATATGCGTCTTCCATTTCATATTTCCCCCCAAAGCAAAGGAGTGATTATACTGAGTTCTTGGATCATTTTAGATATGAATTACTTCTCCATAAGCAGCTGCAACCGCCTCCATCACTGCTTCAGAAATCGTCGGATGCGGGTGAATAGATTTCAGCACTTCGTGTCCTGTTGTTTCTAATTTTCTGGCAACAACGGCTTCAGCAATCATATCTGTAACGCCGTCTCCAACCATGTGACAACCGAGCCATTCTCCATATTTTGCATCGAAAATTACTTTGATGAAACCGTCGGTATCGCCGTTTGCAGTTGCTTTTCCACTTGCAGAGAACGGAAATTTTCCAACTTTGATTTCGTAACCTTTATCTTTTGCCTGTTTTTCGGTCAAACCAACGGACGCAATTTCAGGATGACAATAAGTACAACCTGGGATATTTCCGTAATCTATCGCCTCTACATGAAGTCCCTTGATTTTTTCAACGCAGGTAATTCCTTCTGCGGAAGCAACGTGTGCTAAAGCTTGAGTCGGCAAAATATCGCCAATCGCATAATATCCCGGAACAGAAGTTTCGTACCATTCGTTCACCAAAACTCTTCCTTTGTCAGTTTGAATTCCAACTTCCTCGAATCCTTGGTCTTCGATGTTTGCAGCGATTCCAACTGCGGAAAGTAGAATGTCTGCTTCTAAAGTGATATTTCCAGTTGCCGTTTTCACGTTTGCTTTCACACCGTTTCCAGAAGTATCGACAGATTCCACGGAAGCATTCGTCATGATTTCAATTCCTGATTTTTTCAAGGATTTTTCTAGATGTTTAGACACTTCTTCGTCTTCAACCGGAACAATATTTGGCATGAATTCCACAATCGTTACTTTAGTTCCCATCGAGTTATAAAAATCGGCAAACTCCACTCCAATTGCGCCGGAACCAACTACAATCATAGATTTTGGTTGTTCAGGAAGAGCAAGCGCTTGGCGGTAGCCAATCACTTTCACGCCATCTTGCGGAAGATTTGGCAATTCTCTGGAACGGGCACCAGTTGCAATGATGATGTGTTCTGCGGAATATTCAGTGGTTTTTCCATCTTTGTCAACAACGGCTACTTTTTTCCCTTTTTGGATTTTGGCTGTTCCCATGATGACGTCGATTTTGTTTTTCTTCATCAAGAATGCAATTCCGCCGCTCATTTTGGTGGCAACTCCTCTACTTCTTTGAATGACTTTAGAAAAATCAAAACCTGGATTTTCTACTTTATTCAATCCGAATTCTTCGGCTTTTTGTAAATATTTGAAAACGTGTGCAGATTTCAACAACGCTTTTGTCGGGATACATCCCCAATTCAGGCAGATCCCGCCCAAATTTTCTTTTTCAATAACAGCAGTTTTGAAACCCAACTGTGCCGCTCTGATTGCGGTCACATATCCACCGGGACCACTCCCAATGACAATGATATCGTAATTCATCAGTTAAAAAATTTGATGCGAATTTACGGAAATTTTCTGAAGAATTTTTATTGTAATAATTTTTAAAATTAGGATAGCTAACCCTTTATTTAATAATCTTTTTATACTTTAATCCATTGACAACAAAAAGTTTAGCATTAATTAGCATCGGAAATATTTAAGGATTATTGTGAAATACACCTTACTCAATCCTAGAAAGAGCACCTTCGCAAAAAATAATTCCGACTTTGTGACGTGGATGCGTAAAAATGATTTGCAGGTTTTTGCAAATAATGAGGAATTTATTTCAGCATATTCTCACCGAAAATTTTTATTTGAAAAAATCGAATTAAATGGCGAAAACGAACACGATTTTGTAGAGGATTTACAAAAAAACAACCTCCTAAAAATCGAAAAGATTCCAGGAGGCAGCATTTTGAGTCTTTTTAAGTTATAACCTATATCTTCGGATATTTCGTAGGATTACTTTCCGTAAACATTCCATACACTTTCTCCACCATATCGTCAACACTTGGTTTGCTAAAATAATCTCCGTCGCTTGCATACGGTGGTCTGTGATTTTCTGCACAAATTGTTAAAGGATCGGCATCCAAATATCTGAACGCTTTCTGTTTTTCTAAAATCTGTTGAAGCATAAACGCAGTCGTTCCACCTTCCACATCTTCATCGATTACAACAAGCCGGTTGGTTTTCTTCACGCTTTCTGCAATTTCGTGACTTAAGTCAAAAGGAATTAAAGACTGTATATCAATCACTTCCGCAGAAATTCCTAGTTTTTCAAGTTCTTCCGCGGCATCCATCACCAATCTCCAAGTAGAACCGTAAGTTACCAAAGTTACATCGCTTCCTTCTTTCGTCACTTCAATTTTTCCGACAGGAACGGTGAATTCTCCTAAATTTTCAGGTTGCTTTTCTTTCAAACGATAACCGTTCAAACATTCCACAATCACGCATGGTTCGTCACTTTGAAGCATCGTGTTATAAAAACCAGCAGCTTTGGTTAAATTTCTTGGAACTAAAACTAAAATCCCTTTCGACAAGTTAATAATTCCCGCCATTGGAGAGCCGGAATGCCAAATTCCTTCCAATCGGTGACCGCGGGTTCGGATGATTACCGGTGCTTTTTGTCCGCCTTTTGTTCGGTATTGAACGGTTGCCAAATCGTCGCTCATTCCTTGTAAACAGTACAAAATATAATCGAGGTATTGGATTTCTGCAATCGGTCTCAAACCGCGCATCGCCATTCCAATTCCCTGTCCGAGTATCGTTGCTTCACGGATTCCGGTGTCGGCAATTCTTATTTCGCCATATTTTTCCTGAAGTCCTTCCAAACCTTGGTTTACGTCGCCAATATTTCCTGCATCTTCACCGAAAACTAAAGCTTGCGGATATTTTTCAAAGATTTTATCGAAGTTATTTCTCACCACTACTCTTCCGTCCACAACTTCTGAACTGTCAGAAAAAATGGGGGCAATTTCTTTTACGTTTGTCGCTTTCCACTCTGATTGTGAATAAAGATGAGAAGAATAATTATCTTTTTCAATCTTATAAATCTCATCGAATTTGGTTTGAAGGTTTTGTCTTTCAGTAGATTGAGTTCCTCTTGTTAGAATCAAAGCTTTTCTAGCCAAATGGAAAATATCTTTTTTCGCTACTGAAATAATTTTGTTGAACTTCTCAATTTCAGAGAGAATTTCTACATTTTGAGATTTTAAATTTTCAATTAATGGAAGAACAGAATTTTTAATTTCATTGATTGAATTCTGATAATTTTCCCAAGCTTTTTTCTGACCTTCTTTCACGAACTTTTTCGCTTCCGAATCGATGGTATTTAATTCTTCTTCCGTTGCTAAAACTTCATTTTTTCCTTCGATTTCTATGGAATAATTCAAAATCCATTCTCGGAATTTATTTAAACCATCAAACTCACCTTCCCAATTCAAACGTTCCTCATTTTTATATCTTTCATGAGAACCCGAAGTGGAATGTCCTTGAGGTTGTGTCACTTCGATAACATGCACTACAACAGGAACGGATTCTGTTCTTGCGAAATGTTCTGCTCTTGCAAAAGCATCCAAAAGTGACGGATAATCCCAAGCTTTTACCTGAATAATTTCACAACCTTGATTTTCACCTTCCTTTCTTTGAAAACCCGACAGCATTTCAGCAATATCCGCTTTCGCTCTTTGATTATGAGTGGGTACAGAAATTCCGTAACCATCGTCCCAAATCGAAACAATCATCGGTACTTGAAGCGCACAAGCTGCGTTCAATGTTTCCCAAAAATGTCCTTCCGCCGTGGAAGCATCACCAATTGTCCCGAAAGCGACTTCATTTCCGTTGTGCGAGAATTTTTCAGAACCTTCAAACTTTACCGACTTATAAATTTTGGACGCCTGAGCTAAACCAAGCAATCTCGGCATTTGTCCTGCGGTTGGAGAAATATCGGATGAGATATTTCTTTGTTCCATCAGATTTTTCCAAGTTCCGTCTTCATTCAAACTTCTGGTTGCGTAATGACCGTTCATTTGTCGTCCCGCAGAAGCAGGTTCGCGTTCAACATTCGTATCTGCGTACAGTTGCGCGAAGAAACTTTCCACTGTTACAGCTCCAATCGCCATCGCAAAAGTTTGGTCACGGTAATATCCTGAACGAAAATCACCGTTTCTAAAAACCTTTGCCATCGCCAGTTGCGGCAATTCTTTTCCGTCGCCGAAAATCCCAAATTTCGCTTTTCCTGTGAGAACTTCTCTTCTTCCAAGGTAAGACATTTCACGGGAAATTCTGCCCAATTTGTAATCTTCAATGACTGAATTTTTAAAATCCTGAAAAGAAATCTGCTGTGTTTCGATATAAGTGGTTTGCATAGGGATTCTGAATTTCTACAAAGATAATAAATTTGGGAAACTAGATCATATAGATTTTGAACAAAAGTTGAAAATGGACTGAAAATTTTGTGAAATTCATAA
The DNA here is from genome assembly GCF_020084865.1 of Candidatus Kaistella beijingensis. Lineage (NCBI taxonomy): Bacteria > Pseudomonadati > Bacteroidota > Flavobacteriia > Flavobacteriales > Weeksellaceae > Kaistella > Candidatus Kaistella beijingensis. The sequence goes on along the minus strand of NZ_CP071953.1, from coordinate 362,793 downwards.
ATTAGATGGGTGCTCGAAGATGGATGTTGGAAGTTTATTTTTAAAAACAAAATGACGTATTTCAAATAGCTCGAACCTACTATTTTGGATACTTTTAACAACAAAAAAATCGGACCCAAATTCATGACTCCGATTTCTGTAAAACGTAAAATTTAAAATTATGAAATTACTATTTAGGGTTATTTTTAATTTCTAAATCTGTTTCTTGAAGATATTGGTCTATGATTTCGAAAGATTTTTGTTCGTCGGACAGATTCACCAGTAACTTCACGGTGTTCGCAGTTGGTGTTGTGGTAAACGACATATATTTGTCATTCAAAAAAACCGAAATATCCTGCGCTTCCAACTTTGATTTAATCAACTGAATTTCAGCTGGTTTTTCGCTCTCAAAAACTGCAACTCTTGTTTCTCTTTCCATATATTCCTATTTTCGAGTTCTAAAATTACAAAAAAGAATTGAAAACATTGTGTTAAGAAATAATAAAATTTAAACATTAACAAAACCTAAATCTTGTCGATATTATTCACAATCTTATCCAAAGCCAGTTGAATTTCCTCTTTCGTCACGTTCAAATGCGGACGGAAACGGATGGAACGGTCTCCACAAGCTAAAATAATTAAACCGTCGTCGTACAAAACTTCACGCATTTTATCGCGGTCTGCTCCTGTTGGTAAATCGATGGCACACATCAAACCTCTTCCTCTTGCGTTGGAAAGTTTTTCAGGGAATTTTTGTTCCAGTTCTTTTAAACCTTCTAAAAGATAATCGCCAACAACTCTTGCATTTTCAACCAAGTTTTCTTTTTCAATAACCTCCAACGTAAGTTGCAGACGAAGCATATCGATAAAGTTTCCACCAAAAGTTGAGTTGATTCTTGAACTTTCACGGAACACGTTATTCGGGATTTCATCAAACTTTTCTTTGTTGGCTAAAACTCCACAAACTTGAGTCTTTTTACCGAAAGAAATAATATCGGGAGTTACGCTGAAATGTTGGAAAGCCCACATTTTGCCGGTCATTCCGATTCCTGTCTGTACTTCATCAAAAATTAAAAGTACCTCGTTTTCGTCGCAAAGATTTCTCAATCCTACAAAAAATTCGTCACGGAAATGATTGTCGCCACCTTCTGCCTGAATTGGTTCGATAATAATACACGCAACTCGTTCCGGATTCATTAAAATCGCTTCCTGAATCTGCATTAAAGCAAGATTTTCATTTTTGATTGTTTCCTCTAAATTTTCTTCCGTAATCGGGAAATTTAAGTGTGGATTGATGATTCTTGGCCAATCAAATTTGGGGAAATATTGATATTTTCTTGGGTCGGAAGTATTCGTCAAACTCAAAGTATAACCGCTTCTTCCGTGGAATGACTGTCTGAAATGGATGCAAATATCACCTTCCGTTTCCAAACCTTTTTCAAAATTTTTGCGGGTTTTCCAATCGAAACAAGCTTTCATCGCATTTTCAACGCCCATTGTTCCACCTTCGATAAAGAAAGTGTACTGCAATTCTTCAGGAATCGCAACTCTTTCGAAAACCTCCATAAAATCTGCAAATTCTTGGGAATAAACATCTGCCAAAGTTGGTTTGTTCACGGCCAATTTTCCGAGCCAGGCGGATTTTTCCATTAAATAAGGGTGATTGTAACCGATTGCCGCAGAAGCGAACATGGAAAACATATCGAGGTATTCTTTGCCTGTGATTCGGTCATGAATCCAACTTCCGTGGGATTTATCAAAATCCATCACGAAATCAAAACCATCTGCAAGAAGGTGTCTTGAAAGAGTTTCTTTTACTTTATTGGTTGTTTGTGGGTGAGATGCGATCGCGTCGTTCATATTTAAAATTTTGTTTGAAGTTGTTTGATTTTGTTTGAAATTGTTTCAGGTTTTATAAAGCAGGTTTTTGTAAACTTCCGGCTTTCATCATCCATCATCCGGCTTATAAATCGAATTTAATTCCCTGTGCTAAAGGTAAACTAGTGGTATAATTTATCGTATTCGTCTGTCTTCTCATATAATATTTCCAAACATCGGAACCGGATTCTCTTCCGCCGCCGGTTTCTTTTTCTCCACCGAAAGCACCACCGATTTCTGCACCCGAAGTTCCAATATTTACGTTTGCAATTCCGCAATCGGAACCAGCCTGTGAAAGGAACAACTCTGCTTCACGAAGATTCTGCGTCATAATTGCGGAACTCAAACCTTGTGGAACGTCGTTCTGCATTGCGATAGCTTCGTCCAAACTGTTGTATTTCATTAAATAAAGAATTGGTGCAAAAGTTTCGTGCTGTACAATTTCATAAGAATTCTCAACTTCGGCGATGCACGGTTTTACGTAACATCCAGATTCGTAATTTTTTCCTTCTAAAACTCCGCCTTCAACAACGAATTTTCCGCCTTCTTTTTTACATTTTTTAATGGAATCCAAATATTGTTTCACGGCATCTTTATCGATTAAAGGTCCAACGTGATTTTTTTCGTCTAAAGGATTTCCGATTTTTAATTGTCCGTAAGCTTTTACCAGACGGTTTTTCACTTCCTCATAAACGGATTCATGAATAATCAATCGTCTTGTGGAAGTACATCTTTGTCCTGCCGTTCCAACCGCTCCGAAAACTGCACCGATAATCGACATGTCCAAATCGGCGTCTTTAGAAATAATGATGGCGTTGTTTCCACCCAATTCCAAAATCGATTTTCCGAATCTTTTAGCGACATTCGTTCCGACAATTCTTCCAACACGAGTTGAACCGGTGAAAGAAACAAGAGCAACATTCTTATCATTAACCAATTGTTCTCCGATTTTGTGGTCACCAACAATCATCGTGGAAATTCCTTCCGGCAGATCATTTTCCTTTAAAACTTCCGCGATAATATTTTGACAAGCGATGGCGCAAAGTGGCGTTTTTTCAGATGGTTTCCAAACGCAAACATTCCCACAAATCCAAGCGAGAGCAGTATTCCATGACCAAACTGCGACCGGAAAGTTGAAAGCGGAAATAATTCCCACAATTCCAAGCGGATGATACTGTTCGTACATTCTGTGTCCCGGTCTTTCGGAATGCATGGTGAAACCATGAAGTTGGCGTGAAAGTCCCACTGCGAAATCACAGATGTCTATCATTTCCTGAACTTCGCCTAAACCTTCCTGCAATGATTTCCCCATTTCGTAGGAAACGAGTTTTCCTAAATCATCTTTTTTCTCTCTTAATTTATTCCCGAACTGACGAACCAATTCTCCCCTTTTTGGCGACGGAATCATGCGAAATTCTTTGAAGGCAGCTTTTGCCGTTTCGATTACTTTGTCATAATCTTTGGAATTTGCGGTTTTCACTTTTGCGATTAATTTACCGTCGGTTGGTGAATGAGATTCGAGCAAATCACCTGATGCAAAGTATTTTCCGCCAGATGAAACGCCTTTGTTTTCTTTGGAAATACCTAAATTCTTAAGGGTTTTCTCGATGCCGAAATCATTGGTTTTTTTGGACATAAAATTTAATTTGAGTTGTCTCTAAAGATAGTAGTTTTGGAGAAAATAAAAAAATGAAATATTCTGATACATGGGTTGCAAAGTGTGCGCAAATTTTAAGACTTCCTACTTCCAGCACCCATCTTCCAGCTTTTTCCTATCTTTGAAAAAAGTTTTAGAAATGGAAAATCTGCAACCGGAAAACAATCATGATTCGAAATGGAAAAAATGGTTCAAGCGCGTCGGAATCGGCGGTTTAATCTTTTTTACACTGAAAGGAATTGCGTGGCTTTTTATTTTTTATTTCGGGGCGGAAATGTTTCAGGATTGTGCGGGGAAATGATATTTCTCTCGCAGATTTAGCGGATTAGGCAGATTTCTACATGCAATAGGCATAATGTTTTAATGCAATTTCTGCTTAAAAACCCAATCTTCTTTTTTAATCCAATATTCTACATTTTCCCGATTGGGTTCTCCATGATAAGCAACTGAAATTTCACCTCTATTTTCTGCGCCCAATCTTTCCATTGCCTTTCGAGAACGCCAATTTTCTGCACCGACGTGGAATTTTACCAAATCAACGTACTGAAAGATATAATCCAACATCAGTTTCTTGACTTGTGGATTGAGTTTGGAACCCCAAAATTTTGTTCCATAAAAAGTGTAGCCGATAAAGATGGAATTCTCATCTTCATCGTGTGAATAGAATCGCGTACTTCCTGCAACTTCGCCACTTTCTTTATCGATGATGATGAATGCGCCTTCGGAAATCATCGCACCCTCAAAAAAATTCTGAAACACTTCCCTTTCGTAACGGTTTTTGTTGGGATGCTGTTCCCAAACTTTGGGATCGGAAGCAACTTCGTAAAGTCTTTCAAAATCAGATTCTTTGAGTGGTTGAAGAATGACGTTTTCGTTTTTGAGGGTTGGTTGCAGGAAATTCATATTTCAGTTTGATATCCTGTAAATTTAAAGAATTAAAATGATTGCCTTATTTTTGTATAAATAATTTTAGGTATGGAAAGAAAAAGAATTCAGCGTCACTACTACTTCCGGCTCATTTTAATCTCTGCACTTATCGCACTTATTTCTTCTTTTCTTGCTTTTTCACTCAAAAAAATCACTGAATTTTTTCAGGAGCATCTCTTTGAGTTCGCCAATTACGGAAAATCGTGGCTCTTTATTTTTTTACCAACTATAGGAATTACCACCATTTATTTTTTGAGGAAATATCTGTTCAAAAACCGAAAAAATAAAGGGATTGCCGAAATTTATAAAACCGTTGACCAGCGGAAAGACCATTTGCCTTTTTTCAAAATTCCGTCACATTATCTGAATGGATTTCTGACCGTGATTTTTGGAGGTTCCACTGGAATTGAAGTTTCTACGGTGGTTGCAACGGCAACTGTTGGAAATTCGCTGTATGAAAAAAATTTTTCAGCCAATATTTATAAACTGGAACTGATTGGAGCCGGAGTTTGCGCCGGAGTTGCGGTTTTATTTGGAAATCCGATTGCAGGTTTTCTTTTTGCTTTTGAAGTGATAGCACGAAAATTCAATAAAACTTTGTTAATGAGTTTTACGGCTTCAGCATTGGTTTCGTGGGCATTTTTATATTTTTTTCCATCGAAACCTTTGATTTCCATAAAAGTTAAAGAATGGCACTGGTTTGCGCTTCCGTTTATGTTGGTTTTAAGTCTTTTTTCGGGAGTTTTGTCGGCTTATTTCACTATTTTGGTGATTCGGATCAAAGATTTTTTTGCCGGAATCTCCAATAATTTTATTCGCGTGAATCTTGGTGCATTGATTGTCGGTGCGATGATTTTCGTTTTCCCATTTCTTTACGGAGACAGTTACCATTCTTTGGGAGAAACGATTTCAAAACCCGAAAGTTTTTCAATTTTATTTTTTCTGACCTTGGTTTTGCTGAAACCGATTGCTTCTTCTTTAACACTTGGAGCAGGCGGAGACGGCGGAGTTTTTGCGCCGAGTATTGTAGCCGGTGCGTATTTGGGAATTGGTTTTGCGCTGGTTTGCAATACTTTTTTCGGGACGGATTTAATTTATCTGAATTTCGCTTTGATTGGCGCCGCAGCAACTTTATCGACCTCAATTTATGCGCCTTTAACCGCGCTTTTTCTGGTTTGCAATCTTGCGCCAAACGGTTTTGAATTAGGATTTCCGGTTTTGCTGGTTTGCGTAATTTCGAAATTTTTTACGCAGAAATTTATTCTTCCTTACAATGTTTACACGTATCTTTCTACGCATAAAGCTTGATATTTCATAGAGCAAAAGTGCATCACAGTGTAGATGGAGTTTTAACAAACATTGAAAAACTCTATGAAACTCCACAAAAAAACATCTGTAACTCCGTGCTCCTAAAACAGAATTGCTTTTTCCAGTTCCAGTAATTTTTGTTTCCGCCATATTCCGCCGCCGTAGCCGGTAAGTTTCCCGTCGCTTCCGATGACTCGATGACACGGAATGATTATTGAAATTTTATTCAAACCATTTGCATTGGCAACAGCGCGAACTGCTTTTGGATTTCCGAGAATTTTTGCCTGTTCCTGATAACTTCTTGTTGTTCCGTACGGAATTTTACGCAGAACTTCCCATACATTTTTCTGAAATTCTGTTCCAACCGGCGAAAGCGGAACATCAAATTGCATTCTTTTTCTTTCAAAATATTCTGAAAGTTCTTTTTCTAAAGTTTTAAAATGTTTGTTTTCACCCTGGATAATATTCGCATTGAAATGCTTGGAAATTTCTTTCAACTCGGTTGGTAAAGCTTTTCTGTCGCTGAATTCCAACATACAAATTCCGTTTTCATCGGCACAGGCAATCATTGTTCCGAGTGGAGTTTCAATTCTTTTTAAATCAACTACTTTCTCCGATTTTGAATTTTTTGGTGAGACTCCGAAAATATTTTTAAAACTATCATTGAAGCCGCTTAAACTTTGGTAGCCACTATCAAATGCCGCATCTACAATATTTTCTCCACTTTGCAATTTTTTGAAGGCTGAATTAATTTTAAACATTCTCTGGAACGCATGAAACGTCATTCCATGATTTTTCAAAAACCATCTGCGAACCGTTGCAGGTTCCCAACCTCGATCTACCAAATCGTAATCTTTCAATTTCAACGCAGGATTTTCAGTTAATTCATTCAATAATTTTTGAATGAAATCGGGGGTTTCGTTTGGGTTTTCCAAAGGTTTACACACTTTGCACGGTCGGTAACCTTTTAGAATCGCATCTTTAGTATTATTAAAGAATTCCACGTTTTCAAATTTCGGTTTCCTGGCGGGACAAGTTGGTCGGCAAAAAATTCCGGTGGTTTTTACGCCCATCCAAAAAACACCTTCAAATTCAGGATTTTTATTGAAGGAAGCATCGTACATGATTTCGGGAGATAAGTTCATGAGTAATCAGTAATGAGTAATGAGTAATGAGTAATGCAAATTTAGTTTTAAATGCACGATGAATCAACCGAAAAATGAACAGATATTTTTTAACTAAAAAAGCGAACCGAAGTTCGCTTTTAAATTATTTTTGAGCTGCAGCATCTTTTTCAATCTGCTTTATTTCTTTTAGTTTATCCACAATTTTTGTTACGGTTTCAGGTTTTCCAGTTTTTAAAGGAACTACCGCTTTCACGAAATCCCATTTAAAAACCAAATCAATCGCGTTGTCGTCCATTGGATTCAGTGTAATTTCAAACCATTCCTGTTTTTCTGATAAATTTTGAAGCGGAATTATCACTTCTGCAACATTCAATTTTTCATCGTATTCGTAAGCTCCCCATTGTTTGGAATCTTTGTTCAGAATGACCTTCCACTCTTTTTCTGAGGGTTGGACAAATAGTCCATAAGTTCCTGCAGGAACCACTTTGCCACCAAAATTTATCGACTGTTCGAATGTAATTTTGGTTGATGAATTTGCGCCCGCTCGCCAAACTTTCCCATAAGGAACCAGTTCGCCAAATATTTTTCTGCCCTTCACGCCGGGTCTCCCGTAATCAAGTGTGATTTTGGACATGGAAAATTGCTGTTCCACCTTCTGTCTCGGGCTTGCCGCAGGAATTGTCCATTGCGAATATGCAGTAACTGAAATGGCTAGAAAAGCCGTAAAGATTAGTTTTTTCATTGTAAAATTTTATTTTCTAAAGATAGGAAATCTAATCCGAAGATTAAATATTTAGATTAATAACGTCAAAGCTGCACCCAAACTGGTGCATGGTCGCTTGATTTATCCCACCCTCGAACTTCTTTATCGACGCCTGCATTTTTCAGTTGCGGCAAAATTTCCGGTGATAATAGAAAATGATCAATGCGCAAACCAGCATTTCTCTGGTAAGCATTACGGAAATAATCCCAAAAAGTATAAATAATTTCATCGGGATAAAGATAACGTAAAGCATCTGTCCAACCTTGCTTCAATAAATTATCAAAGGCTTTGCGTACTTCCGGAAGAAAAAGAGCGTCCTCTTTAAATTTTTCGGGTTTATAAACATCTTTTTCAGTAGGCATTACATTGAAATCTCCTACAAGCATCACTTTTTTACCCGAAGTTATCAGCATTTCAGCGTGGGCATCAAGTCTTTCAAACCATTTCATTTTGTAATCGAATTTGGGACCGGGAACCGGATTCCCGTTGGGAAGATATATACAGCCAATAATCAAATCTTCTATTTTTACTTCCAAATAGCGGCTTTGGTCATCTTCGTCATCACCAGGAAGTGCAGTTCTGGAAATCACCGGTTTTGCAATTTTTGACAAAATGGCAACACCATTCCAACTTTTTTGTCCAAGCCACACCGAATGATAACCTGCTTCCAATATCTCAGTTTCAGGAAATTTATCTTGCGGTGCTTTCAGTTCCTGTAAACATACAGTATCGGGTTGAGCTTCCGCCAACCATCTTAAGAGTACAGGAAGCCGGCCATTCACTCCGTTAACATTATAAGTGGCGATTTTCATTTTTATGGTTTCATCAAAGTTAAAGAGAATATTCTAGTTCCAACAAATTTTTCTGATATCCAAGAAAAAATTAGAAGGGATGGAACAATATATGCTCTTACAAAAATTGTATGAATTTCAATTGAAGTTAAAACCATCATCCCAAAAATTTTAAATATGAGTACCAAAACGTTAAAGGGTAAAACCGTTGTTATTACTGGAGCATCAAGCGGCGCAGGAAGAGCTGCCGCAGAAGCTTTCGCATTAGAAGGATGCAATGTCGTTCTCGCCGCTCGCGGAAAAAAAGGATTGGAAGAAACACTTTCATTGTGTAGAGATTTGGAAGTGGTTGCTTTAGCTGTCCCTACGGATGTTTCTGTGTGGGAAGAGGTTGAAAATCTTGCGCAACAGGCTTTACAATTTAATGGCAGAATCGACATCTGGATCAATAACGCCGGAGTAATGGCTACCGGAAAATTCGATGATATGCCACCACAAATTATCCAACAAATAATTAACACCAATCTTACAGGATACCTTTTTGGGGCACGAGCTGTTTTACCGATTTTCAAAAACCAGGGAGACGGAATCTTAATCAATAATGTGTCGGTTGGAGGATGGATGCCTGTTCCGTATGGAACCGCCTACTCTGCCTCTAAATTTGGGTTACGTGGAATGGTGGAAGCTTTGCAGGGAGAAGTATCAGAATTTCCCGATATACACATTTCGGCGCTATATCCTGGAATGTTGCGTTCCACAGGAAATATGCACTCTGCAAAATACTCTGGTTTTAATGCGAAAATTCCGCCTATGGCACTGGATCCAAGAGAATTGGCAGACATGATGGTGAAAGTCGCTAAAAGACCAAAAAAAGAAAATTATCCGGACTGGACTGCATTTGCAATGAAATATGCTTACGGACTTTTTCCAAAAACCGTCATTAATACTGGTTCAGCCGCAATGCGGATGATGATGAAATCTGGTAATCAATCGGAGACGAACGGAAACATTTTAGTACCTTCTTCTGAACCACATCGAATTTATGGTGAAACCATGTTACCTGTTCCGTCAAGAAAGACCAAAAAGTTGATGCTTGCTGCAACATTGGGAGCGGCAGCGTATGTGCTGTTTAAAAATTCAGGCGACAAAAAGTTGAAAAACATTCACTAACATTAACAAAAATAATATGAGAGCAATTTGGAACGGAGCCATCGGTTTCGGTTTGGTAAATATCCCTATAAAACTCTACGCTGCAACCGAAGAAAGTAATCTTGATTTGGATATGTTAGATAAAGAGGATCTTTCCAATATTCAGTTTAAAAGAATCAATGCAAAAACAGGAAAGGAAGTGAAATACGAGAACATTGTAAAAGGTTACAAGTTGCAAGACCAATATATCGTATTAACGGAAGAAGATTTCAATGAAGTAAGTCCGGAAAAATCTAAAATTTTGAATATTAAACAGTTTGTAAATATTCAGGAAATCGACAGTGCATATTTCGAAAACTCCTACTTTCTGGAACCGCAAAAAAATGGTGAAGACGCTTATCGACTTTTGCTGAACGCCTTGATCAAAACCAAAATGGCAGGAATAGGAACTTTTATATTACGCGAAAAAGAGATTCTTTGTTTGGTTCGTCCCTATGAAGACAAAATACTGATGGTTAACCGAATGCGCTATCCGGAAGAATTGCGCAGTTTCGAGGATTTAAAACTTCCATCCGCAAAAAAGCCGCAGACAGAAGAATTAAAGATGGCAGAATCGCTTATAAAACAGTTGCAAACTACATTCGATCCAGCCAAATTTAAAAATACCTATAACGAGGATTTAATGAAAATTATTGAAGCTAAAGCCAAAGGCAAAACCAAAAAGACAGAGGCGAAAGAAGAAGTTTCCACCACAGCGACTGATTTAATGGCTCAGCTTAAAGCAAGTTTGGAAGCAGGAAAAATGAAGGCTGGTTAATTAGATTAACCTTGATTTTTTAAACCCTCAAAAAAATTCAAATTCCGAAAATACACCAGAAATGAACTCCCTTTATCAGTACAACTCTAAGCGCGATTTCAAAAAAACCGCTGAACCTGAAGGAAAACCAGAAGGCTCTAACGGGAAGTTAAAATTTGTGGTTCAGCGTCATGCAGCAAGTCGCCTTCACTATGATTTCAGGTTGGAAATGGATGGTGTTTTGAAAAGTTGGGCCATTCCCAAAGGTCCTTCTCTGAATCCTGATGACAAAAGATTGGCCATGATGGTGGAAGATCATCCCTACGCTTACCGCACTTTTGAGGGAACTATTCCGAAAGGAAATTATGGCGCCGGTGAAGTGGAAATTTGGGACGAAGGAACTTATGAGCCGTTAGAAAAACTCAAGGGAAAAAGCGATGATTTGGTGATGAGAAGCGAGCTTCACCGGGAATCAATGAAATTTATTCTTCATGGTAAAAAACTTAAAGGGGAATTTGCTTTGGTAAAAATTAAAAATTCGCAGGATGAAAATGCGTGGTTGCTCATCAAACATAGAGACAAATACGCTCTAGAATATTACGATGCAGAAGAAAACACTGATCCGAACTCCAAAGTTACCGCAGCTTTAGAAATCAAGAAAAACAAAAAAGCACAATTTCAAGACGAATCAATAAAATCATATAAAAACTACGCACCCGCTCTTTCAGGAGAGAAAAAACTTAAAAATTTTATTACTCCCATGCTTGCCGAAAGCTCCGAAAAACCTTTTACAAAAAAAGGTTGGGCGTTCGAAATAAAATGGGACGGTTATCGTGCCATCGCCGATTTGCGTAATGAACTTCAACTCTACTCGCGAAACGGACTTTCCTATCTTGAAAAATTTAAAAAAGTTGCCAATTCATTAAAACTTCAGCAGCATCAGATGATTCTCGACGGGGAATTGGTAGCCTATGACGACACGGGGAAAACAAATTTCCAATGGTTACAAAAAATTGGCGACAACCCCAATATTATGGTGATCTATCAAGTATTTGATTTACTTTGGCTCAACGGACATTCTACCGAAAACCTCACTTACCTTCAAAGAAAAGAACTGTTGAAAGAAGCTTTGGTAGAAACAGAATTAGTGAAGTATCACGACCATATTTTGGAAGATGGCGAAAAGTTTTTCACCCTAATCGAGAAAATGGAGTTGGAAGGAATGATGGCCAAACAGACCGAAAGTACCTACCGGGAAGGAATGCGAAGCAGCGACTGGCTAAAAATAAAAAGTCAAAAAACAGAGGAAGTAATCATTTGTGGTTTTACAGCACCAAAAGGAAGTAGAAAAAAATTTGGCTCGCTTATTTTAGGAAGATACAACGGACAAGAACTGATATTTTGCGGGCACACCGGAACTGGATTCAATGATAAAACTTTAGTGGAATTGTATGAAAAAATGAAACCGCTCATCACCGAAAAATCACCATTTAAAAAAATTCCTAAAACGAATGATAAACCTACCTGGCTGAAGCCCGAACTGGTTGCAGAAATTAAGTTTACAGAGTTAACGAATGACCACATTTTTCGACATCCGGTTTTTCTCGGTTTACGCGAAGATATTAATGCGCATGAACTGAATTTTGAGAATAAAACAACCGCAAATGAAGCGTTCGCACCCCTAAAAAAATCAGTGATGGAAAGAGAAAATGAACAACTTCAGAAAATTGATCAACAGCAAGTAAAACTCACCAATCAGAACAAACTTTATTTTCCAAAAGATCGGGTTACAAAAGGTGACGTTATTGATTTTTATCAAAATATTTCAAAATATATTCTTCCTTATTTAAAAAACCGTCCACAATCTATGAACCGGTTTCCGAATGGAATTGATAGAATGAGTTTTTACCAAAAAGATGCCGCAGAAGAAACTCCGGACTGGATTGAAACCCAAAAAATTTTTTCAGAATCTACCGAGAAATATATCAATTATATTATTTGCAACGACAAGGCAGCAATGGCTTATTTGAATAATTTGGGCTGCATCGAATTCAATACTTGGACAAGTCAAGTTAATACCCTTGATCAACCGGATTATTTGGTGTTGGATTTAGATCCATCGGAAAACAATACGTTCGATGAAGTAATTGAAACCGCTAAAATGGTAAAAAAAGTATTAGACAGGGGAAAAATTGATGGTTATTGTAAAACTTCAGGAAGTTCGGGAATTCACATTTATATTCCGATGGGTGCAAAATATTCGTTTGAGCAGGTAAAAGATTTCGGGCATATTCTGATGCAGCTGGTTCAGAAGCAACTTCCGCAACTCACTACTTTGGAGCGTGCGCTGCAAAAACGAGATAAAAATAAAATCTACCTGGATTATCTTCAAAACCGGCGCGGCCAAACTTTGGCAAGTGTTTATTCTCTAAGACCAAAAAACGGCGCTCCTGTTTCCATGCCCATTGAATGGGACGAACTGAAACCAGGTTTGAAACCTACCGATTTTAACATCGAAAACGCTTTATCACGATTGGAAAAAAAAGGCGACCTCTTCAAGCCTGTTTTAGGAAAAGGAATCGATATGCTTAAAAGTGTAGAAAAATTGGGTGAAAATTAAGTTGATTACCGTGCAAAAAGGCGGTCAATAATCTTTTTTTCATCATCCTACGCACTTCAATTACTTTTGGTTACATTTTTGATAACCCATCTTTATGAAAGCTCAAAATTACAAAAATCACAAAAAATATTATCCGCCCCATCATTTCATTTACCTCCCGCTTTTGGGAATTTTGCAGGTGGCAGCCATTTGGAAAATTTTCACTGATGATGCCCATCAACTCACCTGGATTTTATTCGCAGTGATCATGTTTCTGCTGATTTATCTTACATTAATGGTTCGTCAGCACTACGCTCTGGGAAATCAAAACCGGATTATACGGCTGGAATTTAAGCAACGGTACTTTGAGCTGTTTGGCAAAAGATCGGATGAGGTAGAAGAACGGTTAAACTTTGGTCAAATTGCGGCCCTTCGTTTTGCCTATGATGAAGAATTTAAAGCATTACTGCAGAAAGCTTTAACGCAAAATATTTCCGGTGATGAAATTAAGAAATCCATCAGCAGCTGGAAACCAGATCATCACAGAGTTTAGAATAACATCAAAAGAATTTTTATGAAAAGCTATCTTACAATTTTTTGTTCAATTTTTGTCATCAGTTTCTTAACCGCGTGCAGCGCTGTAGGAACCGTTTTTGAAGTCGGCAAATGGTACGGAATTCTTCTTACTGTAATCATAATCGGAATTGTATTTTTCCTATTTGGTAGAACTAAAAAATAAATAATGATGATGGAAACGCAAACCGCAGAGATCATTTCATCTCTCAAACCGTCTAAAATCCTTAAAATTATGAAGGATCCGGTAAAATCTGCTAAAGCGGTAAGTTTGATTTATACCACCGATCAGGAGCAAGACGGAATTTACCGAAGAAAATCAGGTAAAAAGTTCGTTTATTTTAATGGGGATGAGAAAATCAAAGACAAAGAAGAAATTGAGCGAATCAACAAACTCGCCATTCCTCCCGCTTGGGAAAATGTGTGGATTTGTGCACTTAAAAATGGTCATCTTCAAGCAACCGGAATTGATGCAAAACAGCGGAAACAATATCGCTATCATCCCCTGTGGAATGCGCTTCGGAATCATACCAAATTTTACAGAATGTTGCAATTCGGTTACGCATTGCCGAAAATGAGACTTCAGTTGGAAAAAGATTTGGCTATAAAATCTTTGGAAAAAAGGAAAGTTCTTGCCGTGGTAGTAAGTTTAATGGAAAGAACCAACATTCGTATAGGAAACAATATTTACGAAAAATTGTACGGTTCATTTGGTTTAACAACGCTTAAAGATAAACATGTTGATATAAAAGGTCAAAAGCTAAAATTTTCTTTCAAAGGAAAAAAAGGAGTTTATCATGACATTGAACTGAAAAATGCGAAACTTGCCAAAGCCGTGCAAAACTGTAAAGACATTCCGGGAAAAGAACTGTTCCAATATTATGATGAAAACGGACAGCGACATGCCATCGAAAGCGGAATGGTGAATGACTACATCAAAGAAATCAGCGGCGACGACTTTACAGCAAAAGATTTTAGAACCTGGAGCGGAACGGTAAATGCATTAATCGCCTTTAAAGAAATTGGTGAAGCAGAAAGTGATAAAGAATACAAATCGAAAGTAAAAGAAGCTCTGGAAAAGGTTGCCGCACATTTGGGAAATACCGCGACCGTTTGCCGAAAATATTATGTGCATCCTTTGGTAATCAATCTTTACGAAAATAAATCGATTAAAAAATACCTGGACGAACTTGATCAAATTGAGATTAACGATGGCAAAGCCGGTTTAACTAAGGAAGAAACCATTGTAATGAAAATGCTGGAAAATGAAAAACTTTAGGCACTCGATTTTTTTAGAATAAACCATTTTTAAAATGCCGGAAGGACCAACCATTGTTGTTTTCAAGAAAAAGCTTGAAAAGTTTTCGGGTAAAACCGTCACGGAAAGTGGTGGTTACAACAACCCTTATCAAGACCAGATCTCTGGTAAAAAACTAATTTCTTTGGGCACTTTTGGGAAATATCTCCTTCTTGATTTCGGAGATTTTTTTATTACCGTACATTTTGGTTTGTATGGAAGTTTTTTAATTAAGGAGCAGAAAAAAGTGAATCCCAGTTTCACCCTCTTTTTTGGCGAAGATTATGTTAATTTTTATGTGGTAAAAATTAAAAAAATCGACGATAAAAATATATTTAATGAGAAGTTGAATGTTTTTTCTGAGCAATACGATGTTGCAGCAACGGAAGAATTATTGATTGGCAAAAAATTTCTTACACAGAAAGTTGGTGATGTACTGATGAACCAAGATATTTTTCCAGGCGTCGGGAACATTATTCGCAATGAAGTTCTTTTCATGAGCGACATTCATCCGGAAAGCATTGTGGGAAAAATTCCCCAAGAAAAAATACGGGAATTACTCCAAAATATTCGCAAGTTTTCTCTTGCTTCTGTACCATTGATTGAGGGTAAAATTTGGAAATCTTCCGCAGCAGTTTATCAGAAACAACTTTATAAAGGCGATGAAGTTACTGAATATGTTTCCCAAAAAATTAAGCGCAAAACATTTGTGAACGAAAAAACTCAGAAACTTTACCGCTAAGTGTCGATGAAAATCCACTACTTCCCGTTCAACAGGTCAAATAAAGCCTTATCGGAATTTAATCCCAATTTGGGTTATTCACTTAAAAGTCTTTATTCTAATCAATTGAATTTATAAGTTTTTATTTGAACAAAAGTATGAGCAGATACTGTGAGAAGAGGACGGATTTGCATAAGCCTAATGAAAAACAGGTCACCTGTATCAGGTCATGGTTGTATTCTTCTGCATATTTTAAATCTGATGGTTTAAAAACTGCAGTTTGCTTACTTTCTGACAAAAAAATTTTAGGTTTGGCCCGTTTACATCAATCCGGAAAAATATTAAACACCTTTTGCCAACCTTCTCACCATTCCGTTAAAAATAATTCCGTGAAACGGTAAAACAGAATACCAATAGAGTCTTCCCGTTAATCCATGAGGCCGAAAAACCGCTTTTTGCCAAAGCCTTCCTTTGTAAACTTTAAACATCAACCACGCTTCACCGGGAAGTTTCATTTCTGCAAAGAGAATGAGTTTTCCTTCTTCTTTATTAGCATACAAAACCCGCCAAAAATCGAGTGCATCACCCTGATGAAGATTTTCAGGATGTGTTCTTCCGCGTCTCAGTCCTGGTCCGCCAGCAATTAAATCCATAAATCCGCGAACTTTCCAGAGACTTTGACCGTACCAACCGTTTTTGCCGCCTAAAGAAAAAATCCTCCTCAGACATTTTTCACGGTCATCATATTTTTCTGTTCTTAAATCAACAAAGCAACCGTATTTCGGAACATCAAGATAATCTTTCAGGCTGGAATCGCTTCTGCTGCTGATAAAACTGTCTTTCCAACTCGAAGCAATTTCATTGTCCTGAATTTTAGCCAGCGTTCTTCTCAGAGCCGTATCATAAGAAAAAGGCCGAACTCCGGTAATCTGTTTGATTTCCGCAAGACTTTCCGGCCTGCAAACGACTTCAATTTTCATACTTCCAACTAAAGCAGAAGCTAAATTATACGATGTTGAGGTAATAAAATACAGCCAATACGAAGACAATTTCGGAGTCATTACAGGAACGGTAAAAATCATTCGTTTCAGTCCTCTTATTTTGGCAAACTCCAAAAGCATTTCTTTATAGGTCAAAACATCATTACATCCGATATCAAAACTTTTGTGATAAGCCTCTTCTTTAAATAAAGTAAAAATCAGAAAATCCAGAACATTGGCAATTCCAATCGGCTGACATTTGGTGTGAAGCCATTTCGGAGCCACCATCACCGGTAATTTTTCCACCAGATCTCTGATGATTTCGAACGATGCACTTCCTGAACCAATGATAATTCCCGCTCTCAAAACTGTGGCCGGAACTTTACATTTCATCAGAATTTTTTCAACTTCAAATCTTGAACTGAGATGTTCAGATAATTCTTTTTCATTAGCCAAACCCGAAAGATAAATGATGTGTTTGCAATCGGTTTTTTCAATATAATTTGAAAAATTAATGGCGCATTGTTTTTCACTTTCTGCATAATCGTTGATGTTGCTCATGGAATGCATCAGATAATATGCCCCGGAAATATCTTTCGGAATATTTTCCAGTGTCTCGGGTTTCAAAAAATCCACTTCCACCACTTCAATCTGGGCATCATCAATATCTACACTTTTGGAAAAACGGTCTTTATCCCTACAACAGCAAATTACCTGATAACCTTGTGCAGCGATTACATTTATCATTCGTTTTCCGATGTATCCGGTAGCTCCGGTAAGAAGAATTTTTTTCATGAGTTTGGATTTGGTAAGTGGAAATTACTTCAGTTAATGAGAAAACTATACCTTTTCTAAAAGATGTCCGAAATAATCTTTCTTTTTTGAAAGATAACTTTCGTTCACGTCATTCGATTCTATTTCCAAAGGAACTCTGTGATGCAGAATAATTCCGCTGTTTTCCAGAGATTTAAGCTTATCAGGATTGTTCGTCAGCAGATTAATTTCCTTTACATTCAGAAGTTTAAGCATTTCCACCGCTACATCAAAATTTCTCCCGTCTGCAGGCAATCCTAATTTTAAATTCGCTTCCACCGTATCAAAACCTTTTTCCTGAAGCGCATACGCTCTCAATTTATTGATGATTCCGATATTTCTGCCTTCCTGCCGAAGGTAAATAATCATTCCGCCATTTTCCGACATATATTTCATTGCAGCATCCAATTGCTGTCCGCATTCGCATTTTTTAGAATGAAAAATCTCGCCTGTGATACATTCTGAATGAAAACGAACGTTTACTGTTTTGCTGAAATCTGTATTTTCTGCCACCCAAACCAAGTGCGGATTCCAGTCTTCTTCGTATTCTGAGAATGCATAAACAGTAAACATCCCAAAATCTGTTGGTATATTCGATTGTGCCTGTATTGTCAACATAATTCAAAAATTAAATGGTTTATATAGTACAAATTTATACTTTATTTTAATTGATTGTAAAATTATTTACTAATTTTGTCCATAAATAAATTCTATTATGCAAGAACAAGCCCATATCACACAGGAAAAAATATTTGAATTATACGGAGATTATCTTCTGAATCACGGAGAAAAACCGAAAAACGTTTACCTTTTTGCGAAAGAAAATAATTTTGAGGAGAAAGAGTTTTATCATTATTTCTCAGGATTCGAGCAAATCGAAAGCGAAATATTGAATCATCTTTTCACGAAATCTCTAGAACTCGCTTCGGAAGTTAATTTTTCGATGGAAATTACAACAAAAGAAAAACTCCTGAATGTCTATTACATTTTCTTTGAAAATCTGACGATGAACCGTTCTTTAGTTTTATCTATTTTAGGAAGCAATAAAATTCAGAACATCAAAACGCTTCAGAATCTTAGGGAAACCCATAAACAATTTGTTAACACTCTCGATTTCAACGAGTGGGAAATGATTGAAAAAGCGAAAGAAGACATCCGAAAATTCAACGAAAAATCGAGACAGGAAGCACTTTGGCTCCATTTGGTTTCCGCCATTGATTTTTGGAAAAAAGACACTTCTCCCGACTTTGAAAAAACGGATATTTTCATCGAAAAAACCGTCGATACGGGTTTTGAACTGATGCACAATGAGCCATTGAGAAAAGTTTTCGACCTTGGAAAATTCCTGTGGAAGGAAAATTTTAAATGAGTTGATGAATAGCGATTGGCAACTGCTTTTGGTTTCTAATAAGCTAATATTTATTTGGGCAGCTATTTCCGCCCTCCACTCCCGCTTTTTTGTGCCAATGCTTTTCCCAGTCTTACAAAAAGAGCTCCGTTCAGGCCGGGCTGCTAGATTTGCCGATTTAAAATTTAAATTTAAAAGAATTAGGTACTTCAGTTGCGAAAATTAAAGAGAAAACAGGAGAGTGTTCCGCTCCGTAGGTGCGGAATCTGCGTAGAAATTACGAATAATGGTGTTAAAGAGAACTCCGTAGGAGTTCAATCTTAAAGAAAAAAAGATTAAACTTAATAGATTGCACTCCTACGCAGTGCTTCAAAATGGAAAATAAATTCTTTTTCTACACAGATAAAGCTCCCAAAGGAGCTTAAGAAATAAATAGTTATGCTGAGCTTTTCGAAGCACCGTTGCGAACTTAAAACAATTAGCAATTAAAAATCATTGCGACATTGCGTTAAAAACATTTGACAGACAAAATTTAAAAATGAAAACACTAAATAAAATCCCCACGGGAAAAATTGAACGGACAAGCAGCCTGCTAAAAGCGGGTGCAAAAGTCGGTGTCAACTACCTAAAATATTACGGAAATAAAATCACGAAAGATGAAGAGGAGGCACGAAAAATTCTGCACGAAGACAATGCTGCAGACATTTACGATTCGTTAAAAGAATTAAAAGGTTCTGCGCTGAAAGTTGCCCAAATGCTGAGTATGGAAAAAAACATTCTTCCGGTGGAATATGTAGAAAAGTTCTCACTTTCGCAGTTTTCCGTTCCGCCTTTGTCGGGTGCTTTGGTGAAGAAAACCTTCAGAAAATATTTCGGGAAAAATCCGGAAGATATTTTTGATGAATTTTCCGCCGAATCGGTTAATGCCGCGAGTATCGGACAGGTTCATACTGCAAAAAAAGACGGCAAAAAACTGGCGGTGAAAATACAGTATCCCGGTGTAAGAGAAAGCATTTCGAGCGACCTGAAAATGGTAAAACCGATTGCTATGAAAATGTTCAACATCAAACAAGAAGGTTCGGAATCTTATTTTCAGGAAGTGGAAGACAAATTGTTTGAAGAAACTGACTATAATCTGGAACTGAAACGAAGTCAGCATTTTGCAGAAGAATGCAGTCATCTTCCGAATGTGAAGTTCCCTCATTATTATCCGGAATATTCGTCTGAGAAAATCATCACAATGGACTGGATGTCGGGAATTCATTTTTCGGAATTTACCAAAAAACAGAATTCTCAGGACGATTTGAATAAAATCGGACAGACACTTTGGGATTTTTATATGTATCAGATGCATATTCTGAAAAAAGTTCACGCCGATCCGCATCCGGGAAATTTCCTGATTTCGGAAAATAATGAATTATTGGTCATCGATTTTGGCTGTATCAAAGAGATTCCGGAAGATTTCTACATTCCATATTTCGAACTGGCGAAAGAAGAAAATCTGAAAAATCCTGAAATTTTCCGTGAGAAATTATTCACCTTGGAGATTCTACGAGCAGAAGATTCAGAAAAAGAAAAAGAGTTTTTTGCCAAATTATTCTACGAATTACTGGAATTGTTTACAAGACCGTTCAATCAGGAAAAATTTGACTTTTCTGATGAGTCTTTCTTTCAGGAAATTGCCGATCTGGGACAGAAGTATGCGAAAGTAAGTGATATGAAAGGAATGAATACCAACCGCGGTTCCCGACATTTTATTTACCTGAACAGAACATTTTTCGGATTGTATAATATGATGCACGATCTGAAAGCGAAAGATGTAGCGATTAATCATTTTAAAAATTTTATAATATCTAAATAAATGCCTTCCGGATTACCTTCCAAAATCTGTGAAGTCTGCGGACTGCCTTTCAACTGGCGGAAAAAGTGGAAAAAAAACTGGGATGAAGTAAAATATTGCAGCGAAAGATGCCGGAAAAACAAAAAATCAACATCCTCTGGTTCACCAAAGATTTAAGAACGAGAGATTCAGAATCCTTATACAATGTGATGCAGGAAGATTTGCCTTTTCTTGCGCTGTATGTTTTTGATGCTGAATTTTTTGCTCAAAAACAATTGGGTTTCAGAAAAATCGGAAAATACCGTGCAAAATTTTTGCTGGAAAGTGTAGAAACCTTAAGGCACAATTTAGCGAAACAGAAGATTCCTTTTTCAGTTAAATACGGCAACACGGAAGATGTTTTCAGAGAAATTTCCGAGAAATTTGAAATCGTGAAGATTTTTTGTCAGGATGAATGGACGAAGGAGGAAGTTGACTTACAAGCCAAAATTGAAAAAGCAATTCCAACTGCCATTTGGGAAAAATCGTATTCACAATTTCTGGTTCATCCGCATTTTGTTTTTAAAACTTTGGATAAAATTCCGATGCTGTTTACCGCGTTCCGGCAGAAAATTGAAAAAAATCTGCTGATTCGCCCTGAATTTCAATCGGAAGATTTGGTGTACGATAAATCGGAAATTCATTTTAAAAGCGATACCATTTCATTAAAATCCCTTGGTTTTGAAGATTTTGAAACGGATGAAAGAACAGCTTTTCCTTTTTCGGGTGGAGAAAGCGAAGCATTGAAAAGATTGCATCATTATTTGTGGAAAACTCAAAATCTGAGTCAGTACAAACAAACCCGAAACGGTTTGGTCGGAACAGATTACAGTTCAAAATTTTCGGCTTGGCTGTCGGATGGAAGTCTTTCTGCGGTAACCATTTACCACGAAGTAAAAAAATATGAAGAGGAATTCGGAGCCAATGATTCTACTTACTGGCTGATTTTTGAATTGTTCTGGCGGGATTTTTTCAAATATGTTTCTATACAGCACAAAGACTTGATTTTCTGGAAAAGCGGAATTAATCATCAAAAATATTTCGCGGAAAATAATAAAACATTGATTCAAAAATGGTGGGATGGAGAAACGGATTCCGATTTCGTGAATGCCAATATGCTCGAACTGAAAAATACAGGCTGGATGAGCAATCGCGGTCGCCAAAATGTAGCTTCCTACTTCTGCAAAATTCTGAAACAGGACTGGAGAATCGGAGCGGCGTATTTTGAGGAAATGCTGATCGATTATGATGTTCACAGCAATTACGGCAACTGGATGTATCTCGCCGGAGTCGGAAATGATAATCGTGACCGGACTTTTAACCCTGAAAAACAGGCAGAAATGTATGATTCCGATCAAAAATTCAGACGTTTATGGCTAAAGAAGTAAAAAATATCGCCCAATTGATTTTTCCGCATCAGCTTTTTGAGGATATGGATGATCTGGATAAAAGTCAGCCTGTGTTTTTGGTGGAAGAATTTCTGTTTTTCAAGCAATATTCTTTTCATAAACAAAAGATTGCCTTTCACCGCGCAACCATGAAATTTTATGAAACTCAATTAAAAAAGGCAGGTTTTGAAGTTGAATACATTGAAAGTTCAGCGAAAATTTCGGACATCCGAAATTTAATTCCGAGGCTTGAAAAAGAAAATTTTTCAACGATAAAAACAACGGATGTTTGCGACAATTGGCTGGAAAAAAGATTAAAGGAAACCAAATTAGCACTCGAAATTTTAGACAGTCCGCTTTTCATCAATACCAAAGAAGATCTGAAAGATTATTTTGAGGGTAAAAAAGCCTATCATCAAACTGATTTTTACAAACAGCAGAGAATCACCCGAAATATTCTGATGAAAGCCGGAAAACCGTTGGGCGGAAAATGGACCTACGACACCGAAAACCGAAAAAAATATCCGAAAAATAAAAAAGCACCTGCCATTCATTTTCCAAAAAACAATGAATTTTACGAGGAAGCAAAAGATTACACCGAAAAACATTTTGTCAAGAATTACGGAACTCTTACGGATGAACAGCTCTATCCGACTACTTTTAAGGAAGCCAAACAATGGCTGGAACAGTTTCTTGAAAACCGTTTTCTGGAATTTGGCGTTTACGAGGACAGCATCGTGGAAAAGGAGCATTTTCTACATCACAGCGTGCTTTCTCCGTTAATGAATGTCGGACTTTTAACACCTGAAAATGTGCTGGAAAAAGCGATTGCATTTGCAGAAGAAAACGATATTCCGGTGAATTCTCTGGAAGGTTTTGTCCGCCAGATTTTGGGTTGGCGAGAATTTGTGCGCGGGGTTTATGTGTATCAGGGAACATATCAGCGGAATAAAAATTATTGGAAACACGACAAAAAACTTCCGGAATCATTTTACACCGCCAAAACAGGAATCCGTCCGATTGACAGTTCGCTTCAGAAAATCCTGAAAACCGGGTACGCGCATCACATCGAACGACTCATGATTTTTGCCAATTTTATGAATCTCTGTCAGTTCAATCCTGATGAAGTGTATCAATGGTTTATGGAAATGTTTATCGATTCCTACGACTGGGTAATGGTTCCGAATGTGTATGGAATGAGCAGTTTTTCGGACGGCGGGAAGATGAGCACGAAACCGTACATCAGCGGAAGCAATTATATTAAGAAAATGAGTGATTATCCGGACGGAGAATGGAATGAAAAATGGGATGCGCTGTTTTGGAATTTTATTAATGACAATAAAGAGTTTTTTGCTAAAAATCCAAGATTGGGAATGATGCTGAGAACACTGGAGAAAATGCCGGAAGAGAAACGAAAACAGCATTTTAAAACAGCAAAGGAGTTTATTGGGAATATGAAATGATTTTTAACCAGAAAAGAAATAAAAGAATTGATCTTTAAAAGTAAAAAAGCTTTCCTTCGTCAGGCTCAGGATAAACTAAGCACAGCCTGACAACACAGAGTAAAAGTTAGTATTAGAGATGTCATCCTGAGCTTGTCGAAGGATCTCACGATAAAAGTTAAAAAATGAATAAAAACCTCAACATACAGCAAATCGACAGAATCATTGAAATGGCTTGGGAAGACCGTACTCCGTTTGAAGCCATACAATTTCAGTTCGGAGTCAGCGAATCGGAAGTGATTGAACTGATGCGTTCAGAACTGAAGGAATCGAGTTTCAAACTTTGGCGAAAAAGAGTGAATTCGGGAGTGAGCCAGAAACATTTGAAAAAGAGAAGCGAAGAAATTAACCGCTTTAAATGCAGCAGACAAAGAGTGATCAGCAATAATAAAATTTCTAAAAGATAAATTTACCACAAAAGACACAAAAGAATTGTTTGAAGATAGAGTGCTTTAAAAGAGCAAAAAGGCTTTGTAAATAGACACTTTATTTCGTCAGAATCATCATAAACTAAGCTCATCCTTACAATTAAAAGATAATTAAACGAATAGTATTAGAGATGTCACACTGAGCTTGTCGAAGTGTCTCAAAATAAAAACCTTCGTGTTCCAAAACATAAAAATAAATTCATTATGAAAAATATCGTCATCATCGGTTGCGGAAAGGGAATCGGATTTGCAACGGCAAAGATTCTCGCAGAACAAAACAAAATCATCGGAATTTCCAGAACAGGAAATGCAGAACTGAAGCATCCCAATATTGAATTCCACACAATGGATATTCTTTCGGGAAACTTAGATGACATTAATTTTCCTGAAGTGGTGGATGGATTGGTTTATGCACCGGGAAGCATTAATTTAAAACCTTTTAACCGACTTTCTGTGGATGATTTTAAGAATGATTTTGAGATCAATGTTTTGGGAGCGGTAAAATTGATTCAGAAACTGTTGCCGAATCTTAAAAAGTCGGAAAGTGCCTCCGTTGTGCTTTTCAGTTCAGTGGCGGCAAAACTGGGAATGCCTTTTCACGCTTCGATTGCGGCGAGTAAAAATGCGGTGGAAGGCCTTACAAAAAGTCTGGCGGCGGAATTCTCGGCTCAGAAAATTAGGGTTAATGCGATTGCACCTTCTTTAACGGACACGAATCTGGCATCACAGCTTTTAGGAACACCTGAGAAAAGAGAAGCTTCCGCGAAAAGACATCCGCTGCAAAGAGTAGGAACGGCTGAAGAAATTGCAGAAATGACGGCTTTCCTCGTTTCAGATAAATCTTCGTGGATTACAGGACAGATTTTCGGAATTGATGGCGGAATGGGAAGTGTTAAGCTTTAGTTGGTGGGTTTGAGAGTTGGAGCGTGAAAGGGTTTAGATTCTTCAACCTCTTTATTAGATTATAAAAAAAATTTAAAATACTTAGATTAAATTTGCGCTATGAATACTGATTTTTTCATTGATCTGCTTCATCAGGTTAAAGAATTTGAAAATTCCGAAGCTTATAAACCTCACTCTAATGTTGAGGATTTCCGTCTTTGGCTGAATGATAAAAAATACCGAAAAGAGAGCCCAACCAAACTTTTTAAAAATGAACAGCATCAGGTTTCTTTTACAGAAAATGAAATCTGCAAACAGGTTTTGCTTTTGGGACGATATTCCAGACAATTAATTAGAAAGGGCTTGAATGATTTCCCTGAATTGGCCAATGAAGAATTCACCTACCTTTACCGATTGAAGGACGAACCGAATCTGAGTAAAATTCAGTTAATCGAAAGAAACGGTCACGAAAAACAGACCGGAACTCAAATCATCAAACGTCTTCTGGAATATGGATTAATTGAAGAAAAGAACGACAGCGAAGACAAAAGAAGTAAGCGTTTAAACCTCACCGAAAAAGGTGAAGATTATTTCCACCGTTCCGTTGCAAAAGTGAATTTGACGTCGCGAATTCTTGCCGGAAAACTCGAAAATAATGAAAAAGCCGAACTATTGGAATTACTCAGAAAGTTGAATGATTTTCACTCGCACGTTTACTCTGAGTATAAACGCTTTAACATTGATGAAATTCTTGAAATTTCCGTTACCTGACAAACCTAATTCGAAGTCCTTAAATATTCAAAACAATTTATATTTAATAAGATAATTCTAAATTATCCCATTCTAAGGATCAAATTTTTTTTGCCAAAATTGAGGAAATAAAAAACGCTTTAAATATCTTAAAGCGTTATATTAATTTTTTTGCTATCTATTTATTAATGAATTGTTTATCAGATTAAAACTTAACAATTTTATAACTTGTTTTATTGATTTTTAAGATATATGCTCCGATGTTTAATTGTTTTGTAATAATCATATTTTTACCTTTTTTTAATTTGCCGTTGGACAATTGTCTTCCATCAATACTAAAAATGTTGTAGCTTCCTTCCTGATTCGTTTCGACAAAAAACCGATCTTTAAACATTGTAGGATAAACTTTATCTTCATTTTCAGCATTTATTTCTGAAGAAGTTAAAGTTCCGGAAGATGGTACTCCACAGCCGGAAGTAGATTTCAACCCATAATTAGGATTATTAACTATGTCATTGCCGTACGAGGTGAGATTAGCAAAAACACCGTTGGTCGTCATTTCCCTTGCAGCAGAGCAATCCTGATCATAAGTCCAGGCTGCCCATCCAATCTGTCTCTGGCATAGTTTAGTGAGCAATACAGGATAGTATGAGGATAAATCAATACTTCCGCAGCTATTTCCATCTTGATTTTTAGCTATTTCTCCGAAAAACCAGCATAATCCGGAATTGGTCATTTCTGTTAATTTTGTTTCTATGTTGGTATTGGTAGGTGCATAATCTGACCAATAGGCGTGTGCAGAGAATATGATCTTGTGAAGCGGGTCGTGATTAAAAATTTCCGGTGCCATAGATACAAGCTCTGAAGAAGAAGTCCCGCAATCCGGCGCATCTATCATTATAGGTACATTGATTCCGGCATCTCTGAGTTGAGTAATGGCATTTTTGTAATTGGTTTTGAAAGTTGTCATCGCTGCGGTTGTATTACCTGTCCAGCGTACATATCCGAATTCATTTGCCAGATTAATGATAAGACTACCCTGATGTGCATTGATAATCGAAAGCATTTGTGAACTTTTCCAGAAAGGAATAATGGAATTGTTAAATAAATTCCAGTCATTTCCACAGGTGCCGTTATGGATTTCAAGAATGGGAATCATATTTTTGGATTCTATGTAAGTCAGGATGTTGCTGAGATGACCATTATTGACATAACCCTGCACAGTTCCAGGTGTCTGAATATCTCGCCAATGTGTTCCCGGAAGATACCAGGAAATCCTCATCGTATTCGCTCCGGTTTTGGAAGCTTCATTCAGATAAAACTGATAGCTTGCAGGTGAAATAAGGTTGATATTTCCATCATCAATAAAAGGATAATTGATGCCTCGCAAAATAATATTATTTCCATTTTTAATAATATACTTCCCGGAAACGCCCAAAGTTTGGGAAAATCCAGAATTGTAAATCATTAATAAAAACAATAAATAAATATTTTTTTTCATAATGTACTAATTTACAAAGAAGTGATGTTACCCGTCTCAAAGCTTCCCTTTATAGGTAATGTTTTTTTTGTTTTTTCATTATAAACGGTTCCGGAAAAAATACCTTTAATCACTTTTCCATTATAAGAGAGGATGGTTACCTTATTATTTTTGCTTCTCCTGGAATATTGCATACCATCAACCTTTGCTATAAGACCATTGCAGATGTATGGCTGGCCGATTTTAAACGCGTGAGGCATTCCGTCTCCGATTACCGCATTGTGCTGATCATCCGAAATATCACCTATTTTACCGTCTATAATTACAGTACTGATACCATCAGAATAACTGTAAGTCTTGTTATTGATGCTATAAGTGATTTTTCCCGGACCTGTTTTGGAAGTGCCACTATACATTTTCTGCATAGCCTTTATTTTCTCCATTGCTTTTTTATCTGGCATCTGTGCCTGCACGTTAGAATTTAACAGAATGATAATAACAGCTAAAAAACTTGTATTGAATATATTTTTCATTTTTTTTAATTTATGTTGATTGAAATAAACAGATTACTTACTTTAAACACGGAACATTTTATGTAAACAATCCAGATACGATTGAGTTAATCAATTTTTCTTTTCAAACGCTCCGAGTGATTTTGTCACATAAATAGTTCCACCTTGGAACTGCTGCCCTCTGATATCTTCGTTTGATTTTTTAGAAGAAAATTCGTCACTTATTGGCAAACCAAGATAGCCTTGTTCCCATTTTTTTGATGCGTAATAATCGAAAATAGGTCCTTTTAGAATCACGAATGCATCTTCTTTATCATAGCTGCTGTTAGCTTGCTTCACATAACTCTCATAGATGAATCCTTTCTGAAATTCTGCAAATTGTGAAATTTTTATTTTAGGGTAGTTACGGTTGGGTGTCACCAGATCGCCAAGATAAGAATCTATACCTCCGGTTTCCCGCCACTTGGTATATAAACCTCGTATATTTCTGGATGAATTGTAAATTGCACGGTAAGGACTTGCTTTGGTAGAAATGACCGCTCCAAACTCAAAATATTGCACTGAGTTGTTATTTTTAACGATCTCATCGGCCACTGGATAACCCAGTTTTCCTTTTTCCCAGCCTTCTTTTTTCCAAACGTCTGCAATCATTTTTGGGACAGCAAAAGTTCCCAGATTCGGATGAAAATAAATGGCACCACCTTCAAAAAAATTATATCGTCCAAAACCGTCTGGCGTTGTCATTTCATTGGTGACAGGAAAACCTAAAAAAGAATTTTCCCAGCCTATAGATTTCCATTTATCCCGGATTGCACCGTGTACTTCGTGTGCTCCGGTAGATGGACTCCAATAAATACTTCCACCTTCAAAATGTTGCCCTCTGCCGTTTTTTTGTGGCGTTGGGAACTCGTCACTGATTGGTGCACCTAAAAAATATTTCTGGTTTACGGAACTTAGTCTCCCGTCTTTCCCTTTTACAGACTCACCTTGCATCAGACCTAGATACTCGTCCAGAATAGCTCCAAAAACCGCATAAGCCTTTTCGCCAGCATCTTTTACATAGATGTTGCAACGGTTTCCGTCAAAAGACATATAGTAAGCCTTATTATTTCCATCAAAATTAACGACATTCAAATCTGATTGATTGACAGGTCTTAGTCCTAATTTTTCCCCTTTTTCTAATATTGTAGTTTTTACACCGTTTTGTGCTAGTGCATTTACATTAATGATTAAACCCAAAAAGAGTATAGCGTTATAAATTGTTTTCATCTCTATAATATTTATTTGTCATAAGAAGGAACATCGGGAATAATATGAAAACGATAGCTCTTATCTTCTGCCGTTTTTTTGAAATAACCACACCCTTTTCTGTCATTGAAAAACTCATTCACATAACCCGGCGTTGGGAGACCGAAAATATTGCTTTCAGGCAGAGCTTCCTGACAACTGAATGTGGGTCGGAAATCACCCACCAGTTTCAATTTCTTAGATTTAAGAAAATTAGCGTCTACTGTGGCTGCCAGAAAACTGTACCAATTGGTACTCTTTATCGGTAATCTGTAGCGGATGACATTGTATCCCTTTTCCAAAGAAGGATATACTGCATTTTCTGGAGACAGCCGTAATTTTGGATCATCTTTGGAAAAATAGAAAATATTAAGTAGCGGATTTTCTCCACGGAATAAAGCATAAACTTCATCCACTGTGAGTAGATTTTCCTGGACAGAGACATAAACTTCTATTTCACTAGAAAAAGAATTGATTCTCTCCGGCTGAATGCCTCCTCTGAGCTTGCTTTCCTGTTTTTGGGAAGCTATTTTTTCGTAATCTAATCTTTGTGCAAAAGCTTGAAAACCTAGCAAAAGAATGGATGATATTACTATTTTTTTCATTTTGTTGATTTTTTAGATGATTACTAAAGTTTGGGTTTTTGCTTTATGTTTTGAGCTTTTTTAAGATTTTTATCTGCTGGTGGAAAAGGCTGCGGATTGAGAGCTTTTTCGGTACTTTTGGACTTCAGAGGATTGGGTTTCGCCTGCTCTGCCATTCTCTTTTCATCCAGTTCTCCTTCCATTAGTGTTTCGGCTTTAGAAGTTTTCTTTTCTATTTTTTTTACGTTTTTATCTACTGTTTTCGGAGGTGTAGATTTTGGCTGGATTGGTGATGTCTGTGCTTTTGTGTTGATTGAAAAAGCAATTAACAAAATGCTGATGAAGAATAATTTTTTCATTGTAATATTTATTTAAGTTGGATTAATTTTTAATTGTATTTCAATAGCTTTTATTTTAAAAAATTGAAAATCAAATACTAAAACATCAATTAGCTTTCTGATTTTATTTGATGGTGAGATAATAACTAATCCAAACTTTATCGCTTCCATCGCTTCCTATATCAAGGTATTTTTTATCAATTCCATTCCTAACTATTTCCTTTAGCTTAATTTCCCGGTAAGGATGATCACCGCCATTGTAGTTCCACCGTCCGTTATAGTTTTCCAGTTTCAGATAATCATCAGAGTTGGTAACATCTTTGTCATTAAGCCAATAAGTAATTCTTAGATAAGCATTTCCATCAATATCTGATTGCGAAATATTGTAATGTCTATCAGCGATTCTAAAAAAATCCAGATTATAATCTGTCACACTCACTGGTTGTTTTTTTTGAATATTGAAAAGGCTAAAACTTTTTCCGTCTGCATCGGTGATTTCTTGTCCATTCCCTTTGTAAACTCTCAAATCCATCCAGCCATACAATTGAATCACTTCAGTTACATCTATCGAGACTTCGGCTCCACTAATTAAATTGGGCATAAAGGAAAGCACTTTTGTCTCATCATTGGGTGGCGTAGTTGTGTTAGAATTGTTAGAATATGTAACAGATTTATCAGGACCCCAGAAAAGCGTTCCTTTTTCAAATTGCTGGTAACGGGTGTAACCATTGCTGAAAATCTCCATCTCATCGGTTTTCGGAAAGCCCAGTTCTGGACTGTTTTCCCAACCTTTATTTTTCCAATAATCTCTGAAAGCGCCACCCACAAAGTGAGTTCCTGTGTTCGGGCTCCAATAGATGCTTCCATTATCGAAGTGCACAAAAGCACCTGTCCTGTTTGGTGTATTGCTATGGTCACTTGCAGGAAAGCCCAGCCAGCCGGTTTCGTAGCCTTGCGTAGCCCATTTTTTCATAATTTCTCCCCAGATTGCAAAGGCATTTTGATTATTCGGATTGTAGTAAACCCAGCCTTTTTCGTAACGCAGAAACCAACCGCCTTTACCTGCTGTGGGACGCATTTTAGCGCTTTCGCTATGGACTTTTCCCAGGTTGCGCTGTTTTGCCTTATCCGATATTTTTTGAGCTATCCCATATTCCGAGTTATCATTGTAAGATGATAATTGCGCATTGCTTTCTGCAAACAATAGGATAAAAGCAACTAATATTAAAAACTTTGTATTCATGTTGGTGATGTTTAAAATGTTTAAGGTTCTATTTGAATATTAATCTTATACGGAATCGTTTTTTTACCTTTCTGAACATTAGCTCCGGCACATTCGCCAAAACCAATTCCCGTTAATCCGCCTGAAGTAGCGCATTTTTTTCCTTCCAAAGAAATGTAAAGTCCGATTGGTGCATCGGGTTTTTGGATTCTGTTTTCTGGTGTTTTCAGAAATAGCTTTTGCTTGAATAAGATTCCTGATGCCTGAAATTCTTGAACCGACTTAATATTCGAATCTCCTATTTCAGGATAACGCATCATTATTCCTGCTGGGATTTTTCCTCTTACCGAGTAAACCAAAATTGTATCTTTTATCAACTGTTTTTTTTCTCTTTCATAGATTCCAAACTGCCAGATTTTATCCCTGAATTCTTTCTGAATATTTTCAGCACTTTTATCAATCAAATCAAGATAAACAGCATTTTGAGATAGAAAATCATAGGACACCGGAAGCTCGTATTTCGATTTCAGTTGCTTATCTTCAGAATCCAAAATAATTTTAAAATAATCGGGATGAGTCGCCATCTCAATGTTCATTTCATCCGTCATCAGCCAATAAAATCTTTTTCCCGGAAGCTGATACGGAAGTTTTACGGCATCCAAAATTTTTGTTGAATTCTTTATAAAACTGAATTGTTTCCTGATTTTAGAAGATTTTCCGCAAATCGTTTCGGCTTTCGGAATAATCGGTTTGCCCTTGTAGAAAACAGTTGCCTTCACGAGTTCGGGGCTGGGAAATCCGGCTAGTTCAAAACCATAAATCCAAGTATTTCTGCACTGCGAATAGCTTTCGGCAAAGAACAAGCTATACAATATGATTAGTATATTTTTCATCAGAAGATGTTTTAATAATTTTTATTTGCAGTTATTATATTGATAAGTAATGTTCATCCAGACTTGCTTGCGCTGGCTATCTCCCTGATTGACAAATGCGTAAGAAAAATCTTTTTCTTTGTTAAGGATTTTCTGCGAAACAGATGGACAGTCTGCTAAAAAACGGCTCACTTTCTCATTGAAATTAGGAACAAAAAGATCAGACTGTGCATCGAAAACTTCATTTTGACCAGCCAGTTTGATGTACAGTTTGATTACTTTTTCGACATCTCCGAAGGCATTCTGCTGTGTATATTCGTCTTCAAAAAGTTGTAGTCTGCCGTTATTCGGCGAGATATTTTTTAGAAATTTGTAAGCTCGTTTATTCCACATATCCATAGCGGAAACAACTTCCAGTGAATAGTTTGCGCCATTGAAATAAATCCTTGCAATGTCTAGCGGATAAAATGACTGATAAACATTACTACCGTTTTCCTTGAATGTGATTTTCTGCACAGATGAAAACTGGTCAAAACTGCGGATTTCTAGTTTTCCGTTGAGCATCTGTCCATTTCTGAGATATAATGTTGCGGGCTGATTTCCCATATCATTCACATTATGATAGAAGGAAGTGTTGCAGGAAACTAATGTATTCAGAATGATAAGAACAGATATTTTCCAGCTGTGATTGAACGCCGAATGACACGCAGCCCGACCTGAGTGGAGCTCTTTTTGTGAGGAGGTACGACGAGCAAAAAAGCGGGAACGGAGGGCGGAATAGCTGCCCAAATTAAAAAATAGGTCTTTTATTTTCATCATTTTGTGTTTTTTTGAAGAATATAACTTTTGCCGACGACCATCAAAAGAAATCCAAAAACGATGATGAGCAAAAGGCCGGGAATCTCTCTGGCATCCAAAATGAAAATCTGTTTTGGATTTTCAGGATTATAAACAATCTGCACTTTATTATTCTGATGATAGCCAGTGAAGCTAAAAATCTGCATCACGCGGCTGTGAGATTCTGTTTTGAGGCCGTTTTCTGTACGGAATGTCACAAACGGACTTCTTCCTCTGAAGGGATTTTTGAAACTTGAATTTTCATTCGGAACTTTTCTGGCTCCGTTCTGGTGTACCACAAAACCTGAAACGACGGCTTCCGACTTTTTGCCGTAGAAAACTACGTTTATGATGCTAAATGCGTAACCCAAAATTGCCAGCCCAACTAGCAGGGAAATAATTCCGATGATTTTTTTGTTTCTGATGACCATTGCTGAAGAATTTCTACTTCAAAACTGCAACTAAAAAAGTCAAAAAAAATTCCGCATTTTGTGAAATGCGGAGATGGATTTCTGAAGTGAGTTTTTGATTGATTTTTAACCCATTACCATTTTATATTTAATGCAAAACAATTTAGATTTTATTGAAAAGACCCAAAAATTCTGACTTTTTATTCCTGCTTAATGCAATGTTTTTACCGTCTTCCATTACAATATCGCCACCTTCGCCACGGATGTATTGTTTGATGTTTTTCAGGTTGATAATGAATGATTTCTGTGCCCGGAAAAAAAGCGAATTATCCTGTAGAATTTCCTCAAAATTAGATAAAGGCTTGCTTGCTAAATGTTTGGTTTTATCATTCATTATGATGTGTGTGTAGGAGCCGTCTGCCTCCAGATAGGAAATATTATCGATCTTGATAAAAACCAATCCCTGCTGTGTTGAAAGTGCCAATGTATCCTGAATTTTGCCGCTGGAGAACTGATGAACCTGTGCAAGCTGTGCTTTGGAAGTCTGCAATTCACTTGTTTTATATTTTTGAATACTTTCTTCCAGATCTTCAGCAGAAATGGGTTTTAGAAGATAGTCCAGCGCATTCATTTTCAGAGCTTTGATAGCGTATTGATCATAAGCTGTGGTGAAAATTACTTTAAAAAAAAGTGTATCAAACTGTTTCAGGAGTTCGAAACCATTCATTACTGGCATTTCTATATCCAAAAAGATAATATCTGGGCGGTATTTTTCTATCAATTCTTTGGCGGAAGTGCTGTCCTGAGTGGACGCTACCATTTCTACATCGGGGTGTTCAGAAATCAGATGTTCCAGCGTGATGATGCAGTGTTTTTCATCATCTATAATCATTGTTTTAATCATAATATACAATTTTAAGTTCCACCATTGTTCCCACAGCATTGCCGTTTTCATCTTCCAGATCAGTTATGATGATCTGATTGGCGGGATTCAGCAATTCGAGTCTTTCCTTCGTAATTTCTATGCCGTAAGATTTATGTTTTATTTGTTCTTTTTTAAGTTTTGCGGAAGCTTTTCTGCCAATTCCATTGTCTGTAATTTTTATACTGAGCAAGGCTTCTGATATCTGCATAATCTTGATATGGACATTCCCATTTTCTTTCTTATTGTTCAAGCCATGCCAGATCGCATTTTCTACAAATGGCTGAAGAATAAGCGGTGGAACCTGCACAAAACCGGCATCCAGATTATGATCTATCTCTATTTCATAGTCAAAGCTGTTTTCCAGCCTTGCCATCTCAAGTTTCATATACATCTCAACTGTTTCGATTTCTTTTTCCAGGCTAATGGCTTCCTGTCGCGAATTATCCAAAATACTTCTCATCAGTTTAGAAAAAGTATTGAGATAGATACTAGCTTCCCTGCTTTTCTGCTGTATGATAAAACTATTGATAGAGTTCAGCGAGTTAAACAAAAAATGTGGGTTCATCTGAGATCGCAGAGTCTGCATCTCTACATCCTTCACACGCTGCTTCAGGATGCTTTTTTCCTTTTCCTGGTTCAGAAAATAACGAGCGATCAGATAACCGCAGAATCCAAGCAATCCTAACATTAATACTATAAACCAGATTGTGAGATAGAAAGGAGGATTGATATTTAAATTGATTTT
The DNA here is from genome assembly GCF_020084865.1 of Candidatus Kaistella beijingensis. Lineage (NCBI taxonomy): Bacteria > Pseudomonadati > Bacteroidota > Flavobacteriia > Flavobacteriales > Weeksellaceae > Kaistella > Candidatus Kaistella beijingensis. The sequence continues at coordinate 328,046 of NZ_CP071953.1, read as the reverse complement.
CAACTCCTTAGATTGCCAGTTTCCAAGATTGTCTCCAGCTTGTATGATGATTCTGTAGTTGCCAGGCGGAAGTTTTATTAATGACAATTTCGGGTTGGTTCCTAGATAATTCCACTTAGATTCATCAGAAAAGCGATATCGGTAAACTATTTTTTCGTTATCAGAATAAGTGAGTGCCGAAAAATTGAAATCCAACTCGGTAAAATTGTAATCAAAAGTAAAATTATCCGATAAAAAAGGAATTTTCACATTGTCTTTTATAACTGATGTAAGCGATAATTTATTAATCAATTGCGTTTTGACCAGGTTTTCTAAATTCAGAATCTGGATTCCGCTGTCTGATGCCAACGCAATCCTGTCATCAAAAAATTTATAAAAACCAAATGTGACATCATTACTCTCTAAACCGTCTATCTGAGAAATCCTGATAATCTTGTCCGTAACAAAACTGTACTGATAGAGTCCTTCTGCGGTAGCAAACCAGATATTCCCACGAGAATCTTCTGCGATGCCTTCCAGATGATCATTGGCAACTTTATACTTTTCAGTAAAAAAAGAATGGATAATTTTTCCATTGGGTGACACCAGATTCCACCCGCCATAACCGGAAAAAAGCAAGTTCCGGTCTTTTGTAAAGGCTATTCTGTTATAATAATCAGTAATAAATTTTGAGGTATTATTAAAAGATTTAAGATTGTTTATTTCTTTGAAAATCAAATCAACATCATCATAATATGAGATTCCATAATCTTTAGGCATCCAGCTTGCCAGCCATATTTTTTTATCTTTCCCAATTGCAATATCATTACTGGTATTCATTTTCCAATAATTCATAGTATTACGAACTATATTTTTTTTCTCTTTAAAGGTAGTTGCGTCAAATACTTTAATTCCGTTTTTCTCGGTCAAAATCCAATATTGATTTTGATAATCCTTAATTATCTTTTTGACAGAAAAAGGCAGAGCGATTATCTTCTTAACATTTTTATTTTCAACGATATAAACACCATCATCAGCAGAAATCATTATCTGTCCATCATAGAAAATATTGGTGAAGATTAATTTGGGATTAACCGGCAAAATTTTTTCCTGTTTCCCATCTTTTTTTAAACAATAAATTTCCGATGTGCCATTTACCATCCAAAGATTCTTGTCTCTATCTTCCGCAAAAGCTGTTATGGTCTGATGATTTTTTATTGGAATAGTGATGTTGGTAATACTTTCCTGATATGAAATTATTTTATGGAGTCCACGATTGGTTCCTACCCAAATGATTTTGGTTTCGTCATCATAAAAAACCGTATTAATTTCATTTTTAGTTTCAAAAATCAGTTCGGATGTATTGCTTTTAAAATTGTAATTGTAGATAGTATTTTTATTGAAAACAAGAATTTGATTATTATTTTTAGGCGATGACTGAACTATATGTAACGCTAAACCTGGAAAAGATTTTACTAAATTTATCTTTCTATTTGGAACTTCATATTTAAATAATTTCCCCGAAAAATCAGCCAAAAGAATCTCACTATCATTAATAGAATATCCGGAACAGAAAGCATTTTCCGCTAAAAAAGGGTTTTTGTGTTTCGATATTTTTTTGAATTGCTCATCCCAGACAAAAATTCCTTTCGGAGTAGCTGCCCAAATTTCCTTTTTACGAACCGGGAAAAATTGTAATTGATTTTCGCTGAGATTTCCCGAATCGTCAATTCTCCAGCTTTTTATTTTGTCTTTATCAAGAAATTTTAGATTATTCTGATCACTGCACCAAATTCGGTCATTGTAATCCTGTAAAATATTATCGTAATGGTCGCTATTGGTATCGGCATCATAAAAATTGACTCTGGTAAGTGTTTTATGTTTTCCATAAAAATTTTTAAGTTCACAGATTCCTTTGTTTCCGGAACTGAAAAACAAGCCGTTTCCTACAAAAAGTGAACTAACAGTTTCCGTAAAAACGTTATGCGCCAAAAATCTGTAACCATCGTAAAGGCAAAGCCCTCGCTGTGTACCAAGATAGATGTACCCTTCTTTTTTAACTATAGAAAGTACATTGTCAGACGGCAATCCATCATTATATTTATAAGTCTGAATTTTATACGCAGACTGCCCAAAACAGAAATTCCCTATCAAGTTTACCAGCAGAAAAAAACTCAGAAAAGCGGTGATATTTATTTTCATTCATTCTGAATACAGTTTCAAATTTAGTATTTTATTCATGCGAAACCATCAGATATTTTATGAAATGCCAAAACGAATTGATAAAATGCTATTAAGTTTTAAATATTGATCACTAAACAAAATTAAATCTGCTACAATAATTTACTCAGTATTTTGTAAGATGAAAAGCTAGATTTTTTTTGCATCAAAGAACATCATAGTTACACTGTCTGAATATTTAATAAATGAAGATTCAGCGCTTTATAGGTGTTTAATTTTCTTTCATAAGAACTAATAATTTATAATCATTTCTTCATTTTTATTAGCTATCAAAATAACTTTTGAGTCTCTTACTTCATTTTGTTTTCTAAGGTTTTTCAATGCCTTTGCATCATAAAAAATCTGATCCAGATTAGCTAAAGGATCAAACAATTTACATTGTTCCAGTCTAGCATTTTAATCTATATAAACCACATCAAAACCGTGAAGTATGATTTTTATTTTTCTGAAATTTGAGCTGAACTTGCCTTCTGCTTTGGAAAAACGAATAATCTTTTTTTGCGGATCAAATTCTATATTCCTTTTATAGAAATCACCTTTCTCATAATTCAGGGTCTCACCGTCATCTTCATAATAAGAAAAAGTGTTTGGCTTATCACCATTATAGATATGCAGCAGCAAAGTATCTTCCGGCTTTTCCTTAGTCGATTGCGTTACATTTTTCACGCTTCGATTGCGGCGAGTAAAAATGCGGTGGAAGGCCTTACAAAAAGTCTGGCGGCGGAATTCTCGGCTCAGAAAATTAGGGTTAATGCGATTGCACCTTCTTTAACGGACACGAATCTGGCATCACAGCTTTTAGGAACACCTGAGAAAAGAGAAGCTTCCGCGAAAAGACATCCGCTGCAAAGAGTAGGAACGGCTGAAGAAATTGCAGAAATGACGGCTTTCCTCGTTTCAGATAAATCTTCGTGGATTACAGGACAGATTTTCGGAATTGATGGCGGAATGGGAAGTGTTAAGCTTTAGTTGGTGGGTTTGAGAGTTGGAGCGTGAAAGGGTTTAGATTCTTCAACCTCTTTATTAGATTATAAAAAAAATTTAAAATACTTAGATTAAATTTGCGCTATGAATACTGATTTTTTCATTGATCTGCTTCATCAGGTTAAAGAATTTGAAAATTCCGAAGCTTATAAACCTCACTCTAATGTTGAGGATTTCCGTCTTTGGCTGAATGATAAAAAATACCGAAAAGAGAGCCCAACCAAACTTTTTAAAAATGAACAGCATCAGGTTTCTTTTACAGAAAATGAAATCTGCAAACAGGTTTTGCTTTTGGGACGATATTCCAGACAATTAATTAGAAAGGGCTTGAATGATTTCCCTGAATTGGCCAATGAAGAATTCACCTACCTTTACCGATTGAAGGACGAACCGAATCTGACTAAAATTCAGTTAATCGAAAGAAACGGTCACGAAAAACAAACCGGAACTCAAATCATCAAGCGTCTTCTGGAATATGGATTAATTGAAGAAAAGAACGACAGCGAAGACAAAAGAAGTAAGCGCTTGAACCTCACCGAAAAAGGTGAAGATTATTTCCACCGTTCCGTTGAAAAAGTGAATTTGACGTCGCGAATTCTTGCCGGAAAACTCGAAAATAATGAAAAAGCCGAACTTTTGGAATTACTCAGAAAGCTGAATGATTTTCACTCGCATGTTTACTCTGAGTATAAACGCTCTAACATTGATGAAATTCTTGAAATTTCCGCTAGTTAATGGATTTTAATACCATCAACCTTGCAATAATAGCAGATGTATGGCTGGCCGATTTTAGCTTGCCCTATCACCATCCGAATATTCAAGATTTTCATAGGTTAATTCTGATATTAAAGCCGGTAATACTCTTCGAGTAAAGTTCAGTTCCAATTAATTATTCCAAATTTTGTGCTTTTAAAAAATTGGGGCATTAAACTAAAGGAAAACAAATTTATTTCCCGATACAAAACTTTTTCGGATATATCATATGTTTGATTTGTAGCAAGTTATATTTTTGATAGAAACATAATAGCAACAAAATATCCCTATAATAGGCAGATAAGAGCCAATCAAGTATTAAACATGAAGGTATAAAAAATAAAAAACCGCTCCAAAAATGAAGCGGTTGCTGACAAGATATTTAATTCGGTTTACGCTACCGTTACGGATCCTAAATAAGCGCTGTTGGAAACTCTTGAACCATCGTCAGAAATGAAGCCTAAATACACTTCAATCTTATCTCCTGAATATTCCACTGGCAAACTCATTGTAGCGGTTACTGCTGACCTTAGTGGTCCTGCAGTCGTATAAATTGCTTCGCCCTTGGTTGTATTCAGAATAACGATTAACGCCTTATCTGTTGCCAAAGCACTTCCGCTGTCTGAATTATTGTCCCAGTTAAGAACTACCTCAGCAGGGTTATTTGATACTGCTGCACCATTAACCGCTCCGGTTAAGTTTCCACGGGAAACCAATGCGTTTGGATAGTCAATTGAGATGTCTGTTCCATTAGTTAAAACTGCATTTCCAAGGTTATAAGACATTGCTGCGTTGAACTGCGTCATACCGCTTGAATACAGTTTAAAGCCTGTTTTCAGGAAGTCAGTCATTGGTTGCAAAAATGCAAGAACAGTTGAAAACTTGGTTCTTTGCTCCACTTGTCCTTTTGTGCGTGGATTCGCAACGCTGGAAGGCTTAATTCTGATATAATCGATGCCCTTCCAGTTACCACCGATAATATTTCCTACTTTGCCGGATACTCCACCGAGAATCCCTTGATTAATCTTTCCCATCTTTTTAAGTTTTATTTTGGGTTATACATTTCTTCGGACTTGATACGGACTTTACTTGGTTCCGACCTTCCGATACTAAGATACTTCAACTATTTTGAAAAGTAATTGACAACGTGAATGTTGCGTTGTTTTTCAGTCATTTCAGGTAAAAGAAAGTTCGACGATATTTTTGTCAGAATCTTTAAATATATTTTTCGGAAAGTTTAAAGGTTTTCTTCGGGAAATAAAAAATTCCCTTTCGGGAATTCTAAGAAATTACGCGGTAAGATAGTAACGGCGGACTAATGCATTCCGCAATTCTTCAACGGCTTGTGCCTGCTGGCGGATTTTTGTTTCCAGTTCCCAGGTGGCTTTTATTTTCAGCACCATTTCGGGGTTTTTGGCAGACTTTTCCAGCGCAGGCTGGATGAAGTTCCGCATCAGCGTTTTGAGGTCGCATAAGCGAAGCATTTCGATCACGCTTCCGCAAAGGTGCGGATGGAAGAATCCGTGTTTCCAGAAGGCGTAAAATGTCCAATAAACGGTTTCCATTTCATCTAGACTGCTACAATAAATGATAAAGCAGTTTGGGCAGGGTTCCTGTAGTGGCTTTCCTGCATTTCTGCCACGGTTAAGGATAAAGATTGCCATTTTTGGCGTTTGCTGGTGGACAGAGTATGTCCGAACTTTGAATTTAAGCATAACTCGGGTTTTAAAAGTTATGCTCCGCAGAAATATTTCTAAAAGAAAAAAGGAAAAAAAAGAAAGTGCTCTGCCCTTCTGGAAGGAAAAAGCGATGCAATATTTTTTTGCAAAAAATATGGGCGTATTTTCTTTCACGACGATATTTTTTGCAAAAAACCGCTTGCGGCTTGATATTGTCAGCGCATTTTTCTGACTGCATAACTTTACTTTCTTTTTTTTATTTTTTTCTGGTGGCCTACTCTTCGATTGAGGGGCAATCAAGGTGAGGGAAAGGAATGGAAAAGACAGTGGTGTGACAGTGTGAATACTTGGAACACTGACACACGACTGTGCGCGGTGACGAAACTGAAAACACGGCTTGTCCGTGTTTTGAGTGAAGGAACTTGGACGAGCGTCGGCAAACCGGGGAAACAGACACGCAGAAAAATGGTGGGGTTCGACAGGCTCAGTAACCGGGAATTTTCCTAAGAATACCTGCACGAAAAAGCGGCTGGAAAGACAGCGGTATGGAGGGCAGAAAGAAAATGCTTTTCGGGGGCGTTTTCAGCACGCATCGCCAATACACTACAAATCTTAGCCGCTGAACTAAAATTATTGGTGGTGTGTGCTGAGAATCCTGGAATGGAGAAAGCAATTTTCTTCTGCCTGGAATACTGCTGTGTGCGGTGACGAAAGCGACTGAACGGCTTGTCCGTGCAGTGGCTGAAGGAACTTGGCAAATCCCGAAACTTTCTGCACCATTTTTCTGCATCCTATGCTGGGGTGGCGGGGATTTGAAGGTTTTCAATCGGAGGACTGCCCGTGTAAATTATAACTGTGCTGGCGGCTGGAAGGTGGTGGCGCAAAAGGGCTATGCCCGTTGCAAGGGAGCCATTTAACATAATCTCAAATTATAGGCACTGCTGGTTTGTGAGGGAATTTTGGGGTTGCAGGCGAAAGGCTTTTAAATGGTGTTTGGCGCAAACCCAATATGGACGAACTCCCCGTTGGCGTTGGGTGTGCGTATAATTTCGATTATGTTACTTGGCGAGGCAGAGCCACTAATTTAGCAGATTGTTATATTGAAAAAATTTGAGTTCTATTAAGATAAAATGTATGGAATAAAAATTATAGAGTTTGAAAAAAACAAGGAAGCACCCTGAAATGCTTCCCCTCAAATTTCAACCTTTGTAAGTTACCTTATATGGGCACCCACATTGGAAATGGTCTCTTATAAAATATTCTTCTGCCGTTTACCAGACGACTTTTTCTGAATATTAACTTATGTAAGACCCCGTTAATCAACATTGTGTTTTCCACAGTTTAACGAAATTTAGTGAGGATGATTAAACCTTCATATTACTATCCTCTGAATAACACAAGGCACTATCCTATTATAGGATAATTAAAGCCCTCATTATCAGGATAAGAGGGCTTGTTTTGTTGTTGTTATACGATAACTTAATTATTGACTTGTTAGTTGTTTTGTCATATTAATGAATTTTTTTCTAACAAATGAGATGTCCTTTCTGCTTTCTTTGTTCTATAACAATACATCATTAAATTATCACTCCTTGAAACGCTGGTAACTTTTTCAAGATTAACAACAAATAAATTTCGTTATGTGTTGATTAACTCTGCAAAGTTAAAAAATATATTTAAATGTAATATTATTTAATGTAGAATTTTTTAATACTGAAAATTCTAATATTCTCTTTTTTTTGCTTCTATAATAACCCGATAAGAAACCGGAGTTTTAACAACTTTATCATTTTCAGGATTAAATGGATTATCGATTATCCAAATCTTAGGATTTTTTGATGTTATATCGTAAACCATATAAATGTAGTAATTCGGAAGTTCTTCTGCCGTTTCTAACTCATTGCTTGATAAAAAGAAATTGGCTGTCCCAACTTTTGCGCGTGTTGCCTTTACTTCAATATACCTTTCGTCACCATTAGTTTCATAAGATAATATGTCATATCCTAAATAATCATATTTTGCTTTTTCAACTTTTTCTGCGAGTGCAGGAAAACCAAGTTCAGTTAGTCTTTTTTGTTCCATTTCAATTACAATTTTTTCACCTCGATCACCAAGTTTTTTTAGTTTTCTTGCTTCCTTTTCATAATCTGGATTATCTTTTGGAACTTCCTTACTTTTAACTTTTTTAATAGGTTCACCCTGCATCATTTCTAAATCCTCCCATTCAGCAAGATATTCAGAAGGAAATTGCTGGTCACCATAATCATCATCAAGTTTTTTATTTATTTTAAAGTCTTTTTCTTTATTAAGTTTCGGATGAAAATACTTATAAAGGAAATCAGCAAAAATATCCATTGGCCAGTCCTTCATAATTTCATCACTATTCTTGAAATCTTTAAGCGCCTCTCTCTTATAGACTGAATTGGACATGATAAGTTTAGGGTTATCTAAATTGAACAAAACCAAAAAATAATCTAAATGTTCATCAGAAAAAACATTTAAATATTCTTCTGGGTAATAAACATTTAAGATTTTACCCTTAAACATTGGGGAAATTTTATTCTTTGCAAGCGTTTTCAAATCTCTTTTCTTACCTGCTTCAATTAATTCTACTATTGAATGTTTAATGTTAATAAAGACTTCTTCTTTAGAATTACCCCATTTTTTTGTGAATCTATATTTATATTCATTTTCAGATTTTGTCTTGCCATAATATACACCAAACTTATCAGCCTTAGATCCAATAATTCTACCCAATCTATCAAGACTCCTTTCAGTAGTGTAACAAAAATGAAATTTAACATCAGTGTGAGATTTACCTAAAACATAGGTATCTAAAGGCATGTTTAGTATACGGGTTTCATTATAATACTTTGCAAAATCATCTCTTAGTTTATATAATGATTTTTTATTTTCTATTAAATTATCAATCAAAATTTGAAACTTCGCTTGCGTTTCTCTAAGTTCTTGAATATTCATTATTTGAGATTTATTAGTTTACAAAAACCAAAGTTTGTCTTTACCAAAATCGGGGATTGTTTTGCCTTCGAAGTATGGAACCATTTCAGCTATCATTGCTGAATATTTTAGCGTTACCGGTAGGTTCTGCTGCCTGAATGACTTCCAATACATGCGACTGAATTGGTAAACCTGCTCCAATAATCCTTCTATAGTTTTCTGGTCTTTTAGCAACCTTTTATCGTTACAATCAATTTTTATCTTAAGCGGGAAAGGATAGCCAGCTGATGGCTTGAAAGTTTTATTCCTATACCTGATGTTATTGAACAATAAATATTTATTCTCTCCAAATGAAATCCATGTACCGCTGTACGGCATCAACAAGGAAGAAGCTTCATCAAACGCTATATAATCTGTGGATTCTGTCTTATTTACGGAAACAATGAAAATTGGGATATGCAAATCGAGTTCATGCAAAGCTTTCTCAATTGGAGCAAGCTCGCTTTGCTTCATCGTTTTATAAAAATGAATTACTAATCGTTTTAAATCCGGATTTATGCTTGTAAACTGTTTTACCGTAATTTTGATGCGTCCTGCTAATTCTTTTGTCTGATTTTCAAAAAAGTGGTCGAAACGGTTAAACTTGCCCGTATTATCAAAGCTGAATGCGCTTGCAATGTATTTGGTTTCTGTAACCCTGTTGTGGAATGCACCTACTCCAACAATCAATTCGTCTTTTGGATCTTCATCTAGTCTCCAAGGAGTACCATTCAGTTTAGCGTTTATTGCTATGCTTAGATTAATAGCATTGTAGACAAAACTTCTTGCTTCCCTTGCGTGGTTAGCATCCAACACCTGACAAACAATTCCTTTATTCAATAAAGCCTGTTTTACCTTAAAATATATTCCCTGCTGTGTAAAAGTTGCAGTATCCCTTGAAAACGGACTAATGTAGATTGCTACATAGGTAACATCGGGACTGGTTTTTAGATTGGTTATATGTTCATTTATTTCAGGCCAAGGATTTTCTTTATCTTTAAACCTGCAACCTAATTCTTTATCAGCAAAATATTTCTTTCCTGTATATTGCTCAATTCCAGGAAAATTATCAAACTTCTTATTAAAGTAACGATGTACCAATTCTCCAATATCCTTATCGTCTTCGTGAACAAAATAGATAAAATGAATATTTTTACATTTTGGAAAATCAAAAGGTCCATTTTTGGTAATACCAAATAAAGGTGTGTAATCTGGTTTTTCCTCACCGAACAACATATCATTCATCGAAGACCTCACCCCACCAACACGGTATTCAGGAACCTTAAGCAATTTATCAGACTGTAAACGAAATAAATCTTCAAATTGTGGTATTTTTAGAAAATCCTTAATCAGGAAAGTTATTTTTTCCTTAAACTTGAAATACTTATTGGATGTATCGGGTTTTTCAGCAGTTTCATTCAGTGCTTTCCTTATCTTCAAATTCCATATTGGGAATGCTTTTTCAAGATTCCTTGCCACTTTATCCGGCATACGCTGATAGTGGTAAAACTCCTTCTCAAACAAAAGCCATCTATAGGCATCAGTCGGAATATCTTCATCTATGTCTGAGAGTGATTGTTTGAAAATTTTAGAAACGCCATCATAAATCAGTACAAGTTCCCATTGTTTGGATATTATCTGAAACTGTACACGCAAAGTGAAGCGGTCGTACAAGTTATATAATGAATCTTCTAACTTATTTTCCTTTTGTATCCAAACTTCAGAATCTAATATATAATCCGATTTTACCAAACAGCCTTTCGCTCTGAAATACTGCTGAATCTGCCAATTATAGAATTTCTTCTGCATCGAAATTGTAAATGCAGAGTTGTGTACTCGTTTTGTTACAATCTCACCATCATCGGTAACACTTTCTTCATACTCGGGAATCACAGATTTTTCTACAGGGTAGAATCCCGTATTCTCCACGGTGAATGATGTATAGTAAAATTCCTGTTCGCCAAAATGCTCTATCACTTCCAGCGGTACAACATCCTTTCTGAAACGGTACAAATTTTTGTCTTCCTGTTGAGTGAACCAAAAAGAATGTTTTTCTTTAGCATCAGTAAATGTGAGAATATTGAAGTGCAGAGATTCCGGCATACTTAGTTTTTTTTTAAAATTAATTTACATGAATAGTCTCCTGATTTCAGTGTCTTCTTGCGAACCTTCAATTAAATACGCAGCCTGTTCTTCACAAATTTGCCCGAAATCCAATTCAGTTTGATAAGATTTGATTTTTCCGTTTTGATGCAATTCTGTCATCTTATCAAAAACTTTTTTCTTATAAACTGTATCAGGATTGTTGACTAAATGCTCTCCTTTACTTTCAAGAATGTAAATTATATCTACTGAATTATCTTCTTTCTTTTTAGCCACTACAAAATCAGGACGGATTTTATGCTTGTGCCATCCCTGGATTGAATACCAATTTTTACCCACTTTATTTCTGAACCACCACAATAATTTCTGCTGATTTTCAAGAATTCCTGCAACAGATTTTTCTAAACTATTCATTGAAGATACTTCAACATCGGAATAAAGGTTCTTTGTATAGGTATTCGGTAATCCTGTAATTGTAATGACATCTTCTTTTGGTATTTGGAAACCGTTTATTCTATCGTCTGTAATTACCAATTCCAAAGTTTCCTCATTAAGATGTTTCATAAATATTTCTTCTTCCTGAAGTTTCCTTTGGTTTGATAAATCTTCAACAATTTTTGCAGTTATGTATGAAAAATGATCTGAAAGTTTTTCTTCCGATATTTCTTCAATCAGTTTATCTACAACAGCATTACAAATTTTTCTTGCTAAAAAAGGATTATCAACAATTTCAGAAATCCTGCGAGACAAATAGTTCTTTGAAATAAAACTCTTAGAAACAACACCTCTGCTTTCTTCAGAATACTGAGCGTGGCTCTGTTGGTCAATTGTAACTGTAAAAGACTTCTGCTCTTTATTTTCTTCACTTAATGACTCCGTAATTTTTTGCAATAACTCCTGTGATATACTATATTCTTCAAAACTCAAATAAGGACGAATATCAAAGTCGTAACTAAATCTTCTTTTAGAATCATTTTCACGGTTTACCATCAACCATACAGGCAAATAAAAAGCGTATTGATAATCCCTGAATTCTTCTTTAATTTCAACTTTTTTTGGCGGATTAACAGTTGCATTACCCTGAACCTGCACTTTTCCTGTAAGATCTTCTAAACCTTCTTCCTTGAATCCTGCAATTACTTTATTCAACAAACTGCCATTATCACCTTTTGAATAATACACATAACTTTCGTCAAGTTCCTTAATTCCTGTTTTCTTTCCTCTCGGCTGGCGCAGAATTCTACCAACCAATTGGGTTACGCCTGTATTGGAAGCCGTATTGGGAATAATCCCCAAACTATATGCAAACGGACAATCCCAACCTTCTGAAAGTGCTTCTTTTGTAATAATAAATCTAATAGGACAATCCGGTGAAAGCAAATCTATATCTTCAATATCGTTTTGAGAACTGGATTTAATAGCAATCTCATCAGGATTCACGCCTAAATCCAATAAATGTTCCTTTGCATCCAAACTGTGAACAAAACCTCTTCCGCGTTGGTCGTTACCCGTTCTTTCAACCTGTATTAATGATATTGGCCGTATATACTGACCGGTATTTCTTCGGAACTCTATTGCCTTAACTTCAAGATGTTCACGCTGTTCCTTAATTTGGTTCAACATTGCTTTCCAATCTTCGGTTGAAGCATCAACAGGTGGAATAATATGCAAATCTAACTTTACCATTTCTTCATCCTTTAATTCAAGACCTGTTACTTTGGTAATGATATTCATTCCTTCTTTAGGTGTCGCAGTTAAGCCTAAAACCATTTCAGGATTTAGATTATCAATTGTTTTCCTTGCTGTATCTGAAAAGACTTTATGAATTTCGTCAATAATTATGAACGGTTTTGAAACACGCACCGCATTTCCTAAACTAGTTACCAACTGCGCCTGATCTCCGTTATTCCAAAGCGTATCAAGATTCGGCACTTGCTTTAGCCATTCAGCGTGAAGATCATAACGGTTGTCCTGCGGAAAGAAGCCATCATAACCGCCACTGTCTTTAAAAACTTTTAATGCTTCTGCTGTATTCGCTCTACTTATTGACTGAATCATTACAAACAGCACTACCAAATTTTCTTCAATATCCTGAAGGGAAAGTTTCTGTCCTTTCTCAACAATAAGCGTTCTGCCGCCACTTGCCTGATCCAACAGTTGTCTGTATGGGTCACCTTTATCGCGAAGCCTATTTAGTGTTTGCTTATAAATTGGTTCACGGGGAACAATCCAAACCACCAAACCTGTTTTCTTCTGTGCAAAATTATTTTGATATTCTCTGATTGCTTCAACTGCGAGCAAGGTTTTACCGCCACCTGTTGGAACCTTCATCACGATACGGGGATAAAACTTTCCTAAACCATTTTTGCTGCTGTCATTATAAGGAAATGAAAATTTTTCAAAAGTTTTCTGCACATAATTTAAACTGTCGCGCATATCTTCGGGCAATAATGCAGTAGCAGCGTCAAAAGTGATTTTCTGTTCTTTTGAAGTTTGAAAAAAGTTTTTTAATTCGTTTACGACACGAATCTGATAGTTCTTTAAATACATCTTAATCGGCAGTATTTCGTTCAAACAAATTGTAAGGCACAGAAACAAATTCAATCTGTTTCTCAGACATATAATCTTCATCGAGGAAGCAGGACGGCGCAAAAACAGTTCTTCTCTTACCGGGACTGTGTGCAATAATTTGCTCAGCAATATCTAAGGTTAGCGCCATTCTCGTCAATTTATCGAAATCCTGTTCATAAATTAAATAGATTGCCTGACTTCCTTCTGTTCCTACGAAATAGTTTTCAGAATTAATGTTTTCTTTATCTGCTAAATGACCTCCTGTTGCAAGATAGAATACATATTCTGCAAACTGATTGTAAGTCGGCAATTCGCCGTCAAGCATAGTGTCGGGATCAATAGCAGCACCCACCTTTAAATATTTGAAACCACTTTCATAACCATATTTTTCAATAGCAAGTTTATTACGCTCCCTTGTAATATCTCTGCAAATATTTTTGTCTGGTTCAGCCTCTGTAGCTTCAGTCATTTGCACTAATATACATTTTCTATTTCCACCGTCTTTATTAAGTTCGTTGACTGCATGCATTGTTGTTCCTGAGCCAGCAAAAGAATCTAAAATAATTGCATTTTCATTTTTAAAAGTACACGCATTTACTAATTCTTTGATAAGTTGATAAGGTTTGGAATAATCAAATGCTCGATCCGTTCCAAACATACTTTTCAATTCCTCATATGCATCATCAGTAGTAGCACTAATTTCCCGCCCATCTATATATGATCCTAATCCCTTATGGTGGTCTTCGTCATACACTCTAAAAGCTCTAGGTTGTAAATTCAGTGTATTGATAGTAATACGGGACCCTTTATTAAGCTCTAATTCTAGCATTTCCTGTGTCCAAGTAAAAGGGCCTTTAAGTGTAATATCATTGGTAATAATATTATTTTCAATAGACAACGGTGTCAATAATTCAACTTCACTCGTACCACTACCATAAGTGCCAATATCTAAAATCCTATCACTTAGGTTAGAAGTTACTGTATTTGCTTTAAAAGTCAACTCTTTTATAGAGTTTGTTCTTTTAACAAGGGGTTGCGATTCGTCTTCATCAGCCTTGCCTCCGAACAAGTGGATGCTATCTGTAGTTTTTTTGAATAATACGATATATTCAGTTAAGCTAATGAATTCTTTCGAAAGAAAACTGCCTTTTCTTTTTTTATACCAAATAATATTACCAATATGATTTTCACCAAAAATTTCCCTTAGTAATATAATTAAATTTGATAATTCGTTATCATCGATCGATATTGCGATTACACCATTATCAACAAGTAACTCTTTTAATAATTTTAATCTAGGAGTCATCATACATAGCCATTTATCATGCTTTGTAAGATCATCTTTTGAAACCTCTTTATGTAACCATTCGCGTAGCAAAGGACTATTTACATTATCATTATAAATCCAACCTTTACCTACACCATTATCATTACCTGTATTATATGGGGGATCTATATATATAAAATCTATGGAACCTGAGTATTTAGGAAGCAAAGCCTTTAGTGCAGTTAAATTATCACCTTCAATAATTAGATTTTCAGGTTCATTATCTGCATTAAACCCCAACTCTGGGATTTCTTCTAACGAATGGTAAGGAACACTTAGGTGATGATTCCATATAATATTTTTACCCTTAAATTGTAGTGTTGGCATAATTTATTTAATTTTTCTAATATATTCAATTTGCTTTTCAGCCACTTTTAACGCAGCAGTAGCATTTTCTTCGTCCTTCAAAATATCGTAAAGTTGATTTGCGAGCCACAGTGTTAATAACTCTTGTTCTGAAATATGTAGCAAAGTGGACAAAATTGCTAACTGTTCCCGCTTT